>NZ_QTMH01000001.1:0-557841 GCF_003603065.1 Bacteroides sp. AF20-13LB
CCGGATACTAAACGAGAACTACTGAACAACTTTTCTCACTACAGATATGTTTCTTTCTTTCCACAGCTGTGGTAAGAAAAGAACATTGCTGTGGAAAGATTAGTTTTTAGAGAAAAACAAGGTAGTACATCGCAGTTTTTTTCCTAACTCTTAGGTGTCATCTACGCACCATACTGCGACAATCAGTAGAAGCCTTTATCAAATCCACTTCTGTGCCCTACCCAAAGAACGCACAACGGCAGCAAACTCTTCCCGAGGAATGATAGCCTTATTACGTGTTTTCAAACGATTATTATAAACGGTCTGAGGTGAATAATGCAAGAATTCGGCAATCTTCACACTATCAGTGATACCTAAACGCACCAAAGCATAAATGCGCAATTCCGTATTCAGTAACTCACCATCTTTTAGCACAATCTGCTCGTCAGGATGGAGCAAGGCATTGAAGTCACTTACAAAATCCGGATAAATGTGCAAGAAGATAGCATCAAAGTTATGATAGAACTCTTTCAACTCATTCTGTGCCATAGAATGAGTATCGGTTAATGCTTTCACATCCTCCAACTGGTTTGCCTTAAGCTTACGATTGATATTTTTCCGATACTCATCCAGCTTACTGATATAATTGGAACAAATGGAAAAGACATAACCTATGTATTCCTCCTTCACATAGTTGGATTCACGAAGCTGATTATTGGTATCCCTCAACTGTTCATTCAAAGAAGTAAGCTGTACATTCGTTTCTGCCACTTGTCCGTGCATTTTCGAAAGCTCTTCCACATGCTTATTCAAGCGGTTGTTTGCCTCATTCAGCTGTTGGCGCGACTGCTTCAACCGCTTCATCTGCTTGTATATATATAGGAAGGCAAACAAGGATATCAAAGACAAGACACTGACCAGTACCAAATACATACGTAACCGCGCTTCTTGCCTCTGATTACGTTCCTGATAGATCTGATGAATGGTGTCCTGCACCGCAGAGATGCCCACTACCCTCACCCGGTTCCGATATGCCAAGGCATTCTGCAAGCAGTAACTCATGTAGACATAAGCATGGTCAATATCACCCAAACTAAAAAGTACCCCCGCCAGCTCTTCCAACGAAGCAATATCTTTATTGGAGATACGTACATCGGCCATAGCAGAATATATCAGGTAAGTCAGATAATTTTCCTGCTCATCGGACTCGCGATAAAAGCAGGCCAGCACGTAAGCATTCATGGCATCGCGCCGAGTGTCGAATGCAGAATTAAGAATTCCCTTCTGCAAACGTTCTTTAAAAACATACATACTGTCCGTACCTTGTACTACCTGCCCTTTATACCACAAGAACAAGGGGTCTTCAGGGGTAAGAACCATATTCAAAGAGTCCTTGTAAACACGCTCCAACTGTGCATAATGTTCATGCAAAGTACCCATTTCACTACCGGTATACTGATTGAAATGCGAATACAGATACAACATTTGTCCGTAATAGTCCACTAACAATTCTTTGGGGAGCGAACCGCCCGAGACTCCGTCCAACTCATCCTGGGCTTCTTTCAACAGACCGGTGGCAGCCAACAGAAAAGACTTTTTTATCTTCCACTCCATCTGCCGGTATTTATCATTCTGCTTATAAACTATGTCCAAATTGCCTGCCACATAATTCATTGCAGAATCGGCATTATAGACACAATACTCATCATAAAGATTTTTATTCAGCCAATATCTCTCCTCCAAAGTACGCACATCCTTTCGCAACTTGTGCAACTGGGCAATCTTCGCCTCTTTAAGCATAGCAAACGTGTTTTTTTGCGCAATCAGAGAATCAAGACGCACCAGCAGTTCTTTTATCTTTTCACTGTAAGGTGCCGCATTCAGAAAGGTACACCCCATCAGCAAAAATAGTAAAGCTATGATTTTTCTTTTCATTTCTATTATCTATATAAGGCTGAGAGCACAAAGATAAATTAATCTATCTAAACATAAACTACCTCCACCCTAAAAAGTACATGAAATTTAAGAGATATTTCGACCGCTCAAAGCGACAAAACAGTATATACAGACCTCCTTCCATAGTGGCCGACCTTTACTTTACACAGTAATCAGCAAGAATACAACTTATTATATATCTGATATTTACATTTCACACAGACTTACTTCTCCATATTACCTGCCTATCGGACGAATAGGGTTGTCCGCTATCTTTGCAGCACAGAAAGAAAAGTGTACTATGGAAAACCACCAATCTCTATTAGGACATACTTTTCTAATAATAAATTAAATCTTTCAATTAAAGTACTATGAGAATGATTACAAGAAATCTTCTTACGCGGAGTTACAAGCTCCTTTTGACATTACTCGTACTGCTAATGTCAACAAATGCATTTGCCCAACGATTGACAGCTACGGGTAAAGTAACAGATGCTGCAGGCCTGGAGGTCATTGGCGCATCCGTATTGGAAAAGGGTACCGCCAACGGTGTTGTTACCAATCTGGACGGGGAGTTTTCCCTGAGTGTAGGACAGAATGCCACACTGGTAATATCCTTCATCGGCTACAAAACGATAGAGGTAAAAGCAACCACCAACATGAATATCACATTGCAGGAAGATAACGAACTGCTGGACGAAGTGGTAGTTATCGGTTATGGAAGTGTGAAGCGTAAAGACGTAACCACAGCCGTATCCACGGTTTCTACAAAGGATTTGGACCAACGCCCCATTGTATCGGCAGCCCAAGCCCTGCAAGGCAAAGCAGCCGGCGTGTCGGTTATGCAACCCAGCGGTGAACCGGGCGGAGGCATGAGCATCCGCGTACGTGGTACCACCTCATTCAACGGCAGCAACGACCCGCTCTACGTAGTGGACGGTGTGCCCGTGGACAACATCAACTTTCTCTCTCCCAACGACATTGAAAGTCTCTCTATCCTAAAGGATGCCTCATCGGCAGCCATCTATGGTTCGCGTGCAGCCAACGGTGTGGTACTGATTACGACCAAAGCCGGAGCAGAAGGCAATGCCAAAGTGGCACTGAACGTACAATATGGTATGACGAAAGTAGCCAAGAGCATGGATGCCCTGAATACAGAACAATACCGTGAGTTACAGGAAGAAATCGGGGCTGTCAACCCCGCTGCCCTTGAAGGTCTAACAGACCAGACAGACTGGTTTGATGAAGTTTACAAAACCGGACAGACCCAAAACTACCAGGTGTCCGTATCTAACGGAAACGAAAAGATGAAATACTTCCTCTCTGCCGGTTATCTGAATGAAAAAGGCATTTTGGAAGGCACGTACTTCAAACGATATAGCTTCCGTGCCAACATTGACAACCAGATACGCAGTTGGCTGAACGTAAGTGCCAATATCTCCTACTCCGACAATATCGGAAACACCGGCATCATTTCCGGTACGGGTGCCAACCGTGGCGGTGTAGTCCTCTCGGTTATCAACACACCGACCTATGCTCCTATTTGGGACCCTGAAAAGCCGAATCAATACAATAAGAACTTCTACGGGGTAAATATCATGAACCCGATGGAAAACCTGGCCCGCCAGAAAAACAACAAGAACAAGGAGAACCGCCTCATCGCATCCGGAGCCGCTACCATCAGCTTTCTGCCCAACCTGAAGTTGAAATCATCCGTAGCCCTGGACCGCCGTAACGGTGTAAGCACCACATTCCTCGATCCAATATCGACCACCGACGGACGCAACAGCTTCGGTACAGCTTCCGACAACCGAAACATGAATACCGTATTGGTTTTCGACAATATATTGACTTACAACACCAACATCAAGAAACATGGTATCGACGTCATGGCAGGTTCTTCCTATACCAAATCGGACTATACCAACAGCTGGATAAACGGCTCACACTTCCGGGACGATAAGATACAGACTCTGAATGCCGCCAATAAAATTTCATGGGACGGTACCGGAACAGGAGCTTCACAGTGGGCTATCTCTTCCTATTTCGCCCGCGTGTCCTACAATTATGACAGCAAGTACATGCTTACCATGAACATGCGTGCCGACGGTTCGTCCAAACTGCATCCCGACCATCGTTGGGGCATTTTCCCGTCCTTCTCGGCTGCCTGGCGCATTTCATCGGAAAAATTCATGAAAGACATCACTTGGATTGATGACCTGAAACTCCGTGGCGGCTGGGGACAGACCGGTAACCAAAGCGGCATAGGCGATTACTCGTATCTGCAACGCTACAACATCAACCGCATACCGTGGTTCGAAGAGGGCAACGACCATGCTGTTCCCGGCATCAGCCAGGCCAACCTGAGAACAAGTGACCTGAAATGGGAAACCACCAGCCAGACCAACATCGGCCTTGACCTGACCGTACTGAACAACAGACTGACCTTCAGCATGGACTACTATTACAAGAAAACCACAGACATGTTGATGAACGTAAGTCTGCCTGCGGGTGCGGCAGCAACCACCAGCATCACCCGTAACGAAGGCGAGATGACCAACAAGGGATTCGAGTTCGCCATCAACTCCCACAACCTGACCGGCGAGTTTTCCTGGGATACAGACTTCAACATTTCTTTCAATAAGAACAAGCTGACCAAGCTGTCATTGCAGAAAATCTATACCGCAGCAAGCAGTGCCGAGGTGGTGAAAGAGAATATCGTACGCAATGAGCCCGGACGTCCTTTGGGTGGTTTCTACGGTTACATCAGCGACGGCGTAGACCCTGAAACCGGTAACCTGATCTATCGCGACCTTAACGAAGACGGCAAGATTTCCACTTCCGACCGTACCTATATCGGCGACCCGAACCCCGACTTCATCTACGGATTGACAAACACCTTTACATGGAAAGACCTCAGCCTGAGCATCTTCATCCAGGGAAGCTACGGAAACGACATCTTCAATGTGTCCCGTATGGAAACCGAAGGCATGTACGACGGCAAAAACCAGTCAACGGAAGTATTGAAACGCTGGAGAATCCCCGGACAGATTACGAATGTCCCGAAAGCCAACTTCAACATCAAGAACTCCACTTATTTTGTAGAAGACGGCAGCTACCTGCGTGTCAAAGACATTTCACTCTCTTACAACATCCGTTGCCGCCAGTTCAAGAAATGGGGTATCAGCCGCGTACAGCCTTACTTTACCGCCAGCAACTTGCTGACCTGGACCAGCTATTCAGGTATGGACCCCGAAGTGAACCAATATGGCAACAGCGGTTCTGTACAGGGCATCGACTATGGAACTTACCCGCAGAGCAAATCATTCGTTTTCGGTATCAATGTTGAATTCTAAAAAAGGAAGAAATAACTTATGAAACTAAACCATATATATAAAAGTATAGCTTGCGGTGTATTGTTGGCAATGACCGCAACCTCATGTGACTTGGACTATAATCCGGTAGACACCTACTCGGATGTAACGGAAGGAGTGAACAAAACTGATGAAAAGCCTATTTTCAACAGTGTGCAAGACGTGGAAACTTCAATGGTAACCCTTCACAAAAAATTTCGTGACCGGCAGGAGCACTGGTATGTCGACAAACTGCTTATCGGTGACGCTCATTCCGATAATGCCTACGCCGGAACAACGGGGGCCGAAGTGGTGCCTTACGAAACCAACTCCATTGAAGGCTCTAATTCTGTACTAAAACGTGACTGGGACCGTTTCTTAGGCGACATTGCCGTTGCCAACCGCATCATCGTGGGCTGTGACCAGCTCAAGGCACTCAGTGAAAGTGAACGCGGCAAGTATCAGTCACAAGCCAAGATATTCCGTGCCATGGTCATGTTCGATATGGTACGCTTATGGGGTAACTTCCCGGTCATCACTACCGTGGGCGGTGACATTACCGAAGACAACGTAGAAGAAATGTACCCGACCTATTTTCCTCCACAGAATACGGCTGAAGAGGCTTACGCCCAAATAGAGAAAGACCTGACTGAAGCAGTGGAAAACCCCAACACACCGACAAACGACACATCAGACAAGAGCATACTTACCAAATCGGTGGCACGTGCCATGCTTGCCAAGGTCTATGCAGAAAAACCTCTGCGCGATTATGCAAAGGTTATCAAATATGCCGATGAACTTGCTGCCGACGGCTTCGACCTCGTGGAAGACTTCAGCGACCTTTGGGCGTATGATACGGAAAAAAAAGACTGCCGGGTACGCAATACCAAGGAGGCAATTCTCGAAGCCCACTTTCCTCCCGGCTCCGGCAACTGGTGTACTTGGATGTTCGGCCGTAACTTGAGCAACTGGGATGAAAGTTTCACCTGGGCCAAATGGATTACCCCTTCCCGTGACCTTATCCGCCTCTATGAAGAGCAAGGAGACACGAAACGTTACAATGAATCTGTTGTATGGTATGACTGCGGATGGAGCAACTATTATCCGGCAGACCATTATGCCTTCATGTACAAATGCCGCTCTGCGTTCAACAGCATTATCTATCTGCGATATGCCGATATCCTGCTCCTCAAAGCCGAAGCAAAAATTATGGGAGAGGCTCCCGACCTGAACGGTGCAGCCGACATCATCGACCGCATCCGCAACCGCGCCGGACTGGGCAAACTTCCACAAAGCACCCGCAGCAGTAAAGAAGCATTGCTCCAAGCTTATATGGACGAACGCCGCATGGAGCTTGCCTTTGAAGGACAGCGCTGGTACGACCTTTGCCGCCTCAATAAGGTAGAAGAAGTGATGAACGCCGTTTACGCCAAAGACAGCGGCCGCCATGCACAAGAAAATCTGTTCAATGAGAACTCCTATCTGCTGGCTATTCCCCAAGGAGCCATCGACCAGAACGAAAATCTGATACAGAACCCGGGCTATTAATACTAATGAGTAATATAAAAATCAATTGAATATGAATTTAAGAAATATATTCACTACCGCATTAGGCTGCTTCACCATACTGGCAGCCTGCGGCAATGACAATGACAGTAACATCACCCCTACACCGGAACCCAAGCCAGACCAACCCACGGAAGAGGCAAAGGATGTTACCCTCTATGTAACGAACACCAGTCGTACTTATGATTTGACAAAGTCCGGGCTGGCCTTCGGCACCGGAAGCAACATGTCACCTTCTACCGTGACACTTGACCCTGCCACCCGCTATCAGGAAATGGACGGTTTCGGTGCAGCCATCACCGGCTCTACCGGTTACAACCTGATGCAGATGACACAAGAGAACCGCACGAAGTTTCTGACTGAAACATTCTCGGACAAAGAAGGCTATGGCTTCAGCTATGTACGTATTGCCATCGGTTGTTCCGACTTCTCATTCAGTGAATTCACTTGCTGTGACGAAAAGGGGCTTGAGCACTTTGCCCTTCCGATGGAAGACACCAAATATGTGATTCCTATATTGAAGGAAATTCTGGCAATCAATCCTGCCGTCAAAATAATTGCCGCTCCCTGGACATGTCCGAAGTGGATGAAAGTGAAAAGCCTGGAGGAACGTGTACCCTTTGACTCATGGACCAGCGGACACTTGAACCCCGAATATTACAGAACGTATGGCGACTATTTCGTAAAATGGATACAAGCTTTCGAAAAGGAAGGCATCAAAATCCACGCTGTGACTCCGCAGAACGAACCGCTGAACCACGGTAACTCAGCATCCTTGTTCATGGGATGGGAAGAAGCCCGTGACTTCATCAAGACCGGCCTGGGCCCTGCCTTCAAAGAAGCCGGAGTTACTACAAAGATTTATGTTTTCGACCATAACTATAACTACGACAATCTGGCCGATCAAAAAAGTTACCCCACCAAGATTTATGATGATGCGGAAGCCTCACAGTACATTGCAGGTGCTGCCTACCACAATTATGGCGGCAACCGTTCCGAACTGCTGAACATCCATAAGCTTTACCCCAACAAGGAATTGCTTTTCACAGAAACGTCTATCGGCACCTGGAACTCCGGCCGCGATTTAGAAGCACGTCTGCTTAACGATATGGAAGAAATAGCATTGGGGACAGCCAACAACTGGTGCCGCGGTGCCATTGTGTGGAACCTGATGTTAGACAGTGACCTGGGACCGGTAAGCCCTTCAGACGGTTCTTGCAAGACCTGCTACGGTGCAGTGGATATTGACAATACAAACTATTCTAAAATTGTCCGTAATTCCCATTATTACCTTATCGGGCACATGTCTTCAGTCGTGAAACCGGGAGCTGTACGTATCGGAACGACCGGTTACACAGCCAACGGAATCACCTACTCCGCCTTCGAGAATACGGACGGTACCTATGCATTCGTATTGGCAAACAACAATGCAGATGCCAAGCGAATCACCGTAAGCGACGGCACACACTACTTTTCCTACGAAGTTCCGGCCAAAGCAGTCGTTTCTTACCGTTGGAAAAAATAAAACTAATAATTTAAACAGAAGATTATAATGAAAAGCTTAAAATACTATCTAATGGCATTGGCAGGCATAGCCATGCTGAATGCTTGCAGCGATGACGATCCGGTTCCCGGCAACCCGACAATGGACTTTCAGGCAGAACCTTCTTCAGCCTTGTTCGGAGACAGTCTGCCTTTTACAATCAAGGCATCGGACGCAGATGTACCCCTTTCCACGTTAAAAGCGCGGTTATACTTCAGCGACGAAATGGTGTCAGAGACTATAATCCGTACAAAAGTAAACGGTCAAGACTATACCGGGAAAATATATGTTCCCTATCTGGCAAATATTCCCAACGGAACAGCTACATTGAAGTTCATTCTGCAGAACATCAATTTCACAATTACAGAAAAAAGCTATGACGTGGCGCTGAGTCGTCCGGACTTCCCCTACCTAACTCTGATTTCCGGAGACCAAGAATACCGCATGGAAAAAGTCGCAGCCAATCAGTATAGCGTGACCGGTGAATTTGCACAAAAAGTGAAAGGTTACATCAAAGCTCCTAAAGTAGGCGCCAACGGGAATGAAATCAACTTCGGATGGAGCAACGGTGCCATTACACAAGGTACCTCCAGTGAAATTACCTTCTCCAATCTGTCAGCTGGAGAATATTCCATCTCCTTCAATACGTTGACTTATGCAGCCGCTCCTTTCGTGAAACTACTGCTGAACGGTTCTGAAATGGAGATGGTGGATGATGACCATTACAGCATCGACCTCAATCTGAAGCAAGGGGACAACATCACTGCAGACATTCCCAACTTCGACCAATATTGGATAGACCCCGACTTCTTCGAAAAGAATGAAGACGGTTCGCTGAAGTTCCTGCCCATCGATGGAACTTATCGCGTCATTGCCAACCTGGCCCTGAATTATCTGGAAGTATTGAAAATGAACGGAACAAGCACCGCCACTCTGAACGATGACGGAACCGGCGCCCTTTGGATTATCGGTGACGGTATCGGTAAACCTTCCGTAGCGACCAATGCCGTAGGTTGGACCACAGAGAAAGGACTCTGTATGTCACAGATTGAAGCGAAGAAGTATCAGGTAACAGTAGTAGCGGGAGAGCAAATCAAATCTGATGACATCAACTTCAAGTTCTTCCACCAGCAAGGTTGGGGAGGTGAATATAAAAACGATGCCTTGTCTACCACCAGTGACTTAGTATTTATAGGTGACGGTACCAACGGACGTGATGCCGGCAACTTGGGCCTCGTAGAAGGCAAAAGCCTGGAAAACGGTGTCGCTTACCGGTTCACAGTTGACGTAACGGCAGGTGTCTCTTCGGCAGTTCTGACAGTAGAAAAGGTAGAAAGATAGACGGATAACGCAGAAGATTAACTAAATGAGAAAGGGGCTGGCTCTATAAAAGAGTTCAGCCCCTCTTGTTTATGCAGAATATATGTTCCGGATTTAGCTTAAACCTTCTTTCGCCTCTTCTTGTGGAATACGTATCGAAGTGTAAAGCTCAAGAATGGCGGCTATCGTCAGAGACACAATCCATTCATTGCCCCTTGTAAAGAGCATGAATGCCCCCGTAAGCACCAGCAAAAGCGCACCGAATATTTGCTGTCGGCGCAGGCGTTTGACAGTGGGACTTTTACATTTGGACGGAGAATTAATTTGGGCCAAAGCAACCATCGTAGCGCCGATAGTATATATATAAGGTGAAAGAGGCCAGCCCGTGATATAAACGGCAGCTCCTGCCAAGAGCATCACGGCCCCTACTGCGAAAAGGGCAGGTATCAGTTGTTTCATTCTTCTATATCTTCTTCAAATACATAAATATCCTCATTGGGCTTTTTCATCAGATACTTCTCACGGGCAATCCGTTCGATGGCACCGGAGTCGACGGCAAGCTCATTGAGCCGTTCGGTATTCTCCTCGTATTCCTTGCGGTACTTTTCTATTTCATCGCGCAGACGGCTTTCTTCCCGGGCGTAACCCAAACGGCGTACAACACTGTTCTCATCCAGGAACCCGATAATTACAGCAAACAACGCAAGCGTAATCAAATATTTATGCTTGCGGACAAAAGACCAAAGAGAAGCAAGTTTATCCATCTCGTTATCTACTATTTAGCAATTTATCATTCATGATGGAGCTTGTCCATCATATAACTTCACGTCACAAAGATAAGAGGAATAACCGAAAGATTTCTTTTTTTTGTGTACATTTGCACAAAAAGCAAAGAATATCCCGAATATGGAAAACTATATCGTATCTGCACGGAAATATCGTCCCTCGACCTTTGAGTCTGTGGTAGGCCAACGTGCACTGACCACTACCTTGAAGAACGCCATTGCCACCGGAAAATTGGCGCATGCCTATCTTTTTTGCGGTCCAAGAGGCGTGGGAAAAACAACTTGTGCCCGTATCTTTGCTAAAACAATCAACTGCATGAGCCCCACAGCAGACGGCGAGGCATGCAACCAATGTGAATCCTGCACTGCCTTCAATGAGCAGCGCTCCTACAATATCCATGAGCTGGATGCCGCCTCAAACAACTCTGTGGATGACATCCGCCAATTGGTGGAGCAGGTACGCATTCCACCTCAGATAGGCAAATACAAAGTATATATCATTGACGAGGTACATATGCTGTCCGCCTCGGCTTTCAATGCTTTCCTGAAAACACTGGAAGAGCCTCCACGCCATGCCATATTCATCCTTGCCACTACCGAGAAGCACAAGATATTGCCCACCATCCTTTCACGCTGCCAAATATATGATTTCAGCCGGATTGGTGTGGAAGATACCGTAGCACACCTCGCATATGTCGCCTCCAAAGAAGGTATCACTGCTGAACCGGAAGCGTTGAATGTCATTGCCCTCAAAGCAGACGGCGGTATGCGCGACGCACTATCCATCTTCGACCAGGTGGTAAGCTTCACCGGAGGACACATCACCTATAAGAGCGTGATTGAAAACCTCAATGTGCTGGACTATGAATACTACTTCAAACTAACCGGATTCTTTCTTGAGAACAAAATCAGTGACGCGTTGCTATTACTGAATGATGTGCTCAACAAAGGCTTCGACGGCAGCCACTTCATCACCGGACTTTCATCCCACCTGCGCGACTTGCTTGTCAGCAAAGACCCGGCGACACTGCCGTTGCTTGAAGTGGGCGCAAGCATCCGCGAACGTTACCAAGCACAAGCACAGCAATGCCCCCTCCCTTTTCTTTACCGTGCCATGAAGCTCTGCAACGATTGTGACCTGAACTACCGTGCCAGTAAAAACAAACGGCTACTGGTAGAGCTCACTCTGATACAAGTGGCACAACTGACCGCCGAGGAGGACGACGGTGCCAATGGGCGCAGCCCTAAACAAGCTATAAAACCCATATTCACGCAGCCTGCCGCCGCTCAGCAGCCACAGGCCACTGCTGCCATGCCCCAACAAACCGTACAGCCGGCAGTACAGACAAACAGCACTCCCCAACCTGCTGCCACGCAGCATAGTAATGCAACAACTCCACATGCCACACCTGCTGCCGTATTAATGGCGCAAGGGAGAGAAGAGAAAAAAATTCCGGTCATGAAAATGTCCGGATTAGGGGTCTCCATCAAACGCCCCCATATAGAAGAGGAACAAAGAAACCCTTCATCTAACCCTACTGCCGCCCACCAAGCAGCACAACCGGAAGAAGACTACATCTTCAATGAAAGGGATTTGAACTATTACTGGCAGGAGTATGCCGGACGTATGCCCAAGGAGCAAGTAGCCATAGCCAAGCGCATGCAGAACATGCGCATCACTTTAATAAATGACACAACTTTTGAGGCTGTGGTAGACAATGAAATCGTTGCCAAGGAATTTACCGGCATGATACCCACTCTGCAAAATTACCTACGTACCCGGCTAAAGAACCGCAAAGTCACCATGACTGTCCGGATTAGTGCTCCTACTGAAAAGGTACGTGCCTATGGACGCGTTGAAAAATTCCAAATGATGGCACAAAAGAACAGTGCACTATTACAACTAAAAGAAGAGTTTGGTTTGGAACTCTATTAATCCCTTCCAATCGCCTGCATAAAGTTGCTAACAAATTGAGTATAAAGGATAAAAAAACATCTATTTAATTTTTTATTTATTCATTTATATTTATTTTTGCCAATAATAAACAAAAGAGGCAAACAAACATTTGAGAACAAAAACAATTATATGGATGCTATTGGGGCAGATACTGTATACTTCTGTCTTATCAGCACATACAATAGCCAATCAAGAAAAGCAGAGTATTCTGCAATCATTGGTCAAAAGACAAGTTCTCTATGATGACTCTATATCCATAGACAGTGTCATTGCGTGGAGTGAGCAACTTCTTCCCATCCTACAATCAAATGAAGATAGAACAACATATTTTCTATTACAACTTCAATTGGCCAATGCCTATACATTGCGCGGCGATATCAGCTTAGCAACGAACCGGGCACAACTTATGTACGAAGAAGCTAAAGCAACAGACTACCAATTTGGTATGGTAGTGGCCAACCAAGCCATCGGAGACGCCTATAATACAATAGCCAACATGGGGGATAAAGCCCTGGAATCATACCAGGATGCTTTGACTGAACTATCCAACATTTCAGACCAGCATCCATATAGGACACAGCTTCTTTTAAAAATGTCCAACGTTCTGCAACGGAAAGGACGTCTGGAAGAAGCGGAAAAAATCCTGGAAGAGCTGGAGAAAATATTATATCAGGAGCCTGACTACCCGACAGACTTCTTTTTCTGCATCGAAAAGACGAATTTTGCCATTTCCCATGGACACCTCTCACAAGACTATCTTGATGAAGCAAACATCTGGCTCCACAAAATGGACTCCATTTACCAACTGCACCCAGAGAAGTTCTATCGGTTTCACTTGGATTATACCACTGCCGCCTACTATAGAGCCATGGGAAATTGGGACAAACAATACTGGAAACAAGCTCTGGACATCTACTCCAAATTGCAAGCAGAATACTCCGGTAATAAGCGCTCCACGTATTACCGCTGGACTTCGCTGGAAAAAATCTATCTCTGTAAAATACAAGGCATGGCCATGGAAGCCTGCCGAATCTACCAGGAATTGTATCCTCCTATAGATACACTCGCTTCACAAAGCTATATCCGGCAAATCAATACGATAAAGGCAAAATACCAGGTAGATAAGGCAGAGACGGCCAGCAATAACGAATACAATAAAATCATAACCAGCATATTGGTAGGAACGATGGCATTAGTAACGTTATTTGTTCTACTTGCCATCCTACTCAAAAGGCAACGGGAAAAGGTGAAACTCTCCACCCAAAAACTGGCAACATCACGGATAAATGCCGAAAATGCCATGCGTGCAAAAAGCGTGTTCCTCTCGAACATGAGCCACGAAATCCGTACCCCACTCAATGCATTATCGGGCTTTTCATCCCTATTGACGGAAGAGGGACTGGACGATGAGACACGCCGTCAATGCAATGAAGTTATCCAACAGAACTCAGAACTATTGCTGAAGCTTATTAACGACGTGATAGATCTATCGAGTCTTGAATTCGGCAAACTGCAATTCTGTATTGCACTACATGATGCCGTAAGCATCTGCAGAAACGTGATAGATACCGTGAATAAAGTGAAACAGACACAAGCTGAACTCACATTCACCACCGAGCTGGAAGAAATGCCCATCGAGACTGACGACTCACGCCTGCAGCAAGTCCTGATTAACCTACTGATAAATGCTACCAAATTTACCCCACAAGGCAGCATTGTCCTAAAGCTGGAAAAAGAAACGGACGATACCGTACTATTCACCGTAACAGATACCGGTTGCGGCATTCCCAAAGACAAGCAAGCCAACATTTTCCAACGTTTTGAAAAGCTGAATGAGAATGCTCAAGGCAGTGGGTTGGGACTCTCCATATGCCAACTTATCATAGAGCATATCGGCGGACAAATATGGATTGATTCAGAGTATGCCGAAGGCTCACGCTTCTGCTTCACCCATCCCATAAGCCAGAAAGGCAGAAAGGAGAATAAGAAATGAAACAGATATTTACATTGCTCATTGCCTTATGCTGGCTGTTACCGTCCGCACACGCAGATGTGCGACGGACAGAAGCCAAGGATAGCCTGCTACGTATATATCTTGCCTCCCCAGCCGATACCACCAGATTGGAAACCCTATATCAGATAGCACTGCTTGACCAACTGTCACCGACATTCATCTATTACGAGAACAAATTACTGGAAGAGGCCATCGCCCAGAAAAATATACTTTACCAGAGTGCGGCCATATATGCGCACATTATTTATTACTACAACCTACTGGACCAAAAACATGCAGAACAATGGCTGAAGAGGCTCGAACAGTTGTCTGAAGAGCACAACTACTACCGTCATTACTTCAGAGGCAAAAAGATGATGATAGAATTCTATGTCATCAGCCAGAAGATTGAATTAGCCCTCAAACAAGCACAAGACATGTACGACAAGGCTCAAAGTCTTGGCAACCATGACGGTATGCGCGAAGCATGCCTATGCCTGATGACTGGATATTTCAATACCTTACGTTACAAAGAAGGAATCACCTACCTAAACAAGGCTTTTGAACTGACAAGTCCGGATTCCTCCCTTGCCACTCAGATTGATTTATTGACAAAAGCGGTACTGGCTTACTCATATCTGCATGACAATGACAACATGTTCCGGTATCTGGAGGAACTCAACAATGCAAAAAACAGATTGCAGGAAGAAGGCACCACCGTACTGACAAACGGCTATACCAATTTGTATCTGCTCATAGATTTACAATACGCCCTTTACTATACCCGCCTTCAACGTCCTGCGGAAGCATGGGAATATTTGCAGAAAGCAGAGCGGCATCTCAGTACATCTTCATTTCTTCCTTATCGGTTGATACGTTTGGCAGCATATGCCGAATATTACCAACTGACAAAAGAATACGACAAAGCTTTGGTTTATTTAGAAGACGCCATTGAACTTGTAACCCCTATTTCACTGGATGATGCCATGATTTATGGACTTCAGAAAGCGGATATATTAGTAAAGATGGGGTTTCCGGACGACGCACTTCCTGTCTATAAACAAATAACCAAGGCAAAAGATTCGTTATATACAGTATTCTCCACCTCACAGATAGAACAGATACAAAGCCTATATAATATGGACCAACTGCTTTTCCAAAAAGAACAGCGGCAAGCCACTTTTCACCGTATCTGTCTCGTTACCTCCATCATCATCATTATAGCCTTGTTACTTTTCAACCTACATATGTATAGAAGCAGGAAGCGGCTGCAACAAGATGAGAAGGAAATGCGTAAATTGGCAATTATTGCCGAAGAAGCCAACGAAATAAAAAGCCGTTTCCTTGCCAATATGAGTTATAATATCCGTATCCCACTGAACAATGTAGTCGGTTTCTCCCAACTGCTTTCCACCGACAACGAGCTGGATGAAGAAGAGCGAAAAGAGTATTCCTGTATTATCCAAGCCAATTCGGGTGAGCTTATCCAACTGGTAAACGACGTATTGGACCTCTCACGCCTGGAAGCGAATATGATGAAATTTCAATTGCAGGATTGTAATGTAAAAGAATGGTGCAACGAACTAGGTTGTCTAATACAAATGCGCAGTGAAGGCCGTATCCTCCTGGAACTACAAGTGGAGGTAGGAGATGTACGTATCCATACCGACGTCAACCGCCTTACACAAATAGTGACAAGTATGCTGCTTTATCCGAACGACTGCAAAGAAACACGCAAAGTCAGCATGTTCTTGGTCAACCATCCGGACAAACACATCATCGCATGCCGGATAGAGAACAGTCCTATAGCCGATTCCAGGTTTGCCTCTCAAAAAGTATCAGTGCAACAGAAAATCAACCAGTTGTTCTTTGAACATTTCAAAGGTACCTATCAAACCGAGAATGTCGAAGAAGGAGAAATCGCAGTGATTACTTTTACCTATCCGACTCTTTCTTAAAAGTTGAAAATCGGCTTAAGCTCCAGCTAAAGCCAATAGTATCAGAGCAATTCGTTTACGAAATTCAAAAACGAACATTTTTCAGTCTCTGCGGTATGCTGTGTCGCTTTCTCGACTCCTTATTTAGACGACATACAAATTATACGTTTTTAATCAAGATTGATAGCAAGTAATAAAGAAAACCACTATTTTTGCCAAACGAATTAGTACTAATAATAATTTAAATCTAAAAGAAAATGGCTTACGTAATTAGTGACGATTGTATTGCTTGCGGAACTTGTATCGACGAGTGTCCGGTTGGCGCTATCTCTGAAGGTGATATCTATCATATCGACCCTGAGACTTGCACAGAGTGTGGTACTTGTGCAGATGTTTGTCCTTCTGAAGCAATTCATCCGGGAGAATAATACAATCCCAGTATCAAAAACAAAAGCGTGGGTAGATAAACTGCCTGCGCTTTTTTATATCCCACGTGAGATTCAGTACCTTCACCCCCCTCATTGTTATTTTCTATATACGGATAATACGTTAGTTCACAGACATGAACACTTTGTTCCATAAGTATAAAACAAAGTGTTCATATAGTAGAAAACAAAATGTTCGTATAATATAAAACAAAGTGTTTATACTGTATGGAACAGAGTGTTCGCTATAATGAAACAAAGTGTTCGTCATAACAAAACAAAGTGTTCGTCATAACAAAACAAAGTGTTCGTCATAACAAAACAAAGTGTTCGTCATAACAAAACGAACAGTCCGCTTTGATGAAACGAACTGCTCGTGACAGCATGACAGATGTCTTGCTAAAATAAGTTTGTAGAAGAAGTTAGAATCACTTCAGATTAGCCAGTGCTTCTTTTATACGACGGATAGCTTCAACTATATTTTCATCGCTGGTTGCATAACTCATACGAATGCATTCAGGAGCTCCGAAAGAAGCACCACCTACGCAAGCCACATGAGCCACTTCCAACAAATACATGGCCAAATCATCTGAATCATTGATTTTACGTTCTCCGGCAGATTTACCGAAGAATGAATCGCATTTAGGGAACAGATAGAAAGCACCTTCCGGTACATTCACCTCGAAACCCGGAACTTCCTTGGCCAACTTTACAATCAAATCACGACGACGCTCGAAAGCCTTGCGCATTTCCTCCACCGGAACTTGTGTACCCGTATAAGCAGCCTCAGCAGCCTTCTGAGATACAGAACAAGGACCGGAAGTATACTGTCCCTGCAATTTATTGCAAGCCTTCACAAGCCATTCCGGACCTGCAATGAAACCGATACGCCAACCAGTCATTGCATATGCTTTGGAAACACCATTCACAATGACCGTACGCTCTTTCATTTCGGGGAATTGTGCTATGCTCTGATGCTTGCCGATATAGTTGATATGTTCGTAAATCTCATCGGCAATCACAACAACCTGCGGATACTTTGCCAATACTGCGGCCAGGCCTGCCAACTCCTCCTTGCTGTACACCGAACCCGTAGGGTTAGAGGGAGAGCAAAGAATCAGCGCCTTTGTCTTCGGGGTGATGGCAGCCTCCAGCTGTGCAGGTGTTATCTTAAAGTCCTGGTCGATACCGGCAGGTACGATAACCGGCGTACCCTCAGCCAACTTTACCATTTCCGGATAACTGACCCAATAGGGAGCAGGTACAATTACTTCGTCACCCGGATTTACCAATACCAGGATTGCATTGCAAACCGACTGCTTGGCACCATTGGCGCAAGAAATTTGTGCGGCGGTATATTCCAGACCGTTTTCCTTCTTCAACTTCTCTACAATTGCATTACGTAAGGCAGGATAACCCGGCACTGGAGAATAGCGAGAAAAGTTATCGTCTATCGCCTTTTTCGCAGCCTCTTTAATGTGGTCGGGAGTATTGAAGTCCGGTTCTCCCACACTCAGGTTAATTACGTCTACGCCTTGAGCCTTCAGCTCTGCGCTCTTTTGAGACATAGCCAGTGTCGCAGAAGGCGACAAACTGTTTAAACGATCTGATAATTGGTTCATTTTGTTACTATTTAATGATTGTTACGCAAATCCGGTTGCAAAATAAGCGATTTTCTTTGATATAAGAAAACAAAAAGACAGTTACTTATTGAAATGAAGTGTATGTCCCATACGTTCTTTCTTGGTACGGAGATAACGCTCGTTGTATGGATTCGGAGTAGTCTCAATAGCTACGTTCTCCGTTATTTCCAAACCGTAAGCCTCCAAGCCCACACGTTTCACGGGATTATTGGTCATCAGCCGCATTTTGTGCACTCCTATCTCACGAAGAATCTGGGCACCCACACCATAATCACGCTCGTCTGCCAGATGTCCCAGGCAAATATTAGCATCCACAGTATCCATGCCTTCTTCCTGCAATTTATATGCTTTCATTTTTTCCATCAGGCCAATGCCGCGACCTTCCTGATTCAGATATACAACTACCCCCTTACCGGCTTTCTCTATCATCTCCATTGCCTTATGCAGCTGCTCGCCACAATCACAGCGTTTGGAATTGAATATATCACCAGTGGCACAAGAAGAATGTACACGCACCAGAATCGGTTCATCCAATTCCCAAGTACCCTTGAACAAAGCTACATGTTCCAAACCGTTCGACTTCTGGCGGAAAGGAATCAAACGGAAATGACCGTGGTCTGTAGGCATATCCACTTCCACTCCTTTTTCTACAATAGACTCCTGCTTCAAACGGTAGGCAATCAAGTCACGGATAGAAATCAATTTCAAGCCAAATTCATCTGCCATTCTGCGCAATTCGGGCAAACGGGCCATTGTACCATCCTCATTCATTATTTCCATAAGGGCTCCCGCCGGATAAAGTCCAGCCAAACGTGCCATATCAATAGTAGCCTCCGTATGTCCGGCACGGCGCAACACACCTTTCTCCTGGGCATACAATGGATTAATGTGGCCAGGACGCCCGAAAGTGGCCGGAGTAGAAGCCGGATCGGCCAACGCCTGGATAGTAGCAGCGCGGTCTGCCGCAGAAACCCCGGTACTGCAACCTTCCAACTTGTCAATAGTCACCGTAAAGGGAGTACCCAATACAGAAGTATTATCCGATACCTGATGCGGCAAATCCAGTTCCTTGCAACGCGAAACTGTAATTGGAGCACAAAGTACACCACGGGCATGCTTCAACATAAAGTTTACTTTCTCCGGTGTAATCTTTTCAGCTGCAATTATCAAATCACCCTCATTCTCACGGTCCTCATCATCCACAACAATCACAAAGTTACCGGCTTTGAAGTCTTCAATGGCCTCTTCTATCGTATTCAACTTTACATTTTCCATAATCTATTTTGTTTTTATTTATTCTGATCTCTTTCTATGATTCCAATCACATCTTCATTTGTCTTGATAATCCGCTCCATATCCTTATTCAGACGGATACGGAATGCCCAGATACGGAAATAAAAGAACAAGCCTATCGGGAAAACAATACCGCAGAGCAAGTTTAACCAATAATTGCGGAACGGACGGACATGCGCATGGATGGGGATGACCGGATAGGTGTTCAGCGCTGTCAACAAAGTAACGGATCTTGTATTCGACATCTCATCTATCAGACTCTCCAAACGTTCGTTAATATCTTCCACTGCCTCATCCTGGCTATCAGTCATCCACAATTTAAAGTAATTGGGAGCACGTTTCAACCCCTTTCTATCAGCATATTCACGACAGTCTACGGACAAAGCCTTCAGCTCTTCCGGAATACGTGTATAATCAGGATCATGGATGATTACTTCCTTACGGAACAGATGGCGTACACTGCGAATACCCACAACCTTCTTGAACCAATTTATATAAGCATCAGCATTCAATACCACTGAATCATTGTTGGATTTATATGTCAAGAACGCACCCAATGGAGCCAAGACAGCAGTACTGGTCCACATACCCATCCAGACAACCCACTGTCCGTCACGGGCCATCTTATACCCCGTATTGTTGATGATGTAATAGATAATAAAAATCAATACAGAAACCACCACCGGCATTCCCAAGCCTCCTTTACGGATAATTCCTCCGAGTGGCGCACCAATAAAGAAGAAGATGAGACATGCCAGAGAAAGAGTCAGTTTCTCATGCCAGGAAGTCATGTGCCGTCGAAGGCTGCTTTCAGTCTGCGATATATTAAAGCTCTTAAAACTCCAGTCACTCCCCGCACTCTCTGCACGGCTGACGGCCGTGGATATAACCTTCTGTTTCTGCATCAGTGTAGCCACATTGTAGAGGCTGTCTACATTGTACTCACCTAAATAGGCCTTTTCAATCTTCAATGTATCCTCTTTAGACAAGCTGGCTGTCACCTTATAAGTTCCTGCCATAGCTTCTTTATAATAACCACGTCCCACACTGTCATTCTGCAATTTCATGGAATCAATATCCGCCTGCAGCATTCTCATATCCTTACTGTTGGACTGATTACTCATGATACCTGCATCCACCATATTAAAATCCGAATTGAACTCAATGATTGCATGCTTTTCGCGGAATGTCTCACGCCGGTAAGGCACATTCCTTTGGTTCATGTTCTGCGATTTCAAATTCTCAAACTGCTCACCACTGTATAAATGCAAATATAAATGCTGTTTGTCAGCCGTCATCTCCAGACGTCCCGAATCAGACTTGATAATTTGAGCATTCTCAAAACCTTTCTCAAAATTATATATCAGTACGTCATACAGCATACCAGTTTTGCGGTTCTTATGCTTCACATACAGATTATAACCATCTATTTCATCGTAGAACACACCTTCAGGAATATCCACTTCGGGAGATTTCTGCTTCATGGAAATAAGCAAAGTCCATAATTTTGTTTGGGCTTTTGGTCCTATGACATTTTGGAAATAGAAAGAGACACAACAGATGAAACAAATAAAGATAATCAGGGGCCGCATGATTTTCAATAAAGAAATACCGGCTGCCTTCATGGCAAGTAATTCAAAACGTTCTCCGAAATTTCCAAAGGTGATAAGGGCAGCCAGCAGAATAGCCAGCGGCAACGACGCAGGTACCAACGAAAGCGCAGAATAAAAGAAAAACTGTGCAAGGACAGTCATCTCCAATCCTTTTCCTACCATTTCGTCCACATACCTCCATAAAAACTGCATCATAAAGATGAAGAGGCAGATGAAGAAAGTACCCATAAAGAGCATGCAAAAGCTCTTCAAAACAAATATATCTAACTTTTTTATGCGCAGCATTTTACTCGTTTCATGCAATGAGAGCACAAAAGTAGTACAAAAAAAGGGAGTACGGGAAATTTTTAATCTAAAGTTAACTAAAAACCACAAGTTCTTCGCAAAGTATCCACTTGCGATTCCCATAATTCACGCGAATCACCCACCTCGTCTATATCGGCAAAGTCTGTTATCTCCAATACGAAATCATTGGTCAACTCATTGTTTGTCATCTTCAGTTCAAAGTATTCTCGCTCGTTCTCATCGTCCAGCCAGCGGAAGCGGATGAATGAATACGCCCGCACGGCAATAATCTCGGCATCACGTTTTTCTGTTTTTCCCCAAAAAAAGGTTACTGTTTTATCGTCTGACTGAACCCTATCAGCAAACCAGCCCTCCAAACCAGTAGGGGTACTTATCGCTGCCCAAAGAATACTTTTAGAAGTCGCATTCAAGAGATATTCCAAATGTATTTTCTTTCTTTCCATAGTCTATTCTGCTTTTTATTGCGCCAGCCAAGATAAATACTTTTTTCTAATTACAGAAAATAAATCATCAAATTTATTTATACCTCCCTTTCCATACACCCCTAATTCATTGATAATGTTATACAAAGACTTTTAATAAAAAGTACTGCAAACCACTTCAGCACCCTATCAGCAAAAGAAAAAGCAGAAAATATCCATAAAAGTTTTGGCAATTTAAATAAAAGCTATATCTTTGCACCCGCAATCGAGAAATGATGGCGGGATAGCTCAGCTGGTTAGAGCGCATGATTCATAATCATGAGGTCTCCGGTTCAATCCCGGGTCCCGCTACAAAGAAGATTTAGACTGTTAGGAGGCTTCCACTCTTGGCGGTCTTTTTTGTTTTTAATACTCGTTTTTTACTATGGTTTGTTTTCAAATTATAGTAAAAAGGAAAATATGAATACAAACAGTTGATATATGGATAGTCCTCTTGCATTTTAAGCCACTAACTTTGTGTGCAAATATCAAGTGACTATTATGAAAAGACAACTGTTCACATTTTCCTTTCTGTGTCTGCTTGCACTAGGTACAAGAGCACAAGATACCCTAACCTTGGAGGACTGCCTCAAAATAGGTATCGAAAACAACTTGTCCTTGCAAAGCAAACGGAAGGAAATACAAAAAGGGAAATACGGCATCTCTGAGAATCGAGCCAAACTGCTGCCCCAAATCAATGGTTTTGCCAACTATAACGACAACATCGATCCACCCGTATCCGTCACTGACGGCTCAGCGTACGGCAATCCCTAC
This sequence comes from Bacteroides sp. AF20-13LB, assembly GCF_003603065.1. Lineage (NCBI taxonomy): Bacteria > Pseudomonadati > Bacteroidota > Bacteroidia > Bacteroidales > Bacteroidaceae > Bacteroides > Bacteroides sp. AF20-13LB. The sequence continues at coordinate 22,884 of NZ_QTMH01000001.1, forward strand.
AATGTAACCCAAACCTTACAATACAACGCCAACTTCGGATTACAGCTGCAGATACCACTTTATAACCAAACACTCTACACCACTCTGTCCATAGCTAAAACCATGGATGAGATGAATCGTCTTTCTTATGAAAAGGCAAGAGAAGACCTCATCCTTCAAATTAGTCAAATGTACTACCTAGGACAGGTTACAGCTGAACAGATTATTTTGATAAAAGCCAACATCACTCGCCTGGAAGAGTTGAGAGATATCACTCAGGCCTTCTATGACAACGGTATGGCTATGGAAGTAGATGTGAAACGCGTCAACATCAACCTGGAGAACCTCAAGGTGCAACACGACAACGCACAAGCCATGATGGAACAGCAACTGAACCTACTGAAATACATCATCGACTATCCGGCAGAAGAAAATATAGCACTGGTACCGGTGAATACAGAAATGATTACGCCCGCAGCACTCACCGGGCTATCTGAAACACTATATGAACTACAGCTGCTGCAATCACAGAAACAACTCGCAGAGCAACAAAAAACAATAGTCAGCAACGGTTACATCCCCTCCTTGAGCTTGACGGGAAGCTGGATGTTCTCTGCCTATACGGACAAAGCTTACCATTGGTTCCATTCCGGCCCTTCCAACCATTGGTATCGCTCCTATGGAGTGGGACTCTCCTTGCGTATTCCCATTTTCGACGGACTGGACAAACGCTACAAGATGCGCAAGGCAACCATTGACATAGAGAACATCAAGCTCGCCCAAGAGAATACCCGAAAAAATCTTCAGACACAATATCTGAATGCCACCAATGACCTGATGAACAGCCAACGTAACTTTAAGAAGCAGAAGGACAATTATCTGCTTGCCGAAGATGTATATACCGTCACCATGGACCGTTATCGGGAAGGAATCGCCTCAATGACCGAAGTATTGCAGGACGAAATGCGGATGAGCGAAGCCCAAAACAACTATATCAGTGCCCACTACAATTACCGGATAACCAATCTGACTTTGCTGAAGCTGACGGGACAGCTGGAGACGTTGAGCCCCTCAATTCATTAAAGAGGAAGATGAATAGAGCCCGTATTCAAGGACGGATGTATATATAATAAGTAAACAATATAATATAGAAAATATGGAAACAAAAGAGAACAATAACACCGCAAGTACCCACCAAGAAAAAGCACGGAAATTGAAGAAGCTTCGCCGTTGGCAAATCGTTGTCAGCCTATTAGGAATAGCTATCCTTATCTGGGGAATTATTCAAGTGGTCTGCCTCTTTTTGAACTACAAACGGACGGAAACCAGTAATGATGCACAGATTGAACAATACATATCTCCCGTCAATCTGCGCGCATCAGGATATATCAAGAAAATTTGTTTCACAGAACACCAAGAAGTACACAAAGGAGATACCTTACTTATATTGGACGACCGGGAATATAAAATCAGAGTCATGGAAGCTGAAGCTGCACTCAAGGATGCACAAGCCGGTGCCACAGTCATTGGTGCCACACTACAAACCACGCAAACTACAGCCTCTGTCTACGACGCCTCCATAGCAGAGATAGAAATCCGCCTTACCAAGCTGGAGAAAGACCGCCAACGATACCAGAATCTGGTGAAGAGAAACGCTGCCACCCCCATTCAATTGGAACAGATAGAAACCGAATATGCAGCTACCCACAAGAAGTTGGAAGCCGTGAAACGACAACAGAAAGCTGCCTTGTCGGGTGTGAACGAAGTGTCACATCGCCGTGAAAATACCGAAGCTGCCATACAACGGGCAACAGCCGCACTCGAAATGGCACGACTGAATCTCTCCTACACCGTAGTAGTAGCTCCTTGTGATGGGAAATTGGGGCGGCGTACCCTTGAAGAAGGACAATTCATCACTGCCGGACAAACCATCACCTACATTCTGCCTGACACACAAAAGTGGATTATAGCCAACTACAAGGAAACCCAGATTGAGAATCTGCACTTGGGACAAGAAGTAGTCATTACCGTCGATGCCATCAGCGACAAAGAATTCAAAGGAAAAATCACTGCCATCTCCGGAGCCACCGGCTCCAAATATTCCCTAGTGCCCACGGATAATTCTGCCGGCAACTTCGTGAAGATACAGCAACGCATCCCAGTCCGCATCGACTTTACCGATTTGTCTAAAGAAGACAACAGTAGCCTTGCCGCCGGTATGATGGTAATAGTCAAAGCGAAAACAAAAAAATAGGGATTAAGGATTAGAGGTTAGGGATTAAGGCAACCAACTCCTTAATCCTTACCCCCTAATCCTTAATCTTTAACCCTTAATCCCTAACCCCTTAACCCTTATCCCCATGCCCTCATATTCCAAGAACTATCCCTTCTACAACTGGGTACCTAAACCGGTAGGTATCATCATCCTATTCGTATTCTTTTTGCCGATACTGACCGTGGGCGGTACCTACTCGGTGGCAAGCACCGAAATGATGAGCGGACTCGGCATCATTTCCGAGCATATCCAGTTTGCCAGCTTCGCCACTTCCATCGGCATGGCGGCATTCTGCCCCTTTCTGTATAGGCTGGTAGTGATACGCAGGCAGAAAATGATGTGTCTGGCAGGTTTTTCGCTGATGTACATCTTCAGCTATATCTGTGCCAAGACAGACAGCGTTTTCCTGCTGGCACTATGCAGCATCTTTATGGGATTCCTACGAATGGTGCTGATGATGGTCAACCTCTTCACCCTCATAAAGTATGCTGGGCATATCGAGGCGTATGACAAGATTACACCCGGCAACGAGCCCACAACCGACGAAGGCTGGGACAAGCTGGACATCGAACGGAGCGCGGCACAACCCGCCATCTACCTGTTCTTCATGATACTGGGACAATTGGGCACCTCGCTCACTGCCTGGCTCGCCTTTGAGTACGAATGGCAGTACATACACTACTTCATGATGGGCCTGCTGTTGCTCTGCATCCTCATCACCTTCATCACCATGCCTTATCATAAATATACCACGCGCCGTTTCCCCATCAACTTCAAGCAGTTCGGCAATGCCTCCATCTTCTGCATCACACTGGCCTGCATTACCTACGTGCTTACTTATGGCAAAGTGCTCGACTGGTACGATGACCCAACCATACAATGGGCCACAGTCTGCGCCATCATCGCCGGTGGCACATTCCTCTACATCGAGTCTACCCAACGCAATCCTTACTATCAGCTCGATGTATTCAAACTGCGTACCATCCGTATGGGTTTCCTATTCTATTTTCTGTTAATGGTACTGAATTCCAGCACCATGTTTGTCAATGTATTCACGGGTATAGGCATGAAACTGGACAACTTCCAGAACGCCACCTTGGGCAACTGGTCCATGCTGGGCTACTTCATCGGCGGCATTGCCACCATCTGGCTCAGCGTGAAAGGTGTACACTTCAAATATCTCTTTGCCGCAGGTTTCCTTCTATTGGGGCTTTCCGCCATGTTCATGTATTTCGAGGTACAAGGTGCAGGACTGTACGAACGGATGAAGTATCCGGTCATCATCCGTTCCACAGGTATGATGTTCCTCTATTCGCTGATTCCAACCTACGCCACCCAACGCATGCCTTACAAATATCTTTCTTCCTGGATATGTACCATGATTACCGTACGCATGGTATTGGCTCCCTGCATCGGAGCCGCACTCTATACGAATGTGCTGCAAGAACGCCAGCAGCACTACGTCACCCGCTATGCACAGAATGTAGACATGTTGCACCCCGAAGCGTCCGCCTCGTTTACCCAAACCGTACAAGGCATGCAATATCAGGGAAAAAGCAAACAAGAAGCAATCAACATGGCTGCCATATCCACCAAAGGACGCATCCAGGTGCAGGCCACCCTCTCTGCTGTAAAGGAAATGGCAGGATGGACACTCTATGCCTGCCTGATTTGCATGATATTTGTGCTTGTCGTGCGGTATCCTAAACGAAAATTACTAACTTAGCAGACAATTTTCGGTACAACCTGTAATTTTGTCTGTTATGGATACTCAACAAGAACGTTTATCCCACTTGGACCGCGCATTGTCCAACGGAGAAAACATTTGTAGTTCAGAAGGTATGCTCTGCTCCTTCCCTGCCTCCTTGAAGAAACCTTTCATGATTAATGGAGCAGGACTGATGGTCTGCCGCCAGGGCAACTTCACCTTTTCGCTCAACATGAAGGTATTCTCGGCCCAGGCAGGCGAAACAGTTTTCATTCCGGAAGATTCCCTCTTCCAAGTGCTGAGCGAATCGGAAGACCTGCAACTATTCATATTCATTTACCAGATAGAACCGATAAGGGACATCATAGGCAATTCAGTGGCAACCATGTACCTATACATGCAGCTCCGGACCGAACCATGTTACGTATGGAACACCGGAGACGAAGAAGAAGTCCTGAAATACATGTCCTTACTGGACAATACCCTGCACTTAGACAACAACACCTTCAACGACAACGAACAAAGGCTGCTTCTGCTGGGACTCACATACCGCATCTGTTCCATTTACAACCGTAAACTGATGAACCTTAAAACAACGGTTGGCCACAAACATGAAATTTTTATCCGGCTGATTCAGTTGATAGATGCGCACTACACGGAAGAACGCGGTGTAGAGTTTTATGCAGACAAACTCTGCTTATCACCCAAATACCTCTCTGCACTATCCAAGTCCGTCTGCGGATTCACCGTGCAGGAACTGATATTCAAATCCATCATCCGCAAAAGCATCTCACTACTCAAGAACACCCAGAAAAATATCCAGGAAATCGCCGATTTCTTCAATTTTCCCAATGCTTCTTATTTTGGTACATTTTTCAAGAAACAAACAGGCATGTCTCCGCAACAGTACCGCAAAAAATAGAAAACGTTACGCTTTCAACCGGATAACGAAGCGGCTCCCCTTACCCAGCTCACTCTGAACAGTCAGTGTACCGCCATGCGCTTCCACAAAGTCTTTCGAAATGGAAAGTCCTAAGCCACTACCTTGCACTTTAGTGCCCGGCACTCGGAAATAACGGTCAAAAATGCTCTGGTGATAACGCGGGTCGATACCTTTTCCAAAATCCTGCACATACATTTCCACAAAATCCTCGTCATGCTTGGCGCCGATAACCACCCTCCCGTTCTCTTTGGAATAGCGGATAGCATTACTCAACAAATTGGTGAGTACCCAAGCAATCTTTTCGCTATCGACAAACAATTTAGGCATTTTTTCTTCCGGATACTCCACTTCTATCTGAATGCCGAATTTATCAGCCTGTACCTGATTAGCCTTGATGGCATACTCTATCAGTTCAATGGGCTTTGTTATTTTAGGCATCATCTGCAGTTTACCGGCTTCTACCTGCGTCATGTTCAGTAGTTCTCCGGTAATCCCAAGAAGGCGATCAGCATTTTCCTTAATGCTGTTCGATAATTGCTCCTGCTCGTCGTTCAACACCCCTACCCGTTTGTCCTCCAACAACTGCAGACTCATCAGAATAGCGGATATAGGCGTTTTCAGTTCATGAGAAATAGTCGAGATAAAAGTAGTCTTGGCACTATCCAATTCTTTGAATTCTGTAATATTTTTCAGTAAAATCACATCGCCAAGATTATGAGGTTCGTCATCATCAGCCTCTGCATTTATAATGGTAATGTAAGAAGCTTTAAAGTAACTCTCCTTATTGTCTGCATAAATCTTCAACGGTTCTTTCTTTTCACCCGGATTTACCAATTCACGAACTAAACGGCGGAGCAAATCATTCTTCAAAGAAAGCTCCTCAGCCGAACGGCGAATTACCTCTTCCCGTTTTAAATTCAGCACAGTTAAAGCCTCATTATTGATAAAGAGAATTTCCCTATTACGGTTCAAACCAATAATAGGTTCATCAATACTATTCACAATAGCCTCAAGAAATTTCTTAGCAGAAAGTATGTCGTTCAGCGTACTGGCGCGATACTCCGTCAGTCGTTCCGCCATCCGATTAAAACTATCAGCCACTTCACGAAATTCCTCGCGTCCACTCATATCCAGACGTTTCTCATAATTATGGTTCGCTATTTCAAGAATCCCACGCGTCAGTTCTTGAATAGGTTTGCTGATGGAACGGGGAAGCCATACCAACAATATGATACTGGCAAAAATACATACCCCACCTATCACAGAAATCCAGAGCAATGCACGTTGCAATCCCGGTACAGCAGCAGGACTATCCGGCTCTGTAGCCGTCAGTATCTGTAGATTCACCACAGAAAGAGCAACCAACAAAATAATCATTCCAGCCAATACCCCTACACTGAGTATCAATTTTGTACGAATATTCATAATGTTCCTAAGAATTAATATTATGCAAGTATAATCAAATCTATGTTTACTTGTGCCAAATCACGCACAAATTTTCGGTATTTCAATATCATGAACAATGATTTCGGAAAAGAAAGTGACGGACTTCCCATGCAGACAGTTGTTATCTGTTTCTCCCTACAAGTATCAACAATGCTTCCCAGCACATCCGGCGATTGCACCTGAACGACCTCCCCTCCCAGTTCGGTCACCAATTTGAAGTGGTTCAATAAATACCTTTGATTTGCCAGACCGATGCGGTCAGTACTTTCTCTGGGAGTCTGCACATAAAGGGCAACAAACGAAGTATTGTAGCGGGTTGCCAGACGTGCAGCTTTACGAATGATGCGTCGTGGTGTTTTCTCGTTGCTGCTGATACATGCCAGAAATCTCTCATGACGGACTCCCACACTGGTAACCACTTCATTCTCCACTTTCTTTTCCACCCGTAAAGCCACCTCTTTTAAAGCCAGTTCACGTAATTGGAGAATATTTTCCGTTTTAAAGAAATTGTTCAAGGCAGTAGAGACCTTTTCCGGCTTGTAAATTTTTCCAGCTTTCAGACGGGCTATCAATTCTTCCGCAGTCAAGTCAATATTCACCACCTCATCTGCCTCTTGCAAAACGCTATCGGGAATACGTTCCTTCACCTCAATACCCGAGATGCCTTGTACTTCTTCATTGACACTCTCAATGTGCTGGATGTTAACGGCAGAAATCACATTGATACCCTCATCAAGCAAATCCATCACATCCTGCCAGCGTTTCTCATTCCGGCTACCTTCCACATTGGTATGTGCCAGTTCATCCACCACTACTATCTCAGGGTGTATCTGGATAATGGCATCCAAATCCATTTCTTCCAGCTCTTTCCCTTTATAGAATATCTTACGACGAGGAACAACGGGCAATCCTTCCAACATAGCATCCGTACCGGCACGCCCGTGTGTCTCTATATAGCCTATCTTCACATCTACTCCGTTGTCAAGTAACTCGTGTGCTTCCTGAAGCATACGATAAGATTTACCTACACCAGCAATCATGCCGATGTAGACTTTGAACTTGCCACGCCGCGACTTTTTAATCAAATCAAGAAAATGCTGTACGCTTTCTTCCCTACTCATTTCTTCTGTTTTTTTACTTGTCTTATATATGCCATATAACCCGTAACGATCATCACGACCGCCACGGGCATCCAACACTAATTCATGAGTTCTAAAGTTATATCTAAATAAATCATGGCCTTAAAGTAAAGCCGAATACCAGATGTGCATCTTCCATACGAGGGTTCCAAATGGCTTGTGCAAATACAGGTATTGAGAAATTGTCAGTAATCTTGATTTCCGTAATACCTTTCAGTGCCACATTGGTTACGGCAAACCCGCTGTTAGGAACGCCATATACTCCTACCCCAGCTTCATAAGGCAGAAATCCGCAAGTCAGGTTCAAATCTACAGACTTAACACTGAACGGATAGTTGAGTTCAACATACGAAGAATAATTCTGCCTGCCTTTGTCATCTTTGTCAGCTCCGGCAAACATAGTGTACCAAGCGATTGACAAAGGGAACTTTTCAACCGGCAATGTATAGGCTAATCCCGCTTCAAAGTGATGAGCTGTTTCGTGACTCTTAAAATTAAAATACTTTCTTGCTCCTTGTCCGCCCCACCACAAGCTGGCAACAGAAAAAGTTAGACCTGATTCTCCCAAAGCATAGGCAGCCGTCAAATCAATCTCCTTAGCCGCAGCCCCTTCCCCTGAAGAAACTCCGTCAAAATCGGTAGAGCCCCATGCCGTCAAAGAAAAATCACCGACCCCAAAACCCAAAGTGGGCTGAAAACTGACTCCCGTCTGGTAAAAGCCGCGCCAAACATAAGAACTGACTAAATCACCTTGTATTGTAAATTCCTGAGCTTGCACTTTGCCGGTTCCCATAAAACAAGCAGCTACCATACTCGCAAAAACTAGAATTGATATTTTTAAACTTTTCATATCCAACTATTTATTTACCATTACTAATCAATCGTTGAAAGGCAGGAAGGAAGTTTCGGCTCCCCCTGTAAAATGACAGTCTTTCGCTGCCTGAACAGAAATACTTCCGCTCCTGCCCATAACACATGACAAACACAACTAAAAAATTATTTATTCTGATCGGCTTCTTCTAATGCAATGTTCAGTTCCAGCACATTGACAGTTTCCGTACCAAACACCCCCAAAAAGGGTTTGCTGATGTTCTTGTCTACAATGGCTTTCACTTCAGCCTCGTTCATGCCACGTGCCTGAGCCACACGCTTCACTTGTACATAAGCACAAGCAGGTGTGATATGTGGGTCTAGACCGGAACCACTGGCGGTTACCATTTCAGCAGGCACATCCTTGCGGCTCAGATAAGGATGATGTACCAGAAAAGTATCGATACGGGCTTCCACTTCTGCCAGGTATTCATCGTTCGTAGGTCCCTTGTTACTACCACCCGAAGCATCGGCTGTATAATTACCCGCAGATGGGCGTCCCCAGAAATAAATATCTTGCGTAAACATCTGGCCTACATTGGCTGCACCTACCACTTTACCATTGAGTGTTGCCACCTCTGCATTTCCCTTGTTGGGACCGGCGAACTGTGCAAATATCCACAAGACAAGGATATAGAACAGAGAGAAAAATATGCAAAATGCAATTGTTATTTTAAATGATTTCCAAAGAGTTTTCATTTTATCCAAGTTTTAAAAAAACAGACTAACTATCATATCTATCAGTTTGATGCCGACAAACGGAGCAATGACGCCACCCACACCATAAATCAACAGATTGCGACGAAGTAGAGCACTGGCACCGATCGGCTTATACTGAACACCTTTCAAAGCCAACGGAATCAAGATAGGAATAATGATAGCGTTGAATATGACAGCCGAGAGAATGGCCGTTTCAGGGCTATGCAGTCCCATAATGTTCAGAGGAGCCAACTGAGGGATGGCTACCATAAACAAAGCAGGGATAATAGCAAAGTACTTGGCAACGTCGTTCGCAATGGAGAAGGTAGTCAACGTACCGCGTGTCATTAACAACTGTTTGCCAATCTCCACAATTTCAATCAGCTTCGTCGGATCGTTGTCAAGGTCCACCATGTTACCAGCTTCTTTGGCTGCCTGCGTACCGCTGTTCATTGCCACCCCCACATTAGCTTGTGCAAGGGCGGGAGCGTCGTTTGTACCGTCACCCATCATAGCCACCAGCTTACCGGCCTGCTGTTCTTTTTTGATATATTCCATCTTGTCTTCCGGCTTGGCTTCAGCAATGAAATCATCTACTCCAGCTTTCTCTGCAATATATTTGGCTGTCAAAGGGTTGTCACCGGTCACCATCACAGTTTTCACACCCATCCTGCGAAGACGCTCAAAACGTTCCTGAATGCCCGGTTTGATAATATCCTGCAACTCAATTACCCCAGTAACTTTCTGATTGACACATACCACCAGCGGAGTTCCACCGTTGCTGGTAATTACAGCAATCACCTCTTCAATCTCTTTCGGGAACTTGTTTCCGGCATTTTCCACAATCTTGCGAATAGCGTCGAATGCGCCTTTACGTATCTGAGTACCATCCTGCAAATCCACACCCGAACATTTTGTTTCGGCTGTAAACTTAATCATATGAGCACCGGTAGTATTCAAATCACGCATACGATGACCGTTTTCACGTCCCAGTTCAATGATAGACTTACCCTCCGGAGTCTCGTCAGAAAGTGAGGACAACAAGCAAGCCTCTACGAACAAATTCTCGTCAACACCCGAAGCCGAATGAAACTTAGTAGCTTTACGGTTACCGATTGTAATGGTGCCAGTCTTGTCTAGCAACAAGGTATCAATGTCACCGGCTGTTTCTACCGCCTTACCGGATTTTGTAATTACATTAGCGCGCAAAGCACGGTCCATCCCAGCAATGCCGATGGCAGAAAGCAGTCCGCCGATAGTAGTCGGTATCAAGCAGACAAACAAAGATATGATGGCTGCAATGGAGATATAAGTTCCCGGATGGTCAATATTCGTATAATCAGCCATAGGAATCAACGTTACACATACAATAACGAATACCAAAGTGAAACCAGCCAGAAGAATAGTCAATGCTATTTCGTTCGGAGTCTTCTGGCGAGTAGCGCCTTCTACCAAAGCAATCATCTTGTCAAGAAAGCTCTCACCCGGTTGCTGCGTCACCAATACCTTGATTTTATCAGAAAGAACTTTTGTACCACCAGTTACGGAACTCTTGTCACCACCGGCCTCACGGATAACCGGAGCAGATTCACCGGTAATGGCACTTTCGTCAATGGAGGCCAAACCTTCCACAATCTCACCGTCGGCAGGAATCGTATCTCCTGCTTCACAAATAAAATAGTCGCCTTTCTTCAAACGTGAACTGCTAACGGTATGGATTTTACCGTCAACCAGCACTTTAGCCGGAGTCTCTTCACGGGTTTTACGCAAGCTGTCAGCTTGGGCCTTACCACGCGCTTCAGCGATGGCTTCAGCAAAATTAGCAAACAGCAACGTCACAAACAAGATGACGAATACCAAGAAATTATATCCGAATGCTCCATATTCCGAAGTACCCAATGAAAGGAAACAGACAATCAGCATGACGACTGTTACGACTTCCACCGTAAACATAATCGGATTCTTTATCATCACCCGTGGATTCAGCTTCACGAATGATTGCTTCAAACTTTCCATTACTTGCTCCTTCTGAAACAGAGAAGCTGATTTATTATCTTTCATACCTATGAAATTACTTTTTACAAACTACTATTACAAACTGAAATGTTCAGCAATCGTACTCAATGCATGTGCCGGGAAGAATGACAAGGCAGCCACAATAAAGATAACGGCAAAAGTCATCACACCGAAAGTTACTGTATCTGTCTTCAGCGTACCGGCACTCTCCGGAACATATTTCTTTCCGGCCAACAGACCAGCAATGGCTACCTGACCTACGATAGGCAGGAAACGTCCTAAAATCAGCGTCCAGCCGGTAGTATAGTTCCAGAAGTAAGTATTGTCGCCCAATCCTTCGAAGCCAGAACCATTATTGGCCGCAGCCGAAGTATATTCATAAAGCTGCTCACTCAGTCCGTGGAAACTGGGATTATTCAACCAGCCGCCTTCACCTGCCACAAATTCAGGATAATGAGCGAACAAAAAGCAAGAAAGTGCCACACCGCCCAAGATGATAAGCGGATGAAGCAGTGCCACAATGGTAGCAATCTTCATTTCACGCGCCTCTACCTTCTTACCGAGAAATTCCGGAGTACGTCCCACCATCAGTCCACTGATGAATACGGCGATAATGATGAATGTATAATAGTTCATGAAACCTACACCCACACCTCCAAACCACGTATTAATCTGCATGTTCAGCATTTCCATCATACCGGAAAGAGGCATCGTTGAATCATGCATACCATTCACAGAGCCATTGGAAGTAACTGTAGTCACAATACTCCAAAGAGCAGTAGCAGCAGACCCTAAACGGACTTCTTTACCTTCCATTGCTCCATTGTCTTGAGCAATTCCCATCTCATCAATGCGCGGATTACCTCCCATCTCCTGCGAAACATTGATGCAAACACCGACAAGAAAAGCAAAAAGCATTACGCTATAGATAGAGTAAGCCATCTTCTTACGTTTGATGTAAAAGCCGAGTGCAATCACCATAGACATTGGTATAATTAGGATAGACCAACATTCTGCAATATCTGTCAAGTAAGTAGGATTTTCCAACGGATGTGAAGAGTTACATCCAAAGTAACCGCCACCGTTCGTACCCAATTGCTTGATAGGAACAATCGCTGCCGTAGGACCTTGTGAAACCAACTGGGTTTGTCCTTCCATCGTCTGAACTTCCAGCTTACCATCAAATCCCATCGGAGTACCTTGTAGAATGAGGATGAAGCCCACAATCAACGAAAGCGGTAATAATACACGTGTACAGCTCAAAACCAAGAACTTCCAGAAGTTACCGATAGTCTTCGTCGATTTAGCAGCCATACCCTTCATGATACCTGCCATAGCTGCCATACCGGTAGCGGCGGTAATGAATTGGAACAACATAATGACGAACAACTGTGTAAAATATGTCAGTCCGCTTTCACCGGAATAATGCTGCAAATTACAGTTCACCATAAAACTGATACATGTATTGAATGCCAGATCCGGTGTCTGGTTAGCGTTTCCATCCGGATTTAACGGCAACCACTGCTGTGTACAGAGTAGCACCATGCCCCATACAAACCAAAAGGCATTCAGAATCAGCAGGGCTTTCAAGAACTGTTTCCAGTTCATCTCTTCCTCCGGATTGACTCCGGCCACTTTATAAATCAATCTCTCGACCGGCTTCATGAAATCCGACCATGTCTTTTCGCCTTTGTAAACCTTGGCAATATACTTTCCCAGAGGATAGGATATCACAATCAGCAGAACAATCTGCAAGGCTACACCTAAAATTTCAGTGTTCATTTCTCCACTCTCCATTCATTAAAACTTTTCGGGTCTTATCAGCACATAAGTCAGATACCCGAACATTACAATACCTAATACAAATAAAGCTGTGTACATAATTCTCTCTTTTAAATCTTCTCAAACCAATCTACGCATTTCCAGAAAAGCCAAAAGGCGAACAAACCGCTCAATAGGCAAAAAATAAATGATACTGTTATTCCCATGTTTTTACCTTTTAAAATGTTACTACATATTTTTGTCTGCCAGGAATGTGCCAAATATGTACCAAAAAGAGCGCATATACCATACACCATTAATTATCAACAGAATACATACTAAACAAGTATAAAAAGAAACAGGTTGCACCCTTTCAAAATGAAAAGGTGCAACCTGTTTTGATATGTTTTAGCCCATAGGCACTTTCTGCTTCTAAGCCTGTTTCAAGAATAATCTTGCCACGGTCCTATATCGAAGGTACCTCAGTCGTATACTGAGCCCCCTATTATAGATCTGAGATCTTGTATTCCTCAATCTTCCGATACAACGTCGTCAAACCTATTTTCAATAACCGGGCTGCTTCTGTCTTATTCCCCTTTGTATACTCCAGTACACGGGCAATGTGCCGGCGTTCCATAGCTGAAAGTTCAAAACTGCCGGGACTTGAATCATTGGAGTGTTCATAATGGGCATTCTGAATATCAAACGGCAAATCAGCAATGTCCAGATATCCGCTCTCGCAAACAATCATACTGCGTTCTATCACGTTACGTAATTCACGAATATTTCCCTTCCACGGTTGGGAGTCCAATGCTTCAAGAAATGCGGGAGCTATTTCAACCACCGGACGCGCCAGCTGTTCCGCAAAACTCTTTATAAAAGCCTTCGCCAACAGCCGGATATCACCTGCACGTTCGCGCAATGGCGGCAGATGTATCTGAAATACGCTTAATCTATAAAACAAATCCTCGCGGAAACGTCCGGCAACAATCTCCTGGGACAAGTTGCGGTTCGTAGCGGCAATGATGCGGACATTGACACGGGTAGGTTTCGTATCACCTATCTTAATATACTCACCGGTTTCAAGAATACGCAGCAACTTGGCTTGCAGTTCAAACGCCATCTCACCGATTTCATCCAAAAAAATAGTCCCATTATTCGCTTCCTCGAACAGTCCCTTCTTATCCTTCAATGCGCCGGTAAACGAACCGGCTTTATGACCGAACATTTCACTTTCCAGCAACTCCTTGCTGAACGAAGAACAGTTAACCGCTACAAAATTCTGCCGTGCACGCTTACTACTGTAGTGGATGGCCTGGGCAAATACCTCCTTACCCGTGCCCGTTTCTCCAGTCAACAGTACAGGAACATCAGTCCCTGACACCTTCTGAGCTAATGAAACAGCATCCTTCAGGACTTTGGATTCTCCCAGGATAGAATCAAAAGAGTACGTCTGTCCCACCTTCTTCTCCAGTTTTTCCAACCGCACATTCATACGCGCTTTCTCTACAGCACGGCTTATCAGAGGAATAATCTTGTTATTATCGTCTCCCTTGGTGATGTAGTCGAAAGCACCGTTCTTGATGGCCTGCACCCCATCGGGAATATTGCCGTGCGCTGTCAGCAGAATAACTTCCACATTGGGTGCCGCCTTCTTGATAGCCAACACCAGGTCTACCCCATTTCCATCGGGCAGAAACACATCACACAAAACTACATCGGGATTTTGGAGTTCCAGTTGCTTCAGGGCAGCCCTGCAATCACCAGCCTGACAGACGTCATATCCCTCCAACTCCATCATCCGTGTCAGAAGGGTACGGATTTGTACCTCATCATCAATGATTAGAATCTTACTCATATCTATTCGATAAGTTTTTAAACTGATAACGGTAAAAAACAGGGTGTGCAAATATAGGCTTTTCCCAAATACCAACGGCATATCTTTTGAACTTTTATAGGTGAAGGGGCAAGAGCCTGCCACCAACCGGGATATGAATATCCCACCACAGCAATGCCACAGCGGCATTATGCAGGCCTAGTCCCAGTGAAAGCCCCTCATGCCTCCCCCTTCCATTTTGGAAAGAGGCCACCTGAAATGAAAAGCCGGAAGGAAGAACATCCGGATGAATGCAATTATGAAACTGTTAAAAAAGAAACAAGAAATGAAAGTTTGTAAATTCGGCGGAACTTCCGTCGGCACCGTAGAGAGAATGAAACATGTAGCAACACTCATTAAAGATGCAACACCCAAGATTGTGGTACTGTCTGCCACTGCAGGCACCACCAACCATCTGGAGGAGATTGCCGCCAACTTGTTCAACCGTGAAATAGAACAAGCTCACGACCGTATCACCCGGCTGGAATTCCAATTCATCGAATTTGCCAATGGGTTGCTGACCGACGAGAAACTGAAACGGGAAGCAATAGATTATATCCTCGACCGCTTCCAGCAACTTTGGAAATTTACCAAAGATTCCTTCACCTCTGTCGAAGAGAAGGAAGTGCTGGCACAAGGCGAACTTATCAGTACCGCCCTAATGCACTTCTACCTGCGCGAGCTGAAAGTTCCCAATGTACTGCTTTGTGCATTCGACTTCATGCGTATCGGCCCCGACAACGAACCCGACTTGGAATATATAGAACAGAAACTCCGAGAACAGCTTGCCTGCCATCCCGGCATCAATCTCTTCATCACTCAGGGTTTCATCTGCAAGAATGCCTATAACGAAACAGATAACCTGAAACGCGGCGGCAGTGATTACACTGCTTCCCTCATTGGCACCGCCCTCCAAGCAGACGAGATACAAATATGGACGGACATAGATGGCATGCACAACAATGATCCGCGCGAGGTGTCAGGTACCCGCCCCGTGAAACGCCTCAGCTTCAACGAAGCCGAACAACTGGCCTTCTATGGTGCCAAGATACTGCATCCCTTCTGTATCGCCCCGGCACGCCTAAGGAATATTCCCGTCCGGTTGCTTAACTCTATGGAACCGTCGGCAGAAGGCACGCTAATTTCCAACCTGCAGGACGACAATATCATCAAGGCCATAGCCGCCAAGGACCACATCATATACATAAAGTTCGAATCGAACCATAATCTGTGTCCCTATCTGTTCATCAGCAAGATTTTCGACATTTTTGCCAAGTACCGTACCCCCCTCTGCCTGCTGGTATCTTCCAATCTGGACGTATCTGTGGCTATAGACGACTGCACTCGTTTATCGAACATCATCTCCGAACTACGCCAATATGCCCATGTATTGGTAGAAGACCGCATGACCATCGTCTCCGTGGTGGGCAACATGCAATGGGAATATGCCGGGTTTGAGGCAAAGATTATGGAGGCGCTAAAGGACATCCCCCTACGGATGATTTCATATGGCAGCAGCAATAATGATGTGGCATTCGTCATTAAGAATACAGACAAAAAAAGGGCTTTACAAGCCCTAAATGATAAGTTATTCCAACCGGAATATGCAGAACGGAACTAAAAGAAATGGTTCCGTATCTCCTTCGCGATGTAACGGCCCATCAGCTCCTGCCCCGGTTTGTCGGGATGCAACCCGTCGCGCAGATAGCGCCCGCTACCGGAAGGCTGCTCAAACTTTTCGGTGATACCACAATTGGAGTAACAGTCTATCAGCTGCACGGAAAGCGCCCGGCACAACTCACGCAAGATGGCAATCTTCTGCAGATTCAGTGCATTGTGTTCGGGGTTGCCGGTCTGAATCGGCGTGCACACGAATACGCGGCATTGGGGATAATGCTCCAGAATGGTCTGAATGGACCAACGGGCACCGCCCGCCATGGTGTTGACATCTACTTCATCGAGCGTCTTCCCTTTAAGGGCCTCTTCGGCACTACCCAAGTTACGGTCATTCGTTCCCATAGAGAACACAAAGACATCGGGCGCAGGGTAAGCGCCACTTTCCACTTCGGCTATGAACTTCTGGATATGCACCTTTGACACGTTGTTGTGCCGCATCTGTAACTCATGCTTATCCTCCGTAACCTGCCAACCGCCGGAGATGCCGGCAAAAGCTTCGCTGCCATAATCCTGAGTATCGGGATGGCATGCCCATGTGGCAGAACCGACCGCCACGTTGTGATGTGTAGCGAATCCGAGTTTATCCACTACAGTCTTAGACCATTGTTCGCCTGCGGTAATGCTGTTTCCATCGCACCCGAAGTTCAGCTTGCTGAAGTCCGGATAAAGAGATTGCGCATGCAGCGCAATCCCCATCCAGACAAGAATCCCCAAAACCATCAATCTATTCATCTTCTTATGATAGAAAACCTATGAAAAACGTTCAATAATTTCCATGCACATACGTCCGTTGTGATACGGACATTTCCAGAATCCCGCCTTGTCATCATCGGTGTTCACCGTGCCGTCGGCACGCACGCTCCAATGCCATTCTCCGTACTTGTAGTCTACCAGATGCTGCTTGATGAAGTCCCAACATCGGAGAGCCTTCTGCATGGCCACTTCGTCATCAAAGTGCTGGTAGAGGTTGGCATGTCCCACTACGTTCTCGGCCTGCACCCACCAGTGGCGGTCAGTATCGGTCTTTCCTTTATCCAGAAAAGTCTCGTATATCATGCTGCCGTCGGGCGTCAATCCTTCATCGGCAGCGGCAGCGATGTATTCTACAAGTGGTTCCACTTTCTCCAGGAGGTCCTTATCGCCCAGAACAAGGGCAGCCTCGTGTATCAACCAGGAGGCTTCGATGTCGTGCCCATAGGAGACAATGCGGTATTTACTAACCCAATCATCATTGAAGAACAATTCCAGATGACCGGTCTTGATATTCAGAATCCGTTCCGTGAAAAGGCCTATCAAATTGCGCAGTTGCCTCTCCAGACGGGTATCCTTCCACACGCGGAAAAGATTGGTATAAGGTTCCAGAATATGCAGATGGGTATTCATCGTCTTGCGCTCGTTCTCATCCTTGGCGCTGAGGCGCATGTCGGCTATTTCTCCCCATTCGCGGGTCAAGGCTTCGCAATAACCGTTTTTCACGGGGTCGAAGCTATGCTCTTCGATGGTCTCGAACAAGCGGATGGCATATGCCAGCGCTTCATCATCGCCCGTGGCACGAGCATATTCACTCAGCCCGTAGATGGCGAACCCCAAAGCATAAATCTGCTTCTTGGTATCGAGCGGATTGCCTTTATAGTCGAGAGACCAGTAAACTCCACCAAATTCATTGTCATAGAAACGGTCGATAAGAGTACGTTTGGCACGCGTAGCCGTTTCCAGATACTCCGGCCTCTTCAGCAAGCGGTATGCAGCCGAGAAGGTCCACAAGATGCGGGCGTTCAGGATTGCCCCCTTTTCTGCTTCGGGCTTCACCTCCTCCCGGCCCGTGATACGGCCGTAGAAACCGCCGTTCACTTCATCCGTCATTCTATTTATCCAGAAGGGGAGGATATTGGAAACCAGCTCCTCCTCCATCTCCTGTTTCATCTTCTTGATATCCACAAGTTTTTGAGTTATGAGTTATAAGTTATGAGTTATTCTGCTAAAGGTTCTCACGGCGCTCTTTCAGGTCTGCATTGATGGCTGCCATACGCGTCTTATTCAATGGATAGATGAATACGACAACGATGGAAAGTGCGGCTATCGCAGCAGGAATAAAGCTCATCAGATACTTCAAGCCATCCAGCGCCTCGGGAGTCTGCACGGCATTCTCTGCGGTATTGTAACCGAAGAATGCCAACAGTGCCATTACTGCCCAGCCTGCAAATGCACCGCCAAACTTCTGCGCCATAGAACCGGAAGAGAATATCAGCCCCGTAGAGGATGTGCCATCCTTTTGCTCGGCATAGTCCGCCACATCCGCATACATGCTCCAAATCAACGGAGATACGATACCGGTGCAGATGGAGATAAGCACCTGGAAAATCATCATCAGCCACCATCCCAGCCCGTCATTCGGCACAAAGAAGAAGAGCACGCTGAGCACTACCAGGCACACGAGCGAAATGATATAAGTGGACTTCTTTCCAAACTTCATGGACAGAGGCACAGCCAGCGCCACACCAATCATATTACACACTTCACCCACCATCAGGAACAAGCCGGCATACAATACCAGATTGAACACCCCGAAATCGAGGAATGCATTGGCACTGATATAGTCCTTGAAGAAGTAGGCGGCAGTAGCTCCGCGTACCGTATTGAAGAAATTCGACAACAACGCCGCACCATTCAATATCCACCAAGGCGAATTGCGCACCAGTGACTTCACATCCTTACCGATGGATTCGGACGCCACACTCTTGACATGCTCGCGCGTCATGCTAAAGCAAAACAGAAAACCCAAAAAGCAGAGCGTGGCAATGCATACCATGGCATATTGCCAACTGGAAGCATTGCTATAGTCCATTGATTTAAACCAATTACACAATGGCTCCCATGCTCCCAAAGCGATAAAACTACCTCCGTATGCAAAAAACATACGGTAAGAAGAGAAAACCGTTTTTGTGTTCGAATCATCAGTCATTACTCCCAACATAGCCCCGTATGGTACATTGATTGCCGTATATACCGTCATCATCAAGATGTAAGTGACATAAGCCCATACCAGCTTACCCGTTGTCCCCATGTCGGGCGTTGTAAAAAGTAAAATCCCGGCAATGGCAAAAGGAGCTGCAATCCACAACAAATAAGGACGGTATTTACCCCAACGCGTATGAGTACGGTCTGCAATGACTCCCATCATCGGATCGGACACTGCATCCCAAATACGTGTCACCAGCATCAGCAATCCTGCATCAGCCAAGCTCAAGCCAAAAATATTCGAATAGAAGAACGGTAAGTAATAGGAGAATATTTTCCAGAACATAGAGGAAGACATATCCCCGAAACCATAACCGATTTTCTCTTTTAGTGTTGCCATAGTATGTTGTATTTTTATTATTTCATTATCTGCAAATTCTTGTCTATCAGCTTCTTCAACGTTTCTACCGAAGCTGATGAAGACAAGCCGTCAGCAGGCGTATTCATGCAATAGTCCACCAGCTTATCAATGGTAGAGGTAGCCACATGCATCCGCGTGTCGGAAGAAGCGTAGTAGATGAATACTGTTCCGTCTTCGTCGGCAATCCAGCCGTTGGTGAAAAGTACATTGCTTACGTCACCTATACGCTCCTCACCCTCGGGTACCATAAAGGCCCCACCGGGAGTGGCAATCAGTTTCGTCGGGTCTTCCAGGGAAGTCATGTACATATAGAGCACATAACGCAATCCGGCGGCACAACCGCGGACACCATGAGCCAGATGCAACCATCCTTTCGGAGTCTTGATGGGATGCGGACCTTCACCATTCTTCACCTCCTTGATGGTGTGATAGTAGCGCTGGTCGATAATCTTCTCTTCCTTCACCTCAGCATGGGTTATGTCGTCCACCAGCGCCCAGCCGATACCACCACCGCTGCCGGCATCAATAAAGCCATCCTGCGGACGGGTATAGAGGGCATATTTGCCATCTACAAACTCCGGGTGCAGCACTACGTTGCGTTGCTGGCTCTTGGTCTTCAGGTCGGGCAGGCGTTCCCAGTTCTTTAAATCCTTGGTGCGGGCAATGGCAGCTGTAGCCGTAGCCGAGGACAAATCACCGGCAGGCGCATTGTCGTCGTGGCGTTCGGCGCAGAAGATACCGTAAATCCAGCCGTCCTCATGAGCCGTGAGGCGCATGTCGTATACATTCGTTGCCGGAATCGCGTCTTCGGGCATGGTGATGGGATAATCCCAGAACCGGAAATTATCAATGCCGTTGGGACTCTCGGCTACGGCAAAGAACGACTTACGGTCAGCGCCCTCTACACGTACCACCATCAGATACTTGCCATTCCACTTAATGGCCCCCGAATTCATGGTCGCATTCATACCGATACGTTCCATCAGGTACGGGTTGGACTTCTCATCCAAATCATACCGCCAGAATACAGGTGTATGAGCAGCCGTCACTACCGGATATTTATAGCGGGTGAATATGCCATTGCCGTCTTCCACGGCCACATTCTTTCTCGTAATCAACTCTTCGTGTCTCTGAAAGAGCCTCTCTACCTTTTCTTTAAAAGCTTCCATGTCTGTTATATTGATTGTTTGTTTATTGATACAGATTTACATCAGCTGCAAACAGCGTCTTGGGATTGTTATAGAACTCCACAAAATCCTCCGCAGATGTCTGTCCCGGATAGGGGGCATAGTAATGGGTCACCTTTTCACGGGCATTGCGCCACACCAGCACATAGGCAAGCGGATATTTCTCCAACGCAGGCAGCAGAGTACCAGTCCACCATTTGGCATCGGGAATTCCTTCGTAACCGGTTTCGGTCACAGCAATCACCTTATTGTGTGCTTTCCCTACACTGTCGATAATGGAAAGTGCCCTATCCATCCCGGCAAGATAGGCATCCCGATCGAACTGATAGGTATCGAAACCGATAACGTCTATCAACTCATCGCCCGGATACTTCTTCAAATATTCCGTCGTGTCCTTGGGTTCCGTGCCCGGAGAGTAAGCATAAAGTGCATTGTCCACTCCTTTGGCCTGCAGAGTATCCACTGTCATGTGCCACAATGCCTTATACTCTTCAGGGGTACACAGTTTTTCGCCCCACCAGAACCAGCTGCCGCTGTGTTCGTGCCAGGGACGGAAAAGTATGGGTATCTTCACGCCGTCCGCCGTCTTCAACGAATGAAGGAAATCGGCCACTCCTCCCAACCAGCCGGCAAATTTCTGGTGATTCTCGCCACCAGGCAAGATGGACTTCACCACCGTCGTATCCGATACATCCCAGGCATCACCGCCCGTCTTGGGATTGCGCGCATGCCAACTGAGCGAAACCATGCCGCCCCGCTGATACTGATTGATTATCTCTTTCCTGATTTTATCGAAGGGAACCTTATCCAGATTGGCGGCATTCCCAAGTTCCAGCTCTCCCAAATCAAAGCTGATAACAGCCGGATAGTCGCCACACACGCTTTTCACATCCGAACGGCCTTCCTCACCTTCCCAGCCGATACCATATACCGTATCGTCATGATGGCCGAGCATGATACCTTTGGAAGGGATTTTTTTCAAGTTAGCCAGTAAGTTCTCCGTTTCCTGCGTACGCGCAGCAGCCGTCTCTTCATTCACACTCTGTTCTTTCTTGGAAGAACCGCAGGCGGTCAACAGACTTGCCGCCAGAATCATCATAGCAAATTTTACTTTTCTCATATCCATGTTTTTCAATCTGGTATTGTTATTGGTAACACTAATTCCTGGCACAAAGATAGCGGATTGCACCAAGAGAAAATGATACAATTTTATCCCTTTACTGTATTAAAAAGCAGAATATAAAAAACGTATCATCTAACTTTCACCGGAACGCGCTTCCGCGAGACAATTCCCCGTTCCACTTTCCGGCGTTCCAGCTTCACCGGTTCGCTTGTAAAATCGGGAACATTGTACGAGTAGACCAGACGGTCGTAATACTCCCAAGGATTTTCCTGAGGAAGCAGGAAAGGCTTGCCCACCACCCCATTCTCATCCATACTTGCCAGATACAGACGGGTATAAAGCCCATCTCCCCTGCGGCTACTGAACACAAACCATCGGGAGTTACTGCTCCAGTTATGGAAACTTTCCGTATCATCGCTGTTCACCTCCTTTATGGGACGCATACCGCCATCCTTCAAATCCAACAGCCATAAATCGGCTTCTTTATGCCAAATTGAGAAATTCCCGTAATCCGACAAAGTAAACATGATATACTCGCCATCGTACGAGGGCCTCGGGAAGGAGATGCTTTTCTTCATAGCTGCCGCATTGACCAGCGTATCTATCTTTTCGCCAAATGTCCCGTCTTCCGGATTGAAATCTATACTACACAAGCTATAACGTATTTCCTTATATTCCGCCGGTATCGGCTTGGCCTCCGCAGTACAGAAATACAGTTTGCGTCCGTCCGGTGAAAATACTGGAAAGGTTTCGAAGACTTCCTTCTTCTGAAGCAAGGGAGAGAGCAGTAATTCATGTGTCTCGGGATGATAGACCAGTACATCCGATTCCAAGTCGAGCACTTCCACACGCTCATCCTTCACCGCATGGAAAGACTGGCGCGTATTGTTGACAGAATAGGCAATATATTTGCCGTTTGGATGCCAATAAGGGTACACCCCCGCAGAGAGAGTGGAATCCGTTTTCGTATCCAGCATTTCGCGCTTCCCGTCTATCTGCATCAAGGTCCCTCCGTTCTTTCCACGGATATGCAGGCTCAGATGGTCCGGATTTGTTTTGTTGAAAGCATGACAATTCAGGCACATGCCCGGCACCATGGTATTCTCCAGCAAGGGACGCTCCTCGAACGAAGCAAGGTCACGCTCATAAATGCCCATCTTGCTATAAACTTCATATCCGGGAGCCAGCTTGCGGTATACCACCCCATAATCTATAGGATACGGACTGACATACATGGGAAAAGAGCGGTACTGTTTCCACTCGCCGTCTTTCCGGATACATACCGTAAACAGAAGGCTATCACCCTTGTTCTCCTCCAAAAGCTCTTGCCATGCATCTTGCGGAAATGATACTATTTTATCATTTACGTGCATCTCTCCGGACTTTCCTCCGGTCACGGTCACATCCACACGTTCGTACGCTCCACCAATACAATTGAAATTCATAGGAGCAATGGTTGCAGGAATAGTCACACCGATATAGTCGGGATAGATATCCGGCCATTCATCCACCCTTTCCGGGGAAGTCACCGGATTGCCGCAAGCGGCAAACCACCATGCAGCCATTATGCAAACAGCTATATTCTTCATCTTTTTCATTTTACTTTCTTAGTAGCAAATAATTCCAGTATGTACTGCCGAAACGCGCCTCCAACATCTGCCGGGCATTCTGCTGCGAGGTATATATCCGCGCAAATTCCGTTACATCCCGCACCACTTGGGGCGAAATACTCCACGGCATACCCTGGAAGTTCTTGTGCGTCTGTGTCCATACATATATCAACGCCTCTTGATAGCTGCGGGGAATATGGTCGTAGCCGGCATGCTTGCCCAGCGGATAGTACTTCATGAAACGTTCCAAATCACGTTGCTGCAGGACATAGGCCAGCATATACTCAAATGCCATCCGGTTCCGGTGGTTGTGCTGGTAAAGCAGCCCCAGCATGATGTCCGTTTCCTGGCTGCTGAACAAGAAGTCTTCCGTATAGCGTATCTGCCTCAACCAACCCCACTCCTTGTGGGCATTGATTTTTTCCTCATTATACAGATAGGTCATGGCATCCTCCGCCCAATCCTTGTAGAAGATTGTCTTCCTCAACAAACGCAGGTACTTGGCTGCCACTTCGTATTGCCCGTTTATCAGGTTCGTCTCCGCCAGACGCTTGAAGCAACGGCCACTCTTGTTGAAGTTAGGTATGGCCTCCATCGCCTCAAAAGTGAAACGCTGTGCCGTATTGACCATACCCAAATGATAGTATGCCTCACTGGTGGGCAACGGAGAAGTAAAATCACGCTGAAACTCCGGCAGCAGCCCTTCCGTCCCGTTCTGGTAAAACTCGAACATACGGTCGCCCATCTGTCCCGTCTTTCCCAAAGCAAGATTCAGGCAGGTCACGCCGAAAGGTGAAACCGGTGACTTCTCTTCTGCCTTTTCTATAATCTCCTGCCATTGTTTATTACGTACCAGCTGGTCATACTCCATCGCTTCCTCTTTATCCATATCGCAACCGGCCACCACGTAGTAATAGCCGAACAATGTTACCGCCACCACTTGCAGAACTCCATAAAATACCGGCTTCTTCTTCAAAGCGGGCAAAGCGGACAGCAGGAAGGGGAGAACAACCAGTAATACGGCAAGCCCTATCTCTATCCAGGGAATCACTGCCGGGAAACGGTAATATCCTATACCGCCCATCAGACGGTAAATGGGGAATTGTACCCACATGCTTGCCAATAGCGGACAACCGATACCCCACAATCCTACACCCCAGAACACTCCGACACCACCCCAGAAATTCTTACCTTTAAGATTCAACCGGAACTCGCGTACAATCACCCAGCCCATAAAGATGAAGTGTGCCGCACCCGCTGTCCAGTAAAGCAGCGGAAGGGCTATCAGAATGTATGCCACACGCTGCCACTTCCCTTTCAAATCCGCATACCAGCAGGATGCAGACAATGCTAACAGCAGAGCCACCACCAATGACAGCATCGCATTTTCATCACCCATGAAATGCCACAAGACAATGATGGGCAGAAAACTCAGCGGATAATACACATCAGCCGCACCCTGCTCCTTCGCCAGTTTCCAAACCAACCGTTGCAACAACACGTACAAAAAAGCCAGAATACAAGCTCCCGCCCACACGTGATAATAGAACTGCGTCAGATACTCAGCGATATAATCGGCCAACCCACCGGGAACCACTATCCGTTCCCACCAGTAGTCGGCATCGAACAAGAAAAGCTGGAACTGCTCCTGATAGGAAATATGGGCCGGATATACGCTTCCCCAAAAGAGAAGCACCGCTACGCCAAAAAGTATCGACAACCCTATCTTCCAAGTCTTTTTCAGAAATAAGAACATTTACTATTTACAATTTATTATTTACAATTTGGTACTCTCTGTATGTCTTGTCATTTGAATTCCTCAGCCTTCAGTTGCCGGTTTATCCGCTTGATGGAAGAAGCATCAAAAGGAACGGGAGTAGCCGACAAATCGGGAATATTGTAGGATTTCAATGTCAAATCGTCTTTTTCAGGGTCCGACTGGGGTAGCACAAAAGGCTTATGCGCCTTCCCTTCAGCATCCAGATAGGCAAAATAAACCCGCCCGTACTGCCCGTCACCCCGCTTGCTGGCAAAGGCAAACCAACGGCTGCCTGACGACCAACTGTGATAAGTGTCCGAACGGTTGGAATTGACCATTGGCAGGGAATCGATGGCACCCGTCTGCAAATCCATCAGCTGCAATTCCGTCTCCCGGTGCCAAATGGGGAATGTTCCATAATCAGCAACGGTATAGAGCAGGTAGCGGCCGTCCGGTGAAGCTTTCGGATGACACACGGAGCCTTTCTCCAGCCGGGCATTCCAAAGGGTATCCACGCGGTCACCCCATGCGCCGTGATTGGCATCGAACGCAATGCGGCAAAGCGAATAGCGTAATTGCTGTACGCTGTCCGGCAATGGAACAGTCGGAGCTGAGCAGTAATATATCCATTTCCCATCGGCAGAGAATGTGGGAAAAGTTTCCAATACGGTGGAATCCGCCGTAAGCGGAGATAGAATCATCCGGTTTCCGTCAAAATCGGCGACAGCCAAATCGGAGACGGTATCGTAAACTTCCAGACGGCGGTTACTTTCCGTATGGAACATGGGAATAATCACATTAGACGAGAACACACCATACCGCCCGTCAGGATGGAAATCCCCGTAGACAGCCGCAGATATCATCTGTTCATTCTTCAAGGCAAGCTTACGGAGCTTGCCGTCACGGTTCAGGACAGTCCCCCCTCCCTCACCCCGAAGATGGAACATCGAAAGGTTGCCACTATTTCCTCCGTGCACATGACAGTTCATGCACTTGCCGTCTGTCTGACTGTTATCCGCCAAAATACGCTCTTCGAAATTCTCAATACAACGTTCACGTATCTGCAAGGTATTCCATACCTCATAACCGGGCTCTATCAGACGGTAACTGACATAGGCGTCAAGCTTGTCCGCCACTACCTGCCATGCAAAGGAAGGATAGCGCAGCCAGCGGCCGTCGGTACGGGCAGTAACAGTTACTTCCAAAGTATGTTCCTTCTCCGCTTCAAGCAATGCACGCCAAGCTTTCAAGGGGAATATCGCCTTGTTCCCGCGCGCATTTATCTCCAAGCTGTCCGATGCTCCCTTTACACTCACGCATACCGCATCCACCCCTTCATTCCGCACAAGGAAATTCAAAGGAGCCACATTGTAGGGAATGGTTACATCCTGATATTCCGGATAGAGCACCAATAACCGGTCTGCAGGCTGTACAGACTCCGGACGGGGACTGCAAGCATATAGGCAGTAGCACAGTAACAGCCCCACAACAACTTGTATATATTTCATATCTATGTTCATCATAAATCACTTCCCCTTTTTCATCGTAGCATAGTGGAAATAAAACCAATATGTTTTTCCGTATTTGGCTTGCAAAGGGGCACCATTACCACCATTCGCCTCGTACAGTCGGGTATAATCGCCAAATTCATCCAATACTTGAGGCGGTATATTCCATTTTTCCACTTCATCCAACGAAGCCTTTTTCCCGGCAAGATAGATAAGTAAACCTTCGGCATACAATCTGGAAGGAAACTTCTTTGCAGCAAACTCCCGATAATCTCCGGCGAAAGCCCCAATATCCTTATTCAGCAAATCAAAGCAGAGAAGGTAATCGCATGCCAACGTATTATCAGGATTGTTACGCAACAGATGACGAAGTGAAAGCGGAATGTCGGCAGAAGAACGCAAAGTATCCGTTGCAGGCAACAACAACCGCTTCCGTTCCAGCCATTGGCAGACTTCGGCCGTCTGTTTTCCGGGAATACGTCGTTCTGCCCAATCACGGTAACACATTGTCTTTTGCAGGAGACGAAGATATTTCATAGCCGCCGCCTCATCACCGTTCACCAGGTTGATTTCCGCCAAACGCTTGACAGCTCTTGCCCCGGTGTGGTGCGGAGAAAAAATCATTCCCAGAATGGCGGCATGTTCAGCCATCGTCATATCTCCCAACGCAAACCAGACTTCATTGGCTGCATAAATAGTGAGGTAGGTAGAATGGGGAGCCACAGGCAGAAACAGCCCTTGCGAAGCCGGTTGATAACCATCCATCAGCCGGTCGGGAAGCCGGTTCTGCTGTGCATTCAGCAAATTATAATAATAGGCAGTGAACGGAGAGCGGTATTCACCCTCCACCAACAGTTTCCGTACTTTTTCCGAACGGCCGAAATACATTTCCGAATCCAACGCCAAAAGATATTCCCGCCCTAAATCGGGCATATTGTACCATCGTGACGACCAATCGCCACAGCCAAACAGCCAATAGCCGGACAATACCGCCAATATGCTTACCGGTAAGCCCGACTTCCACGAACGTCGCATGCAGCTACGGCACAACAACAAAACACCTCCGATACCGGTTAAAGCGATTGTGCCGGAAAGCGGATAACTCAATCCGCATTGCCTTCCTGCCTCCCAAGCCACCGCCAACACCGTAGGAATCCACGCCCAACGTCCCATGTACGGAGCCAACAAACGAAACACCACCACTCCCCAAAGCAACAGCACGACAGCCATTATGGTCGGGCCACCCCCTTCGTAATAAAAGAATTGAGTGAGGAAATCTCCTGACAGACGTGCCAGAGCCGCCGGATGCCGCAGATACCCGGCCAATGGTTCGGTGGCAAGCAAAAAGAGCTGTGTCTGCTCCCGATGGAACAGATGATAGGGCAATATCCGGAAGAAAAAAAGAAACAACGCCAAAGCACCGATTCCTGCCGCTCCCCATTCAATGTATTTCCTTCTGCAAGCTTTCATCCAACAGTTTTTGTTGTTCTTCCGTCAAGGAGCCACGCACCATCTTCCGCATGAATGTCCCCAACGTATTGTTTCCCTGCTCTTTCAAAAACAGAAAGTTCGTTTCCTGCTCCTGCATCCTCAGACTGTCACGTATCCGTATCAGATGCAGTGAATCTTTTCCGGTGGCATTCCGTAGTCCCGTCCGGATAAAATGGTAAGCCTCTTGCTTCTTTTCCCTCCCCTCTTTCCATTTCTGAAGGGCATCATTTTGCGGAGTGCCCGTTACCGAACCGACAGAGTCGGCCTTCACATGTATGGTTCCCGGCTCCGTCACCACCAGCAGTTCCTGGATGTAGATACGCAGCAGATGGCGCAGACGCAACACCCTCATCTCCTCCCCTTGTCCGGAAAAAGAAAAAGAGGCATTGGTTATCTTTACAGAATCCACCCGCCCCGGCGCATTCTCCATCGGCACGAGGTATATCCATTCCCCGTCGTATTTCACCGACGGCAACGTTCCTTCAATCACATAATTCTGTCCGGAATTTCCACAACTTGCCCAAAGAAGGCAACTGATACAGAAAAGCAAGATACGTGTTTTCATCCTTATACATTAGAATTTCAACAAAGGTAGGCGTTTACCAACTGTCAGCCTAATATTCAATTAACCAAAGATAATATTTTTAATCAGAGATTTTCTTCACCGCCATACACTCCATTTCCACCAGCCACCCCGGGCGACAGACGGGAGCCAGCGTAATCACTCTCGGCGTATCGGGAAAACGCTTGTCAAACATCTCTTTCACTACAGCATAATCCGCAATATCACGCAGATAGACAATGATATGCCCTACATCTCCAAAGCCGCAGTCAGCTTCCTTCAGCAGAGCCTCCACATTCTCCCACATCCGTTCTGTCTGACGGCGTACATCTCCGGCATACATCACTTCCCCACGGTTGTTGATACTCGCCGTACCGGAAATGAGTACTTGCCGACGGTCGTCGTAATCCACCGCCGTTCCCCGTTCGAAACTGACTCCATACTCATAAGTGGGATTCAGGTGTGTGCGGGCATAGAGATATTTGATTTGTCCGGGCTTTAATCCCGCTACAGCAAAAGCATCAAGCATCACCAATGCTTTCGGGTCGGCATGACGCCCACCGATACCGGTACTGGCAATATAGTGCGTGTTCTCTGTCAGGTTCTGGGTGACGAACATCTCATTGCGTGCCTTGACTACACCGGCATAATTGCAATCCACATTCTGCACAAATATCCAGGTACGCAGGCAATTGTCGGCCAAGGTACACCCTTCTTCCATCAGTTGCATGGCATAGTCGTTGAGCAAAAGACGCATCTGGTATTCCGAATTGGCGGCACGGTTGAAGCTGCCTCCCATCCAGAGCTGGCGGTAAACACCGTGTTTCACTTCATACAGTCCGTTCGGCAGCACTCGTGTCTGCACATCGGTCTGCAGATAGGCCCACAAAGCAATCTTGGTACCATCCAGCGGAGGCTGTTCCACCACAGACAGCGCGCAATCGGAGCTTTCCGCCGTAGCGGCAAGCAACAGTTCCGCTTGGTTGGCGGCATCACTCAGGAAGTATCTTTTAAAAACCGCCACGGCTCCGGACAGTTCTTTTTTCAGTAAAGCGGCATACGCATCCAACACGACATTCATCTGTTCACGATAGGTCTGTTTCGGGTCAGTGGCATGTATCATCACATGGTATTCCGTCACTCCGCCGGTCACAACAAATGCAGCCACTTCCGCCCTGCCTGAAGGATAAGAGTATGATGTGTATTTCATATCATTAACAAGAGATTGTTTCAATCGCAAAGATAAGTTTTTTATCCGACAAGGAGTAGTGAAAATCGCAACTTTCGCTTGTTTTGTTCTTATAAAAAAGTTACTTTTATAGAAATCTATAAAATATACAGTTATTATGAGCGAAAATATTTATCCCATCGGCATCTACAACCTGAATTAATAGGAATCTATGTCAATCCGTAATGAGACTATAAACCGGCTTTCTCTTCCTTCACCCCTTCACCTTTCGCATTATTTCCCTATCGTTCAACCCTTTCCGGTGAAACTTCTTTCTTCCTTCTCACCACCTCATATACATTGCCGTACTTCGTATGCCGGCGTTTCAGTCCCACCCGCAGCAACACCGAACCGAACTGCATGGGATTGCTGCCACGCATCAGGGCGGGATGCGTTTTTTGTAACTCATCAAAGATGTCGGCGGCAGTCAGATCGAAGCTCTTCTCTGCCGGAAGCGGGGCACGAAACAAGCTGTGAACTGCCTCCTCCACAAGGCTGACACGATAGAAAGCCTCGTTATGCCATTGCAGTTCCTCCTCCTCCGGCTTGGTGAACCAGTTGCGCCGCCCGGCAATGAGTTCCGCTTTCAGTTGGGCAAAAATCTGGTCGTGCTCTATGCCTATGCAGTCAATATTGTGCTTCACCTCGATGCAGAGGAAGCGCCGGCTCCCGGTGGGGTCGGTCAGCAGGTCGAACCGGTTGCTGGTGCCGATGAACGAGGCGATACGGGGCAGTTGCCTGAAGTTCTGCTGATAGGCCTTGCGGATGTTGAGCACCGACATCTGCATCAGATTTTTCAGTAAGGGCATTTTGTTGTCGGCATACTTGTCGAACTCGTCCATATTGAGCAGCCCCATTTCCGCCAGCATTCTCTCAGCTTGTCCCTGCGAGGTCAGTTTCAGGTTGTCGGCGTAGTAACGCGTCAGCACGTCAGGCATCAAGGCGCGACAAAAGCTGGATTTCCGTCGTCCCTGCTCGCGGCTGACGAGAACGGGAGCCACGCTGTTGGCATGCAGTCCGGACACGCCCATCCATTGCGAGGCAAGTCCCAGCATCCAGGTATGGAATCCCCGCACCCAGTGAGGCCGAGAAGAGACGCGGCAGGCAAGCGCAGTCAGCCGGTCCTTGCCGTCCCAATCGGGCAGTTCGTCCATGTAGAGCAGGAAGGGATGGTAGGCAGGGATGTAAGTGGAATAGACGTATCGGTTCAAGTCCTTGTCCCAGCAAGGAATACCTTCGGCATGGGCTTCGATGCAGAAAGTGTTCAACTCGCGCTTGCCCACGGGGGTGAAGGCGGCAGAGCGTTGTCCGGCGGGGCGGAACTCGGTTTCATCCGTCAGCAGATTATAGCGAAAGTCGTAGCGCGAAGTGAGGAACTCCTCGATGTCGCCGCTCAGTGCAGTCACGGTGCTTGCGGCTTTCGCGCTCCGGCGGCGCTGCTCTTCCCGCTCCTTCCAGTTTCGGTCGGTCGTTTCTTTTTGTGCGTGTTTCAGCCTTTCGGAAAAGGCTATCAGTTGTCCCGCTTCCTTCAAGAGCCGGTGTTGCTGCAAAGTCATCAGTTTTTTCTTCATAAATATTTTTTATTAAAATGATTATTGGGAGGTTTCGAGGAAGGGAATCATCCTTTCTTTCCTCTCGCCTCTTCGCCAAAGTTACTGCCTGCCGAGGGCGTTTTGCAAACCATTCTCCGCTTATTCTTCAAAAATCATTCCTGCCGACAAACATACTTATTTATGCTTCGGAACCCTTTATTTTCAGTACCTTTGCACGGTTCTTTATAAGTGAACGCCCCGGGTCGTCCAATCGACTGACTTAGGTCGTTCAATCGAACGACCCGGGTTATTCGTTCGGCCGACCGGAGTCGTTCACTTACAGGAAGACACTTCCGAGGGAAGAAACAAGTATGTTGAACGCACTAAAACCTATTGATATGGCAATACTATATGACTGGTACGAGAATCCGGGCACTAATGAGGAAGCCCCTGAAGAGAGAGGCCTCCATCCCCGCCCGTTGCTCAACGGGAAAGTAACCATGCGGCAGCTCTACAACCGCGTGCATGCCCGCAGCTCGCTCACGGTGGGCGACGTGATGAACGCGATAGACTGCCTGGCGCAAATTTGCGGCGAAGAACTGCGCGACGGCCACGAGGTGCACATCGAAGGGCTGGGCTACTTCGCCCCCACCCTGGAAGCCACACAGAAAGTGACCCGCAGCACCCCGAACAAGCACCTGAAACTCCGGCTGAAAAGCATCAGCTTCCGTCCCGACGTCAGGCTGAAACAAGCGATGACGGGAGTCAATGCCATCCGCAGTAAATACACCCGCCACTCCCTGAAGCTTTCGGAAGTGGAGATAGACATGAAGCTGAAAGAATACTTTGCCGACCACGACGTGCTGATTCGCAGTGACTTCCAAGCGCTCTGCGGCATGGCGCGCACCACCGCGAACGTCCACCTGAAACGGTTGCAGCAAGAGGGCAAGCTGAAGAATGTGGGGAAGCCCACGCAACCCATCTACCGGGCCATGCCGGGATACTACGGCGTGTCGCGCGATGCAAAGGCGGGGCGATGAGGGTGGAAAGCGGTTTCACCGGGAAAGCCAATGAACAGGAGGATGGGAGAAGGAGGTGAAGGAGATGCAGGGATAAAAAGAAACATTCTGCGCCCTGAAATCAGGGGTAATACAAAAAGGAATGTGAATTGCATCCGGAAAGGCAATAGAGAATGAATGCGAAAAGGCGAATCTCACGACTCGCCTTTTCCTGATTTAACCATTAAACAATTGTACTATTCGGTTAATGCATTTACAATTATCCGATGTTACGGGCGACTAATAAAGTCGGGGGGTAACGACAACTGCTTTGAGTTGAATAATTCATTTATAGATTATTCTTAAAGTGCCTTTTTAGAAAACACAATGGAGAAGAATGACGCAGGAACTGTGAAAGTCCTACCAGCAGAAAGCGGTTGTCTAACATTTCCATACTCCAAATAAATATAATTTCCATTGGTAGCACTCAAAGATTTTATAGTGTATGTGCCTGGCTTAATGTAAAAGTAATGAGCACCGCCTATATGTCCGGTATAATTAAAGATACCATATTCTTTTTTGTCAGAATCAACCAACACCCCACCGCCGTTTGTCTCTATTCCATACACTTTCATTATATTGTAACCTACTTTGGAAGGAGGAACATTATCATCAGTACCCGATGCTTGAACAATACTTGGAGTAGAGATTGTTCCTATATAATTTAAAGAAATATAGCCACCTCCTGTCACTTCGAAAATTGTACCAACCGTAAGTGCGCCCCAATTAGATTGTGCTGTACAATCCTCTAAAGCGACCACGCGGTAAACGCCATAAGCCAAGAAATAACAATATGGAGCAGCATTTGGGGTAGTAGTTCTCAAAACATACTGTTGACCACTTTCGTCACAAACAGTTATGCTTACGGCTACCGAAGCGTCAGCACCTCCTATCGGAAGTACAACCCGAGCATATCCGGTTGGTGTGGGAGGTACATTACTATCCATTGTATACGGTCCCAAAACATCCGCTTTAACAAAAAGAGCACAGAAGAACAGTAATATCAAAAAGAAAGTTCGTTTCATTGTTGCATTTTTTTATTAGTAATAAAAGTATACGAGTGGTCGTTACCCACCCGTACCTTTCAATATTAACTATTTTTTCTTGAAGTTCCAGAACCATGCCGTACCCCAAGCGCCAGCACCGGGTTCAGGAGCACAAAGACGAAGTTCATCTTCTGTAATCTTCAAAATATGATACTCATACTGACGTGCATTTCCTTGATTCGGCTGTATACCTAACAATGGAATAGTACCAGAGAACTCCATAGTACCTACATCCCAACCGGATTGCACCACATCTTCTGACACCTTGACAGAACCACTTTCACCACGACTTGTCTGAACACCAGTCAAACTAAGTGAGAACCAACCATTTAATCCATCATCAGGCAATCCTTTTCCTACAGCTTGTTCATCAATTTGCCCTCTACCGTTTCCGACATCTCCCACAGCATCACAAATCCACCAACCGGGGCCGGTATTGCCGAGATAACCTCCATTACCCCAACAACCGTCTGCAGCTTCTGTATTCCAGACCCAAGTGGTTGTTCCATAACCACCGTCCGGAGTTGTGCCGAATACATCAGCATAAATAGCGGGAAGATCTGTATACTCCGTTACTGCTATTGATTTGGAAGCCGATTTTGTTATGGAGCCGTCCGAATTAATGGTTGTTACATATACTTGCAATTCTTTATTAGGAGGAGCTACTTGAACCGACGGAGCCGTACCTTCTGCCAACTTGATATCAGACGTAGCATCATAAACCTTCACATAACGTGACGGAGTAGGAACAATCTGAATGTTGTTGTTTCCCTGGTTCTTGGCCACAAGTTCAAAAGTAAGATTTTCCGGTGTGACATTGGGATCCGGACTGATTTCATCCACTATCGGATCGCAAGCCACCAGCAGCATTGCAAACAAAGGTATTGCGAATAATATCTTTTTCATATCTTTTTTCATTTTAAATTCATATTCTATTCTTGCCAACCATTATACTCAGCACTTGCATCCGTATAACCCTCATTTTGTTCTACCTTTCCTTCATTCAGGAGGACTTGGTTTTCGGGAATCTTCTGGAAACCTGCCGTAGCCTTATAACGTGCGGCATAACCACCGTTCTGCGCCACATTACGGCTTTCAGCCCCATTTGTATAAACCTTTGCTCCCGTCTGTCTTTCAAGGGCATCGGCAGCAATATGCCAACGGCGAATATCGTTCCAGCGAGTACCTTCAAAACATAATTCCCAACGGCGTTCATTCTGCAATGCAGCCAACGAATATGTACCAATAGGTTCAAGTCCGGCACGACTACGCACTCTGTTTATACCGGAAACATCTTCCTTCAATTCAGACTGCATCAACAATACATCCGCAAAACGAATCAAAACCAAATCATGAATAGAACCGGTTTGCATCAGATTATCATTAATCCAGCCGTCGGCACCATACATTATCTTCTCAAATACCGGCTCAATCGTTTTATTTCCAGCCGCATCCGTACTATAAGCCATGATAGAACCTATTTTCATCTGATAATAATCCGTTTCTTGGATAAAGCCGTCACCACCACCTTTATTATAACTCGGCATATCCTCCGTCTTGAATACGGAGGCCGGACGACGGGCATCATCTTGTTCTGCCACACTCCAATCATTATAAAAATTGGGAGCTACAGGACCGGCACCCCATCCTTGTCCGAAGGGGAAAGAATTGGCCTGATCATTGCCACGTACACCAAAATGCAGAGCATAACCGTTACCATAACCGATAGTAGTGCTCCAAGATGCAAGTTTATTATATTTAATGGCAAACATGGATTCGGGATTTACCGCTGCATCATCTTCTACCCACTTCAATCCCTGACCGGCAGTAAACGGAAAATCTTCTACCGTACATTTATTGGTATATGCCCACAAATTACGAAACTCAGGAACAAGACTATAACCAGAATTATTCACACAATCATCAATATACCCAACCACATCCTGCTTGGTCAAAGTTGTCCCATCAGGCAAATCAACTGAAGTCAACGGACTATAGTTCGTACTAACCAAATCGTTCAGAGTTTCACCATTGCCATACATACCAGTATAATACAACCAAGCACGTCCTAACATAGCTTCAGCCGTATATTTATCAACATGCCCATCCGACTTGCGAACAGCCGGCATATTTGCAGCCGCATCGCGAAGATCCTGCAGAATCTGCCCCCAGATAACAGCGGCAGTCGGAGGAGTAGTATCTTCGGGCAACAAAGCAGTAATCACCAAAGGTACGCGCCCATACATGGAAGCCAACTCGTAGTAATAAAAAGCACGAAGGAACTTGGCTTCGCCCTCAGCCTGCGCTCTTACTTCCGGATCCATTTCAATACCAGCAAGAGCCTCCAACAACGTATTGGCACGGTTGATTCCTTGATAGCGAGCCACCCAGTAGTCCTGCGTAGCATTTGTACCCGTATTACAAATAAGGTCCAAAGATTGCATCAACTTATCATTGGGACCACCACCACCCAACATATCATCGCAAGCCAGCAGAGAATTATACAAGAAAGACTGCTGTGGAAAAGCATTGACATTATTCAGGTTCTGATATATGGCAGCTAAAGCCTGATTGGCATCTTCAGCCGTTTTAGGAAAATTGGTCGTATCTTTTTCCGTCAGACTCATCGAGTCCAAGCTACAAGAAGCAAACATTCCTGCTATCATCAAAGCTGCACCTATTAAATATGCTATTTTTTTCATCGTGTATCAATTTTAGAATTTAACATTAACACCTACCATATAAGTACGAGGTTGAGGATAGTTACCTACATCAACACCGGTTACCCACGGTTCTTTGTCATTGAGGGCTCTACCATTCTCCGGATCCATCCCTTTATAACCGGTAAAAGTAAATAGATTCTGTGCAGCAGCATACACACGAAGTTGCTGGAACGGACAGTTCTTCCAAATTCTCTTGAAATCGTATCCTATAGTCAGATTTTGAATGCGAACATAGTCGGCATCATCAATATAAATATCTGAAATGGCCTGGAAATTCTGTCCACTATTTCCCGGCGCAAGCAGCGGATATCTGTTTGAGGTTCCTTCGCCATGCCAGTAATCGTAAACTTCTGTCGTATAGTTTTCATACTGTCCATCTGAGAACTTTCGCCAAGAGCGAGCTACCTGTGCACCAAAAGCGCCATAGGTTGTTACAGAGAAATCAAATCCTTTATATTCCGCACTTAACGTAAGACCCATTGTCACGTCAGGATGAGGATTACCCAAATCAGTCTTATCGTCATCATTAATCACCCCATTTCCATCAACATCCACAAACTTCAAATCACCCGGTTTAATACTTGCACCTTGCTTAGAGTTTGCCGCATTTCCTTTACAATTCTGGTCAAGATATGCCTGCAAGTCATTCTGGTTCTGAATGACACCATCCGTCTTATAACCATAAAAATAGCCAATAGGATGTCCTTCTTCCATACGGACAAACCGACCCGTACTTTGAGCCAACAAATCATTACCGCCTTCAATAAAATGATTGGCGTTATTAACCTCCGTTACTTCATTCTTATTATAGGCCATATTGACATTCACCCCATACTTGAACTCCTTACCAATCTGATCTCTCCAGCCCATTGAAAGTTCAAGGCCAGTATTCTTTACCGTACCAGCATTTTGATATTGAGTAGCGAAACCGGAAGCCGCATTGGTACCCACTTCCACTAACAAGTCTTTCGTCTGCTTGCTATACCAGTCCATGGTAA
The DNA here is from genome assembly GCF_003603065.1 of Bacteroides sp. AF20-13LB. NCBI lineage: Bacteria > Pseudomonadati > Bacteroidota > Bacteroidia > Bacteroidales > Bacteroidaceae > Bacteroides > Bacteroides sp. AF20-13LB. The sequence continues at coordinate 60,477 of NZ_QTMH01000001.1, forward strand.
AACTCAGACGGTTATCCAAGAAACGGGCATCAATACCGATATTGGTCTGTTCTGAAGTTTCCCATGTCAAATCGGGGTTAGCCAAACGATTCGGGTAAGCTCCGGTTGTACCTCCATTCTTATCCGAGCCAAATGTATAAAGACCATAATCGCCAAACTCGTAACCGGCACGCCAATTTGAATTAGGGATATTGTCATTACCATTCTGTCCCCAACCAGCACGGACTTTCAAGAAACCAAGCCAAGAAGCAGTATTCTTCATAAAAGCCTCGTTTGAAATAACCCAACCAGCAGAGAATGATGGGAAATATCCCCATTGATTGCCTTTCGCAAACTTAGACGAGCCATCGGCACGAATGATAGCAGAAAACATATAAGTTTCCTTAAAGTCATAATTCAAACGTCCAAAATAAGACATCTTAGAACCATAATCCGAGGGATAACCATTTACTGTAGCAGTAGCTTTACGTTCTGTATTATGCAAATAAGCATGTGTAAAGTCACCAAAAGCACTATTATAACCGGTTGCCTCTACTGATTCGCCATAAGTTGGTCTTGATTTAGAATACTCTGTACCAGCCAAAACATCAAAATGATGTAAGTCTGTAATATCAAACCGATAACTCAACGTATTAGTCAAACTCCAGTTCCAACCCAAAGACACGTTATTTATCGTTTGGTCTTTATCACGGCTATCTCCCTGATTATTAATTTGGTAAACGGGAAGATATGAACGCCATGAACTTGACCATTGTTTGTAACTAACCTGACCTTTATAAATAAGATTCTTAAGTGGTTGTACTTCCAGATATGCCGCTGTGTTCAGATTAAAATTCTTATTCTTATTATTCCCAGCCTGATTATATACCATGTGAGCCATCGGATTAGAAGCATATGCAGTATAATCAAGTATACCATTAGCACTCGTTCCAAAATTCTTCAAATCATCATACATGAAGAAATCACCATTTTCATTATATACAGGAATCAGAGGAATAGCACGCAAAGCATTAGAAAGGTCATTCGAATATTGATTACCTAACTGCACACCTTGATTCTGTTTGTGCTGATAATATATATTCTCACCAAACTTTATCACATCCACATCTCCCTTACGATATATCACATGCTCAGAATTAATGCGGAAAGTAAAACGACGATAGTCAGTCTTCACCGGACCACCGAATGCACCATCCTGATACTGATAGCCTATACCTGTCGAAAATTTGGAGAATTCAGAACCACCTGTTACATTCAACGCATGATTAGTAACCACAGCATTTTTATTCCGGAATTCTTTTACCCAATCTGTACCAGGATTGGTACCATTCTGATAAGCAGTCAGCAAATCAGCATCTACGAATTTTGACCAATCATACGGTTGGCCTCCATTATTATAGGCCACTTGATCCATTACCGCCATATATTCTTTGGCATTCAACATATCAGGCATCTTATATATATTTGCCCAACCTATGTTTCCATCATAAGATACAGAAACCTTTCCTACCTTACCCTGCTTCGTAGTAATAAGGATAACACCGTTGGCACCGCTCGAACCGTAAATTGCACAAGATGCAGCATCTTTCAACACGTCAATACGTTCAATATCGGCAGGATTCAAGGCGTTAATATCGCCACCGGCTACACCATCAATAACGTAAACTGGAGCTGTATTTCCGTTAGTACCAGCACCACGAATATTAATTTTAAACCCATCACCCGGCTGACCGGAAACGGCCTGAATATTTACACCCGGAGACTGGCTTTGTAAAGCGCCCAATGCCTGCGTAGTATTTAATTTTGCGATGTCTTCGCCTTTTACCTCAACCGTAGCACCTGTCACCAGTTTCTTCTTCTGTACACCGTAACCCACTACGACTACTTCATCCAACAATTCCGTATCTTCCTTTAGCTGAATCTTGAAACTAGTCTGGTTACCTACCACTATTTCTTGCGGCTGATAACCGATAAAAGACACAACAATCGTTGCTCCCGGCTGAACATTCAATGTGAAATTACCGTCAATGTCGGTAATGACACCATTTGTGGTTCCTTTCTCCAATACATTGGCACCGATGACCGGTCCCATTGCATCTGTTACAGTACCTGTGATTTTTTTTGCTTGCTGCACAGCATCTATTGCATCGACCGATGCGGCGAAAAGTTGCGGAGTATAAGTCAGGCTGACAGCCGAACAGATACCCACGAGCAGCGCGGTTCTTCTGAAATTTAAATTCATACTTGTATTTTTCTTAGATTAATGAATTGGTATTGCCTGGCGGCATCTACCGTTTAATATAAGGTTAAACTTCTCTTTTTGAGGAAAAATTAAATATACCTTATTCTATAAAGTGGTTGGTATACATATCACTCCTTTCTCATAGGCATTTTTCATTTCATTAGCGGTTAAACATTATATGATTATTATCAAATTTTAATTAGGCTTGACAAAAGTAGACTTTTAGCAGCAAACCTTATAATACTATTTTATCAAATAACGACACTCATTTAACATCCATTACTATTTTTCCTAAAAAGTATAAAGCATGAATTCTATAACCAACAACTAAAAGCTATAAAAGACAGAAAGGGTTGCCCCGATACTAACCAGAGACAACCCTTTCTATTTTATTATTAAAAATTGCTATTCCATAGAAGGAAGCTCTTCACGGGAAACAACAAATTCCTGGCTCATAGCATCCTTCCACCATGCTTCATCAGCATGGACTACCGGGCTACCATCCTCATTTGTCCCGTCATACCACGGCATGAACCAACTCCAACGTGCACCAGATGCCCATTGTTCGGAAATAAGTCCGACCGTACCACATTCACTCAGCGAAACAATCTTGTTTCCATAATTTTCGGCAATGGAAGTATATTCTGAAACACAATCTGCAGTTTCCTTATTATAAATATCACGTCCCACGATGTCTACATATTGGTCTCCCGGATACCAATCGGAATCATTGCCCTCGGTAGTCCAAACCCAGATAAGATTATCCAATCCTTCAGTCTTGAAGTAGTTGAACATAGCAATCCACAGAGATTTAAAGCTGGCAGCATCCTTACCCCACCAGAACCAGCCACCGGCTGCCTCATGGAATGGGCGCCACAATACCGGAATATCCGCATCTCTCAACAGCTTCAAGTAAGCGGCAGCATTTTTCAAATCTTCGGTAAACACCTTGTTTTCCCAAGTGCCTTCCACTGTGGCATTGGCAGCATCAAACTCCGTATCTGCCTTATAAAAGGCATAATCCTTATTCGGGTCGAGAGCTGTACCGTTATTTTCAAGATAAACAGCAACTGCTGTATAATCATGTCCACCAATGATGAGACCACCTTCTTGCAGGGATTTCAAAACATCTTCGGTAATCACCAATGTATAGTCCCCGGATATGTCAAAATAATCAGTTCCTGAAGCAATCTCGCTCCAACCACTGTTTTTGAACGAACCTTGCGCACCCGCTGCCACATCCTTCACAGCCACGCGTATCACCTGACCCACTTGCGCATCAGCAAAGACAGCTTTTGCAGCATCATCCGTCATCTGTACATTTCCACTCCAATCACCCGGCATTACCGTCTCTCCTTCCCATATCCGGGTAGAAGAAGCTTCGCCTACAGCTTTCTTGGGTACATTCCAATGCCACATGGCAGCTACGATGCCACCTTTGTCAGACCAATCCTTAACAGGAGTAATGTCACCGTAATTAATCCAGTCTGCTCCAGCTACAGATGCCGGCAGATGAACATAGTCGAAACAGTTGATAGCCGGATATTTTCCAGTCCATCCATACACCTTTTCGGACATTTCCGTATTCCAGGCAACATTGGCCATCATAGCTGAAAGTGTCTTCGTCTCAAAATTATCCAGTAGATAATTGTACAGTTTCACAGCTTTGGCCGAAGTGGCAGCAACCAGCGTCTTGTCCAAAGCAACAGTAGAGAACTGAACCGATACAGCCGGAGCAGGCATCTGGTTTGGTCCGGTTACTATTCCCTCGGGGATAGAGAGAGAACAAGCCGTCTCTCTCCCGGGAACATTCACTTTTACAGTCAGTATATTGCTTGCGCCAAGTACATCGGCACTTATCAGTTCACCACCGGTAAACTTGATTTCGCTCAGATTGTCTGTTGCAAAGAATATATTCTTGTCATATTTCACCTCAATAGTGATTTCTCCCGTTTTCACTTTGGCTGCTCCACTTTCAGGAGTAGTAGACACCAATACCGGTGCATCCACTGCAGGGATATCATGATCGACATCAGTATCGCAGGAGGCAAAAGTAAAAGCTGCTATCAACGAAAGCATCCATTTTATATTCAGTTTCTTCATCTTAATTATGATTTTATTTCATTCTTAATCAAGGCATCCATAGTCACATTCTTCAAGCCACAATTCATCAATTTACAATCGTTATTTTTGTAAACGTCAAATCACTGCCCTGAATAATGATACCTACATTTGTCTGGTCTTCACAATCTCCTTGTTTAGCTTGAATATTATCAAGTATCTCCTGAGTCAACGTCAACTCCATCACACGGCTCTCGAAACTCCAGCCGTAAATGTCTGTCGGTACCATAGTCGTATCAAACAAAGAGAAAGTTATGCCACTCCAATCGCCATAGTTAAACTGAGCCTGTGCCCAAGTCTGGTCTTTCTGATCGAAATAGACTTTCATGACAGTGCCTGCCGTTACCTTGGCAAAAGATACAGCCGGTACCAACACACGTCCTCCATCACCCCAACTAATATCGAGCGGACCAGCCCAAACTGTTTCTTCATTAGCAACCACAAGAACATCATAAGCAATTTCACCATTTGAAGAAATCAGTTTCAGGCTATAAGTTCCATCCAGTTCAGCCGGTACATTCAACATCAATACCCCTTTAGCCGCATCATTGATATACTGGACTGAAGCCTCATTCAGCAATACATTTGTCAGTTTATCAGCATTAACAATCTCAAGTTCCACAATTCGTCCCCGAACCAATTTGTCAGGCAATGCCGGCAAATAGGCGCATACCGGTTTCTCTATTGTCAGAGACGGTGCTTCCACAGATTCACCATTGGCCATTTTCAAAAGTAAGGCCCCAGTTTCGGCAGTTGTAGGTACAGTCAAAGAAATGGCAGTAGCAGTGGCATCGGATACGGTAACTTCCACATTACCACTGAATACAACAGCCGAAACTACATCCATATTTATTCCTTTGACAGTCAAAGCCTCTCCTGCCGGGACCGTCGCCGCACTATAAGAAATGTTTTCCGGCTTTGCCGTTGCAATAGATACGGCAGTTGCTTTTCCACTATTTGTATTCAATTGCAAATCACCACTAATAGCCGCAGCCGGCATCAAGACCTTTATTTCAGTCGAGTTTTGTGATTCCAATCCTACTGCTTCTTCTACACCAGGGAACGTTACATCAGTCACCAAATCCATATTGGTACCTTTCAAGGTAATCATATCTCCACCACGCAAGTTCACAGCAGGAACAGCCACTACGTTCGAAGGCGTAGCTACTACAACAGTAGCAACCACAACTTTTACATCCGAAGCAGGAAGTACCGTAATTTCTCCGTCCGAGACATTATCCGGCAATGTAAAAGTAAGTTCATCTCCTTCGGAAGAGGCAGTCATCGTAAATTCAACTTCATCCCCATTCGGCATCTGCACTTTCTTCACCAAATCAAAGTTTTCACCAGAAACTCGAATGACATCCCCCGGCTTCTTATCTACCAGGTCGAGTGGAGCCTCTACCGATGGCAAAGTAACCTCCAGTTCCCCTTCAGAATAAATCCAATTGGGGATTTCAGCTCCATCAGACAAGATGAACTTACCGGTCTGAGCAGAATCAGGAACAATAACTTTAATCTCCTGACGGCTTTGACTGACAAACTCATCAGCAGGCACTGTTACCTCGTCAGCAAATATCACTTCTTTAATCAAATTCAAATATTCACCAGTAATGGTCAATTCACTACCAGGCTTTACTTCTGCCGGTGCAAAAGCCTCCAAAGCAATCGGCTCCGTAAATGTCAACTCGGTTTTTGTTGTAATATCCCCTTTCGGAGTCTTCAAGACAACCAACCCCGGCTGGGCTGTCTGAGGTACAGTGACACGGATTTCCGTATCACTGACTACTTCGATGTCTGTTATATCGTCGCAACCGGGAATAGCGACCGCAGTCACTTTATCCATGCCACTGCCTAGGAAACGGAGTACACCGCCGCGGGATACGGGACTCGGTCCGAATACATTCAGACTGATTCCCCCTTTATATTGGTTGGTATCTTCATCATCCCCATTGTCGCAGGCCGTAAACGTCAAGCAACTGAAGAGCATCAGGCACATCATCCACAGTGCCGGAAATTTATATGTTTTATTCATATCAGTATTCTATTTAAAAGGTTATTCAATAGGTACCACACGGATGTTGTCAATCATAATCACCGGATTGCAATCCTTACCTTCCACACCACCTGCCCAGACAAAGAATGTCAATCCGGTCAGCATAGTCTTGTCAAAAGTTCTATCACACTTATTACCTTCATGCGTCTTGTTGAACTCGGACAGATTCATGGAAACGGTTGTCCATTTACCACCCGTATCATACGAACCCGTATTCTTCCAAGGCAACCACAAACCGCGCGGCACATTCGTATCACTAAAATAAGCATTAGTTCCCGTCGCATAAGTCACCACATCATTACCCGTAAACATCACTTGTAGAGCGCAAGACTGCCACGGATTGGAAGAAGGAATATTCACCTCGAATTTCAGTTGCAAGCCATTGACGCCATACTCCTCGAGCAGTTCTGCAAACTCAGGACGTGCAGAAAGTTCGGGATAACCGGCAGACGGTTCCGGCCAATAGTTGAACGAGAACTCATCTTCTGCCCAAGTAGCTCCGATAGCACCGTCAAGTGCTCCGGTGAGACAGATATAAGCACCGTCAATACTGTTTTCATCGGCTTCTCTCAACACCTTGCTACCATCACGCCAACCGTGGGCAATAGCCATACCGCCATGAGAACCGTCCCAGTCAAAGAGAATGTTACGTGTATCATAATAGCGGAACTTGGAACGTCCGGTACCATAAATGGACTTCACGTTGATATAGCCTGCAGGAGCATTGTCCGGAAGAATAAAGCTGACCGCAGTCTTGGTTATGTTCGTAATATTAGTCACTTCCACATTACCGGCCATCGTAATGGTCAGCGGCACATTCGGGTCATCAATGAAATAGTCACCAATCAGTGTCACCTCACTACCCGGCTTTGCAAACTCACAAGAAATGGAGTTCACGGTAGGAGCCGGAACCAACACCTTGAAATCATAATCTATGGTATCCTTTGCTTTGGTCACCATATAAATCTTATCAGTCACTACCGAAGGAATCTCTTTCGGAACATCTACCATAAGTGTATGGTCAGTGATGTAACTGGTATTAAGTATCGCCTTCTGGTCATTGAAATAGAGCTCGTAAACACTCCGCAGATTCTCACCGACCAGACAAATCGTATTCGCCATATAAGCCCCCGTCAGCAAAGAGTCTGCCGCTGCCGGATCAGGGACACGAACATATTTCAAGGTAGGCTTTCCCCCTGCCACTTCATATTTATCCGGTTCATCCTCACAAGCCGCCATGGAAAAGCCTGCTACAACAACAGCTGCCGCGAAGAACCAATTCGTATATCTATTATTTTTCATCTTTTCAAGCATTAAATTAATAACTGAATTCAGAACGTACATCTACGTGTACCGGGTCTTTCATCAAATTAGGATTGAACACCACGTCTTCTGTCGGGAACGGCAATGTAAAGCTGGAGACTGTCACATTCGGCGCCTTTGCATCCGGATTGTAACGGGTCTCGTCCGGATTCACCGTCCAACTGCCGTTTTCATAATAAGCCTTATAAGTAGTACCCAGACTATAATAAACATCACGGCGCTGTGCCTTCAACTCATTGATAGCACGCTGGGAATCATAATATGCCAAACGTACATAATCATACCAACGGTCGCCTTCGCAAGCCAGTTCCAGCCGGCGTTCCTTCCAGACGTCCTCCCAAGTAATGGAGGTTTTCGGAGTAACTCCCGGAATGGCACGGCCACGTACTGCATTGAAAGCATCCAGTGCACTCTGGTCTGTAGTAGAGGTAGCCAGTCCCATTTTCGCCTCGGCATATACCAGATAGATATCGGACAGGCGCAGGATATGGGTTGCCAGGCCGCTGTACATATTACCAGCCGATACGCCCAAGCCCAATACATGGTCATTATTGTTACCATAGAGATGCTTCACGTGATTGGCACCGGTAGGAGACTGGTAATCGCCATTAGGTCCTCCCTTACCATATTCGGCATCATAAATAAACCGCAGATAATCAAATCCGCCCTTGTCCTGCCAGAAATAATCGTATACATCACCTGCCATCATCATAGTAGCCTTACGACGGGTATCCGTATCCGAACGCGTCTCAGGACTTTCCAAAGCGGAAATTCCAAATGCATCCTGCAAATCAACCGACGGACCTGCATAGCCACCCCAGCAATCACCAAATTCATCGAATCCCACCATTGCCAAGTCCGACTGCAACGTATTCTGCTGTGTCCAGGGGTCACGTCCTGCCGACCAGTGCCAGGAGAAGAGACACTCTTCATTCTTGTTGTTTGCCAAACGGAAAACATCGGAATAGTTAGCCAGCAAGTTACGGCCGGAATTATTAATTACATCCTTGGAATATTCTGCCGCTTTCGCCAAATCATCCGCATTGCGGGTACCGGAAAGGCCACTCTTAGTCAGATACACCTTAGCCAAAAGACCTTCGGCACAATAGCGGTCAATACGTCCCGTTTCACCTCTGGCCGGAAGCAACTCCATAGCTTTCTCCAGAGTCATAATGATATATTCGTACACATCTGCTGCCTCCACTTTGAATTTGGAGTTATAATTACCGGAATTCAATTCGTCCGTATTATCATGGATAATGGGTACTGCGCCAAAACTACGTACCAAATAGAAGTAAGCCATGGCTTTCCATGCCAGACACTCGCCCATACACTGATTTTTCACTGCTTCTGACGCATTTGCCGTCTTCAAACGAGTATATACAGTATTGGCATGGCCAATCACTGCCCATAGAGAATAGGACATGTTCACAAGGTTTTCATCCGTACCATTCACCGTAAAATTCAAGTAAGGGCTGTTTCCCTCGTATACGTTTCCAGACAAGATTTCACCGACTTTAATAAAACCGCGCTGAAAATCATACCAAGGTGAGTTATAAAGATAATTAACCCCCTGCACACATTGTTCGTCATTCTGATAGAAGTTCGATTCGTTATAATTGTCTTCGGTAGGACGGTTCAGGAAATCCTCGCATGAAACTGTTCCCATACCGAGTACAGCTGCAAACGCCCAATATTTAATATATCTGATTTTCATGTTTTCTTCAATTTAAAGTGTTAGAATGAAACGTTCAAGCCGAATGAATAAACTGTAGGAGACGGATAACGTCCGTTGTCCAAACCATAGACATTGACGCTTGAAGTGCTGGCACCAATTTCAGGGTCATAGCCGTCATAACCGGTAATGGTCAGCAGGTTCTGGATATTGGCATAGATACGCAAGTTGCTCAGTCCCAGTTTATCAATCGTCTTTTTCGGGAAAGTATATCCCAAAGAGATGTTCTTCAGACGGATATAAGAACCATCTTCAATATAACGGTCACTGATACGGTCGTTGTCATTCGGGTCATTGATAGTGGCGCGTGGAATGGAAGCTCCCGGGTTTGCCACCATGACGTTAGACACATCATTATACCACATCGTTCCATCTTCGTAGACCTTGTTCGGATTGATAGGAACAAGCTGTGCACGTCCGTTTACAGCATTCAGCTGGTTAGTCCAGGGAGAGTTCATATGTGTCAGCTTCATGGAAAGGTAGTTATACACCTTGTTGCCATAGGAACCGTTGATGAAAACGGACAAGTCGAAGTTCTTGTAACGGAAAGTATTGGTCCAGCCAAAAGTAAACTTAGGCATCGGAGAACCGATATTGGTCTTGTCATAGTCGTCAATAACGCCATCGGGCACACCGTCAGGACCACTGATATCCTTATATTTCACATCACCCACCCATACGGTATTGGTACGGTCGAATACACCGTTTGCCGGGTACTTGGCAGGTTTCGGAGAAGTCTGAAGGTCCTCCAGGTCCTTGTAAACACCATCACAAACAAATCCATAGAAGTTATAAAGTGATTCGCCTACACTGGATACACTGACTACATCGGTCCACTGTCCGTAACCCACAATCTGCGCATTGGCTGTACCAGCCAATCCTTTCAGTTTGTTCTTGTTGAAAGAAATCTGGAAGTCAGAATCCCATTCAAACTTACCCGTAATAGGATGTGTGTTCAGAGAGATTTCAAAACCGGTATTCTCTATGTCACCATAGTTACCTTTCGGAGCAGCCAATGCAGAAGAGGCATTACCGGAAGTACCCATATAAGAAGGCAACTGCAACGGCATCAACATATCACTGGAAGTTTTCTTGTACCACTCTACCGTCAGGTTGATACGGTCGTGCAGGAATCCCAAATCCACACCGACGTTCCATTGCTCCTGGGACTCCCATTTGATGGAAGTATTCGGTATATTGGAGGGGCGATACCCCATACCCAGACCGGAAGGCATACGACTCATGGATGTACCCCAAGCATAACCACCGATGTTGGCATTACCAGTTTGTCCCCATCCCAGACGCAACTTACCGTTACTGATGACCTTCTTCAACGGTTCAAAGAACGTTTCGTTGGAAAAGCGCCAGGAAGTAGCCAATGAATGGAAGCCTGCCCAACGGTTCTCGGGACCGAAGTTTGAAGAGCCGTCATAACGATAGGTATAAGTACCCAGATAACGGTCGGCATAGTTATAAGTCAGACGTGTAAAGAAAGATGCCATAGACGAGCTTCCAAAACCTGCATTGATAGTCGGGGTTCCCGTACCCAAGGCAGGATTGTGCACTTCATCCGAAGGCAGACCGCTATTGAACACACTCGTGAAGTCATAGCTGGACTCCCAGCACTCCTGGCCCACCATGGCTGTATAATGATGCTTGTCGCCTATGTTTCCGGAATAGGTCACATAGTTCTTCAATTGCCAGAATGTACTGCTGTTTTTCTGGATATTGCTTTCATTACTGGAACGTACCCATCCACCCAAATCAACCATCGGCTTGTAGCGCTCACCTTTGCTGGAACTGATGTCATAACCCAATTCGGCATGCCATACCAGATTTTTAATCGGAGTAACCTCAAAGAAAATATTACCCGTCAGTTTCTGACGGTCCAGCAGAATGTCATCCATCATGGCAAGGGCAATCGGGTTAGGATTCGTGTAGCCTTCGCGAACAACGGTGGCATAGCTGCCATCCAGATTATAGATAGGTATATCAGGAAGAGTGGTCAACGAGTAGTTAATCAAACCTTCATCACTGTCTGCCAGTTTCAGGTCATCACCCGTTGCTGTATAGGTGGCGGTCAAACCGAGTTTCAACCACTTCTTCAGTTGGGCATCCAAGTTGGCACGGAAGCTGTAACGGTTAAAGTTTGAACCGATGATGGTACCGTCCTGATCCATATAGGAAGCTGATACGTAGTATTGTATCTTCTCTGTACCACCTTGTGCCGAAATCTGGTGCTGATGCTGCAAAGCAGTCTGGAAGATGGCGTCCTGCCAGTTTGTACCTACTCCCAGCAGAGAAGGATCGGCATAATAATTACTAGGGTCAGAGATTTCACCCATGTTTGCCAAATCATTATAATAAGTGGCATACTCACGCAGATTCATCATATCCAGACGCTTTGTCTGGCGTTGAACGGCAAACATACCATCATAAGTAAACTTAGCCTCACCCGCCTTACCACGTTTGGTCGTAATCAAAACCACACCATTGGAACCTTGCGCACCGTAAATGGCGGTTGCCGAAGCATCTTTCAGAATTTCCATACTGACGATATCAGCAGGGTTGATGGTGGAAAGCGGAGAAATGGTGGAAACCGAGCCATTACCCAGTGCATCGCCCAAACCATAAGATGAACCGCTTTGTCCCTGACTCTGTACAATCACACCGTCAATTACATACAACGGCTCGGCATTAGCATTGATAGTGGCCTGACCACGTACGCGGATAGAGGAGGAAGAACCCGGAGCACCGGAAGTGCTGACTGCCGTCACACCGGCAGCACGCCCTTGAAGGGACTGGTCGAGATTGGTGATAATAGAACCCTTAATCTTGTCTTCACTCATGGAAACGGAAGCACCGGAAAGGTCGCTTTTCTTCATCGTACCGTACCCCACAACCACCACTTCGTCCAACATCTCGGAGTCTTCCTTCAGCGTGATGTTCACTGTTGTCTGGTTCGTTATCTTTATTTCCTGGCTGACATAGCCTATAAAGGAGACTACAATGGTAGCTCCCGGTTTCACATTCAAGGCAAAGTTACCGTCAATGTCGGTAATTACACCATTCGTTGTACCTTTTTCCAATACATTGGCACCGATAATAGGGCCCATAGCATCACTGACGACACCCGTAATTTTCTTTGTTTGCTGCACTGCCTCAACGGTATCCGTCGATGATACTGCGAAAAGCTGAGGAGCATAACCCAGACTGAACACCGAGCATATCCCCGCAAGCAGCGCTGTCTTTCTAAAATTCAAATTCATACTGTATTTCTTAGATTTAAAACAAACACAAAACCTCCCAAAAGAAGATTTTTTTAGTTAACAAAATGAGAGTAAGTCAAGAAACCGTGACATGCAATCAAGGCGTTGACACTTAAAATTACTTCCAAACAATTCATGTTTTCACAGCATCATTCTTCTTTTCTTCCATAAGCACAATTCTTTTTTCTTAATTATTAATGGTTAAATCATATTGTTTTTAAAGGGCTATTTTTTCAGTGTCGTCAATTCGTCACGAACCATTCTCCCCCACTCTTTCATGTCTGCATCTTTCCAGTTTCCCTCGGAAGAAGCCGACGGATAAAGCATGGAACAAGTCTCGTCTTTGTCCGACAAGGACCAAGCCACCCAACTGATGGAATGCCGCTGCATCCACTCCAGCCAATTCCCCCACTCTTCTTTACTGATGGGGCCGTCCCCACTTGCCTCCATACCGGCGCATTCGGAAACGAAAATCGGCAAGCCCTTGCCCAGAGCATAGTCGGCGCGGTCGCGCAGCCACTGTCCGTGGGTGTTGGCATAAAAGTGGAGTGTATACATTATATTGCTATATCCGGTAATAGGATCGTCCGCTGCCAAATGGATGTCCTGGTCCCAATGCGGACAACCAACGAGGATAACGGCATCCGGTTCTATGGCACGAATCGTCTTGATAACCTCCACAGAGTATGACTTCACCTGCTCCCAACTGTCTTCCACCGGTTCGTTGAAAACCTCATAGATGACATTAGGAACCCCTTTGTAACGGGTAGCCATTTGGGTGAAGAACTCCTTTGCTTCTTCCTGCCGCAGATTGTGGCTATGCCAGTCGATGATGACGTAAACGCCGTTCTCGATAGCAGCATCCACCACTTTCGTAACACACTCAATACCGAATTCGGGCTTGTTCACATAGCAGGCGCTATCCAAATCCACTCCCATAGAGGCCCGAAGCACTTGTGCGCCCCAGTCATTGACCAGATAAGCAACCGAAGAGGCATTGTAGAAACGGGGCCAGAACTGATGCCAGCCATAGCTGACACCGTGCAATACCACCGTGTCTCCTTCGGTATTCATCAACTGCGTACCATTGACCACCAATGCCGGTAGCGTTTCCTTTACATTTTCATTCTTCGACGGGTTTGTTCCACAACCAATGGTCATACCTAGGCAACAAACCGCCAACATAACTTTCCATATGCTTTTCATATCATACTTAGTATTTAGAGTAATAATCTTTCTTATATAACGGTACAAACGCTTTGTACACGCTTACATTCTAATTTTCAGGCAGGGATTACACGGAAAAGCACGGATAGGTTCAATTTTGCAGCTTCCGGTTTTCCGCTTTAATTATTTCAATAGTGCTGTCTGTGGCAAAGACAGAGTTCAGTCCTTGTTGTTCTTGAGCCGGGTCACCGGTATAGTCATCTCCCTTTTCCCAGAATACATGGTCGGGATTTTGTCCGGCAAAACCACCCCATGCCCAGAAGTTGCATCCGGCAAAGAGTCCGCCGCTCTCACGGTCCTGGCGGATGAGGTCGAATACATAACGGTAATATTCATCGCGGGCAGTGGTCGGTGCCTCTTTGGAAAAGCTGAAACCGTCACGGGGAAAACCGAACTCCTCCAAAACAATCGGCTTGCTGTACTTCCGAGCAATGACCATGTGGTCATCTATATACTTCTTAGTATTTTCCTTGGCACGCGGAAGAAGTTCCTTCAGGCTGTCCGCCTTCACCCAACTCCAGTTGTAAGGCCAGATGTGGATATTCAGATAATTGATGTTGGGGTCGGCATGAATCTTCTCGAAAAGATTCATATCCATTTCGCATCCCCACGAGCCCTCACTGCCGGAAGACACCATGTGGTTCGGGTCAAGTGACTTGATTTGTGCAGCCACATCGGCCATCCAGCGGGCAAACGGTTCCTTGTTCTCGTCAGAGAAAGCGCGAGGCTCGTTACCAATCTGCCAAGACATAATAGTGGGGTCATCCACATATTTTATCTGATTATACCTATTGGTGCGTGAAACAATATAATTGACATGATTGGCAAACAAGGCCTTCGCGCTGTCCGATTGGGGGAACTGCTTGACATACTCCATATAGGCGGGCCATCCGTCTACGGCAGGTACCACGGCATCACCGTGTCCGGACCATTGCAGGTAAACGGAATAGCCACCGCTCCATTCCCAGGAATTGTTCAAATAGAGGACAGCTGTCATATCACGTTCACGCAGTTCATTCATAAAATAATCCAATCCGGCTAAAATAGTATCATTATAGACGCCCGGTGCCACTTGTAAAGAGGGCTCTACCCGCGTCTTTATGCCATTTTCACCGTCAGCACCCACCAATACGCGCAGGTTGTTGATGCCAATACTTTTCAGAAAGTCCAGCTCCTTATGCAACCGTTCACGATTGCCGCCTTCACCTTCGGAACCAAGAATGGCACCGTACCAGAAATTGGTACCTACAAAATAATAGGGTTTTCCGTCGCGAACGAACTGTCCATCGGCATTGACCTTAATAAACGAATGCTCCGCAGGCTTAGGGGCACATGCCCCCAAAAGGAATAAAAGTACTGTCAGCAAAAGGAATTGTTTCTTCATATTATCAGTTTTTAAGCGATACACAAAGATACGCGGCTCATATCATAAAAAATGATACTATATTATCAGATTAATGTGCCAATGTGATTAATCACATTGGCACATTAAGTTGTCTCCGTATCCAGTCCAGCCATTCATCCCACTGTTCCTGATACCAGTAATGCCCGGTTTCCAGATAAGGATGCAGTTCCTTCGGAGAAGAAATCACATTGTAGGCTGCATACATGGAAGTGGGAGGACAGACCTCATCGTTATACCCCCAACTGAACCAACCGGGCACATTCAGCAGGCGGGCAAAGTTTGCCGTATCATAATAGCGCACCGTTTCAAGCTGCTTTTCATCGGGAGCACCGTAATAATAGAAATAATGGGGCCAGCCGCAAGCGCGCTTCTTGAAGAACGCTTCGTGGTCGCATAAGGCAGGATGAACAGCCGCCAGGAAAGTAACGCGCGAATCAAGAGCCGCCGTAATCACAGACAAGGCACCGCCCTGGCTGGAGCCCGTAACGCCCAGCGCCTTCCCGTTGTACTGCGGCAGCGAACAGATAAAATCCACAGCACGCAAAGCGCCTACCACCACACGGTTATAGTAAGAAGCATCCCGGCTGTCGCGGCCGAACGTCCAGTAATTGCTCAGCGCCCCACCTGCCAGCGCATCATATACAGACTGCTGCATCGTGACGGGAATGCCGTGGATACCCACCTCCAATGTAATCACCTTTCCAGGAGCCGTATACGTATCTCCCGCATAAGGCAGGATGAACAGCCGCACCGGGCACACGCAGCAAAGCCGGATACTTCCCTTCTTTCTTGGGAATACTGAGAATACCGTAAAAACGTCCTCCCCAAGCTTTTGTCTGGAAGCTGACCTGATATACATTATCCGTTTCCGTACAGCGTTCGGGAAGCAGCGTCATAAGGGGATTCAACGGAGTCTTGCGCGCCTCTTCCAAGGTCTTGGCCCAATAATCCCGAAAATCGGCAGGAAGTTTCGTCACAGGTTGCAGCTGCTCGGGAGCATAGGCCGATGTAGCCAGCCCTTCATAAGTCCGGCCGTCCACATGCGCCTTGACCTTGCAACGCAAGAAGCCTGCAGTCTTCATCGTGCCTTGCAACTTCAAGGTACCATCTTTCAGCACCACGTCTTTCTTTACTTCAGTAGGATACATCTCGGGGCCCAGTTCATAGTCAATCTTGACATCGGACAAGAGGTTCTGTGCCTTCAGCACCCGGACGGTAAACGTACACTTCTCATTCAGACGATACACCCAATCGCTATGGTCAGGTGAAACGACTACACGGATTTCATTGCCGCGTATCTGCGCCGTCACAGCACATACACACAGCAGACATAAAAATAAGGAAAAAACTCTTTTCATGATATCAGATATTAGTATTAATCATTGGTGCAAAAATAGGCACTTTCAATGAAGAATACCAATACTTTTTTATCATATCACCAGCTTCTTTTTCCGATAATTCTCACGGAATTCCTTCGGCGAGCATCCCTTCTTCCGCTTGAACATACGATTGAAATTGGACAGATTGTTGAAGCCGCAGTCATAGCACACCTCTGCAATGGTACGCGTGGAATCTACCAACATACGCGTGGCAAAGCCCAGACGGATATCAATAATGTAGTCGGAAAGCGTCTTGCCGGTGCGCAGGCGAAAGAAACGGCTGAAAGAGACCGGGGTCATGCCCACCATATCGGCCAATGAAGCCAACCGGATATCCTCCTGATAATGGGTGGAAATGTATTTCTGCACCTTCTGTACCCGGCGGCTGTCAGAGAAAGTCTCTATCTTGGCAAACGAAGAACTGGACAACACCCGGGCATTGTCATAGAGGGAAAGTTCGTAAAGGATACGGAGAAAGTTCATCACGGCATAAAAGCCCTGCTCCTCGGAAGCCAGCTTATCCAGCCAGTTGTACACCTTCATGATGGCCTGCATGGGGAAACTAAGTCCGCACTGTGCACGCTCCAGCATCCGACGGATACTGTCGAACTGGTTCTTGTTGACAACGTTCCCGAAGAACAAGTCGGGAGAGAACTGAATGGTAATCTCCCGAATATCCCCGGAGGTACATTCATGTTGCTCCCATACATGCTCCAACTCCTTACCGGTTATCAGCACCAGGTCATAATCACCGATAATCTCGGCAGAATCGCCCACCACACGACGTACGCCGGAAGCATGTTCCGTGAAGTTCAGTTCATACTCTGCGTGACAATGGATGGGGTAGGTAAATTCTGTTTTGCGACGATCGGCAATATAGAAACAGTCACGTTCCGACAGAGGGGTTATTTCCCTCATGATATAGTTCTGGTTTTCCATAGGCATTGGTTAAAAAAATATCATGCCACAAATATACTCATTCTTTTTAATCCCACAACAGTACCATTTGTTACATTTAGAGGTAATAATTGTTATATATGAGCAGATACCCGGGAAAGTCCCACCCGGAAAAGCAAAACTTCCGTTCTTCTCCCCCTCAGGCTCTAATGTAAGGATGTATGAGATGCGCATCTCGTACACTTACACACTATAGTTTGAGGAAGAAAGAAGCGGAGATCCCTCTCTTGCCCCATAGACAAGAGAAAGGTCTCCGCTTCGCCGGATGATATAAATGATAAGCCGCTTACTTCTGCAACTTCAAGACACAGGAAGTTTCCGGCAGGTTTTCCGAAACGACCGTCAGTGTGGCTTCTCCCGCTTCGCCGGTACTTTGCAACAGCACCTGTGCAAGTCCGTTGAATGCCTTTACCTGATAGGTGCGGGCATCGGCGTCGGCCGGACGTTCCGTAGCCTGATAAGCGGGGTCTCCATTCCCCACCCCAAGGATGCGTACCGGACCGGAAACGGTTATCGTCAAGTCGTTGCAGGCAGTGGGGACAAAACGTTTCTTTTTGTCCTGCAACTCAATATTACACACTGCCACATCCCGATTGTCTGCCTGAATGACGGGACGGTCTGCCGTCAGGGAGATACGGGCAGGAGCACCGGTAGTCTCCACAGTACGGGCCAATATTTTTTTGCCGTTCTTATAGCCTACAGCCTTCACTGCACCGGGCTGGAAAACGGCTTTCCAGGAAAGATGGCCGTTTCGGGGCATCGGTTTGCGATCCAGTTTCTTGCCGTTCACAGTCAGTTCCACTTCATCGCAGTTGCTGTATACCCAAATGTCGATGCTATCACCTTCGTGACCTTGCAGATTCCAGTGAGGAAGGATGTGCAGCACCGGCTCATTCGTCCACCAGGACTTCAGATACCAGGCTTCGTCCTTGGGGAAGCCACAGTAGTCCAGAATGCCGAATTGTGAGCCCGTAGCCGGGAACTTCATGGGGTTGGGCTCGCCGCGGTAGTCGAAACCCGTCCAATAGAAAAGACCTGCCAGATAGGGGCGTTCGTCATAGAATTTCCAGCCACGCTCGATGCAGTTCAGCAGGCTGTCAGGCCCGTTCGGTTTACGGTTGTGCGCCACCATGTGGCCTTTGCCGTGGGCATCAAAGTAGATGCCGCGCGTACCACAGCCCGTGGTCTCTTCCGAACCGAGCGCCCGGCGACCGGGATAATCCTTGCGGTGCTGCTCCACAGGGTTCTGAAGGATGTAGTTATAACCGGCCACGTCTGCGGGAATCAAGATGGCAGGGCCACTGCTCGAAGCAACGGTCATGAGGCGCGTAGGGTCGAAACGGTGGCAATATTCGCGCATCGTGGCAGCAATGCGTGTACCGCTTTCTTTCCACTCGATGCCCCACTCCTCGTTGCCTACGCTCCAAAGGATGATGCACGGATGGTTGCGGTCGCGGTCTATCATACGTTTCAGCAGGCGGGTATGTTCCTCGTTGACGCCCGTCAGACGGTTTTCCTCTATCACAAGAATGCCGAGGCTGTCGCAGGCATCGAGCATTTCGGGAGTCATCGGGTTATGGGAAGAACGGCAGGCATTGCAGCCGAACTTCTTCAGTTCCTTCAGTCGGTACACTTGCAGGGCATCGGGAATGCCGGCACCTACTCCGGGGTGGTCTTGGTGCATGTTCACACCTTTCAGTTTCAGAGGCTGTCCGTTCAGGAGGAAGCCCTTGTCGGCATCGAAGCGGATGTCGCGAATACCAATCGGGGTGGCCACCACGTCC
This sequence comes from Bacteroides sp. AF20-13LB, assembly GCF_003603065.1. Lineage (NCBI taxonomy): Bacteria > Pseudomonadati > Bacteroidota > Bacteroidia > Bacteroidales > Bacteroidaceae > Bacteroides > Bacteroides sp. AF20-13LB. The sequence continues at coordinate 79,975 of NZ_QTMH01000001.1, forward strand.
ACCTGCCTACCGTTTTGCCAGACGCTGGTTTCCATTTTATAAAGGTAAGGATGTTCTGTACTCCATAGCTGGGGATTCAGCACTTTGGTACGCACCTTTACGCTACGCGTTTCTTGCGGCAGCAGGGTTATCTCTTCCGCCTCGTCCTCCATCTGCACTTGTCCGTCGGCATCAAGCAGACGGCACCATACTTTGCCGGAGACGGGGTCTTTTCCCGAATTCTTCATCTGCACTTCGGTCACCAGCACAGCCTTGTCGAAAGGAGCTTCCAGCGTGGAAGATACAAATACGCCGAAAGGAGCTACATGCAACGGCGCCGTCTTGTTCAGCCATACATGGCGGTAGATGCCCGCACCCTCGTAAAACCAGCCCTCCTCGAGCGTGGCATCCGCACGGACGCAGATAAGATTCTCTTCTCCGTAATTCAGGTATTCCGTAATGTCGTATACCTGCGTGGCATAGCCGCTGGGTTCGTGTCCCAGGTAGAAACCGTTTATCCAGATACGGGCATCACGGAAGATACCGTCGAACTGAAGATAAAGATGCTTGCCGAGGTCCTCTTGCGGAACAGTGATACTTTTCCGATACCATCCCACAGAGTTTTCGGGGAATTTATAGCCGACGGCTTTATAACCATGACTGTGGCTCGCCTCTTTGGCATAAGGCAAATCAACCACCCAGTCATGCGGAAGGTTGACCGTCTTCCAGTCCACGCCCCACTTCTCCGGATTGAACTTGGGGGAGTAAGGACCCTCGTTATGGATAGAGGCTGCCTTGGTCAGATAGTTGAAGTACTCCGTTCCGCAGCCGAAGTCTTTCTCCGGTGAGGAAGCATTGCCAAAAGCAAACTGCCAGCCGTCGTCCAGCAAAATACGTTCGCGGACGGATTGGGCAGAAAGAGAAAAGGTAATTCCAAGAAGGAACAGAAATGCGAATAAGTGTTTCATATCGGTTAATCATAAAATGTGTTTACAAAGATAGAGCGAAAAAGATTCGTGCGGTGATACTTTTGTATCATTTTCCGGTACTTCATGTTTCCGAGGGGAAAAAACACGCCGGGCAAACAAGGGTGATAGGAGAAAAGTTTTTAAATTTGAAGCGTGCTTCCGGGAAAATGGCCGGATGGCACAACTAATGAAGAATGTATCAAACTAAATACAAGAAATAATATGCAAGACAAAAGATTCGGATATTTCGATGACGACAACCGCGAATACGTCATTACCGACCCCAAGACACCTTGGCCATGGATTAACTACCTGGGCAATGAAGATTTCTTCTCACTCATCTCCAATACTGCCGGAGGCTATTCCTTCTACAAGGACGCCAAGTTCCGCCGCATCACCCGCTACCGCTACAACAACGTGCCGATGGACAACGGGGGACGCTACTTCTACATCAATGAAGGCGGCAACGTATGGTCTCCCACCTGGAAGCCCTGCAAGACTGCACTCGACAGTTACGAGTGTCGCCACGGCATGAGCTACACCCGCATCACCGGATCCAAAGACGGCATCGAAGCCAGCCTGCTCTTCTTCGTCCCACTGAAGACCTGGGGAGAGGTGCAGAAGCTGACCTTGCGGAATACTTCTGCCAAAGTGAGAAAACTCAAACTATTCTCCTTTGCCGAATGGTGCTTGTGGAATGCCGCTACGGACATGGAGAACTTCCAGCGTAACTTCTCCACGGGAGAGGTGGAAGTGGACGGGTCTGTCATCTACCACAAGACGGAATACAAGGAACGCCGCAATCACTACGCCTTCTACAGTGTCAATACACCCGTAGACGGTTTCGATACCGACCGCGAAACATTCGTGGGACTCTACAACGAGTTTGCCGACCCGGAACGGGTAGTAGAAGGCAGACCGGGCAACAGCATTGCCCACGGTTGGAGTCCCATCGCCTCGCACTATCTGGAAGTAGAACTGCAACCCGGCGAAAGCCGCGACTTCATCTTCCTGCTGGGCTATGTGGAAAACAAGCAGGAGGCAAAGTTCGAGGAACGTGAAGAATCTCTGCATGAAGCGTTCAAGCAGAGTGTACCCTCTTCACCTATTATAAATAAGGTAAAGGCTAAGGCGATGATTTCGGCCTTCGACACTACCGCCAAAGTAGATGCTGCCTTTGCCGAACTGAAAGCCTACTGGGACCGCCTGCTGGACATCTACGTCGTGAAGACCGACGAAGAAAAACTGGACCGCATGGTGAACATCTGGAACCAGTATCAGTGCATGATTACCTTCAACATGTCCCGTTCCGCCTCTTTCTTCGAGAGCGGCATCGGTCGTGGAATGGGTTTCCGCGACTCCAACCAGGACCTCGTGGGCTTCGTGCATCAGATACCGGAACGAGCCCGCGAACGAATCATCGACATAGCTTCTACCCAATTCCCCGACGGAGGATGCTACCACCAATACCAACCGCTGACCAAACGCGGCAACAACGACATCGGCGGCGGCTTCAACGATGACCCCATGTGGCTTATCTTCGGTACGGTGGCATACATCAAGGAATCGGGAGACTTCAGTATCCTGGATGAGCCCGTCCCCTTCGACAACAAAGAAGGTTCGGAAGTGTCTCTGTTCGAGCACCTGCGCGTCTCCTTCAACCACGTCATCGAGAACCTCGGCCCCCACATGTTGCCCCTCATCGGCCGTGCCGACTGGAACGACTGCCTGAACCTGAACTGCTTCTCCTGGGATCCGAATGAATCCTTCCAGACCACGGAAAACCAGACGGAAGGCAGCCAGGCAGAATCGCTGATGATTGCCGGCTTGTTCGTGGTATGCGGACGCGACTACGTGGAGCTGTGCCGCCGCCTGGGTAAAGACGACGAAGCAAACAGAGCGCAAACCTACATAGACAATATGGTGGAAGCCGTAAAAAAACACGGCTGGGACGGAGACTGGTATCTGCGCGCCTACGATTACTTCGGCCACAAGGTAGGCTCCAAAGAGAACGAAGAAGGACAAATCTTCATCGAATCGCAAGGCTGGTGCACCATGGCAGGCATCGGACTGGAAGAAGGCATGGTAAAAAAAGCGCTGGACTCCGTAAAGGAACGCCTGGACTGCGAGCACGGTATTGTACTCAACAATCCACCCTTCACCCGCTATGTTGTGGAGTATGGAGAAATCTCCACCTATCCCGCCGGCTACAAGGAGAACGCAGGTATCTTCTGCCACAACAACCCGTGGGTCATCATCGGAGAAACCGTACTGGGACGGGGTGACCGTTCCTGGGAGTATTTCCGCAAGATATGCCCGTCGTACACCGAAGAGCACAGTGCCCTGCATAAAGTAGAACCTTACGTATGCTGCCAGATGGTGGCCGGCAAGGACGCCGCCCGCCCTGGTGAAGGCAAGAACAGCTGGCTGACTGGAACGGCTGCCTGGATGTGGTATGCCATCACGCAATTCATACTCGGCATCAAGCCTTCGTATGAAGGTCTGGAAATCAATCCTTGTATCCCGGCAGGCTGGAAAGGCTTCAACGTGAAGCGTAGGTTCCGCGGGGCAGAATATCATATTACCGTGAAGAATCCCGATGGTGTGTGCAAAGGCATCAAGTCCGTCACAGTAGACGGCCAGCCGATAGAAGGCAATGTGGTGAACCATCTGCCGGGCACGCATACAGTAGAAGTAATAATGGGATAACCCACAAAATACAATATCATGATAAACCCTATTTATTCTCCAGCGCCCGAACGCTATGACAACGGCATGAAATTCCGCCGTTGCGGGCAAAGCGGCATCCTGCTGCCGGAAATATCACTCGGATTGTGGCACAACTTCGGCGACATGAACACATTTGCCAATTCCCAGGCCATGGCGCACTATGCCTTCGACCGTGGAATCACGCATTTCGACCTCGCCAACAATTACGGTCCTTCCTACGGTTCCGCCGAAGAGACTTTCGGAATGATTATGAAGAAATCCTTCATGCCCTATCGGGACGAACTATTCATCTCCACCAAGGCCGGACACGACATGTGGCCCGGCCCCTACGGGGAGTGGGGCTCACGCAAGTACCTGATGAGCAGCCTCAACCAAAGCCTGAAACGGATGAACCTGGAGTATGTGGACATCTTCTACTCCCACCGCTACGACCCGGATACTCCGCTTGAAGAGACCCTGCAAGCACTGGTTGATATCGTACGGCAAGGCAAAGCACTCTATGTAGGAATCTCCAAATATCCCAAAGAGGCGGCCGAGTTTGCCTACAAATACCTGGAAGAACGGGATGTACACTGCCTGCTCTATCAAGGCAGATACAATCTCTTCAACCGCGAACCGGAAGAAGAAGGTATCCTGCAGCAAGCCAAAGGGAACGGAACCGGCTTCATCGCCTTCTCCCCGCTGGCGCAGGGCCTGCTGACCAACCGCTACCTAAATGGTATTCCCGAAGATTCGCGCATGGCAAAGGGGGCTTTCCTGAAGAAAGAAGCACTGACCGACGAGACGCTGCAAAAAATCAAGGCACTCAACGAAGTTGCTGCCTCACGCGGGCAAACCCTTGCCGAGATGTCACTTGCCTGGCTGTTGAAGGACGGCCTGGTGACAAGCGTCATCATCGGAGCGAGCTCCGTTACCCAACTGGCAGATAACCTGAAAGCGACTGAAAATACAGACTTCTCTGCCGAGGAACTGGAGAAGATAAAGAAAATCATTCAAAAATAAATCAACATGAAAAGCCTCCTTATTCAAACCTTTTGTTTATTATTCCTTTGCTTGGGCACGGTCCGTGCACAGCAATACCAACTTGCATCACCCAACGGAAAACTATCCGTTACGGTAGATGCCGGAGAAGCCCTCACCTGGCAGATAGCACACGACGGCACCACAGTGCTGCAACCCTCTGCCATTGCCCTGCAAGGCAGAGATGAAAAATCAGCCAAGAAAGCAATAACTTTCGGTAAAAATGTAAAAGTAATCCGTGCAGAACGCAAGTCTGTGGAGTCCTCCTTCCCCACTCCCCTCTACAAAAAGGCAAGTGTGGAGGATGTCTACAACCTGTTGACACTGAAATGCCGCGGAGGCTACAGCGTACAGTTCCGCGCATACGATGACGGTGCTGCCTACCGCTTCATTTCCGAACAGAACAAGCCGTTTATCGTCCTCAACGAAACTGCGGACTTCAATTTCGACAAGGATTACCAGGCATTTGTACCTTACATAAACGACAACCGCAACGGTGAGCGCTATTGCTTCTCCTTCGAGTCTTACTACGACGAAGCCCCGTTGTCCAAAATGCACACCGACTCACTCTCCATCACCCCACTGATGGTTTGCCTGGACGGAGGAAAGAAAGCCGTTATCATGGAAGCCGGATTGGAAAACTATCCCGGCATGTTCCTCACTGTAAATCCTCAGACACGTCAAGGAGTGCAGGCAGCATTTGCCCCCTATCCGCTGGAAGAAATAATCGGCGGACACAACCGGCTGAACCTGATACCGACCAAGCGTGCAGACTACATCGCCCGTTGTGCCAAGCAGGAGCTCCCCTGGCGTGTGATACTCGTCACCGAAAAGGACACGCAGCTTGCCGACAACGACATGGCACAGCGTCTTGCCCCCGCCTGCCGCATCAAAGACATTTCCTGGATTAAACCCGGCAAAGTGGCTTGGGACTGGTGGAACACCTGCAACTTGACTGGAGTAGACTTCAAAGCCGGCATGAACACCCCGACTTATAAGGCATTCATCGACTTTGCCGCCGACAACAACCTGGAATATATCATCATCGATGACGGCTGGAGCGGAAACGAATCCTTATTGAAAGACCTGAATCCGGATATCGATTTAAAGGAACTGGTAGCCTACGGAAACCAGAAGGGCGTCGGCATCATTCTCTGGGCAAGCTGGCGAAATTCTGCCAAAGATACGGAAGCCGCATTCAGCCACTATGCACAGATGGGTATCAAAGGCTTCAAGATAGACTTCTTCGACCGTGACGACCAGCCACTAGTACAGTCCGTAGAACGCATTGTAGCCTGCGCCGCCGAGCACCGCCTGGTATTAGACCTGCATGGACTCAAGCCATACGGTATACAGCGCACCTATCCCAACGTCCTAAACTTTGAAGGTGTAAAGGGACTGGAGAACGCCAAATGGGAACCGATAGTGAACGGAGCCCCCCTCCACAACTTCCCGCGCTATGACGTGACTGCTCCCTACCTGCGCATGCTTATAGGTCCGATGGACTACACACCGGGAGCCATGATGAACGCAACCCGCGAAACCTTCCGTGCCGTCAACGACCATCCGATGAGCCAGGGTACGCGCGTCCACCAGATGGCGATATACACCCTCTTCGAAGCCCCGCTGCAAATGCTTGCCGACAGCCCCAGCAAATATATGAAGGAGCAGGAATGCACGGACTTCATTGCCAAAGTGCCTACCGTTTTCGACGAGACCGTGGCACTGGACGGTGAAGTAGGCGAATACCTTACACTGGCACGCCGCAAGGGAGACGTCTGGTACATCGCCTCCATGACCGACTGGACACCACGCGACTGTACCATCGACCTTTCCTTCCTTGGAGAAGGAAGTTACGAAGCCGAAATCTTTTCCGACGGCATCAATGCCGACCGGGAAGCAACCGACTACAAAAAAGAAGTACGCACCGTGACCTCGGGGGACAAGCTGAACATACACATGGCACCCGGAGGAGGATGGACAGCACGGATATGGAAAAGATGATAGGGTGATAAAATAATGACATGATAAGTGCAATAGGGTGACAGTTACGTTAAAAGTGCTGTCACCCTATTCCTTTATCACTTTTAACATACCTCTACGTGAACCTTTTATATCCTATCTTGTTTTTTCTCACAAAAGCCTAAGGTACCATAGGGCAGGAATTTATATTAAACCTAAACAATTATAAAAGTATGAAGAAATTTATTCCCCTATTATTAGCGGTCTTTGCAGTGACGCTTGCATCTTGCGAAAAAGACCCTGACATGGATAAGCTGGACAATAATTATCTGGTTTATACCAACTATGACAAGAAGGCGGATTTCAAAACCTTCGAAACTTATTACTTGCCGGACAGCATTCTGGTTATCGGTGATAAGGAAAACGCCGAATACTGGAAAGATGAGAATGCCCAGGAAATTCTCAGCGCTTATGTTGCTAACATGAACAGCCGCGGCTACACCCGTGTGGAGGACCGGGAAGAAGCCGACCTTGGCTTGCAGGTAAGCTATGTCAGAAGTACCTATTACTTCACCGACTACGGACGTCCCGAATGGTGGTGGAACTATCCAGGCTACTGGGATGCTCCTTACTGGGGCAACTGGGGCGGATGGTATTATCCCTATGCCGTGAACTATTCCTACAGCACCGGTTCCTTTATCAGCGAATTGTTGAATCTGGAGGCGCCGCAAGGCCAGAGCGAGAAACTTCCTGTTCTGTGGACCAGCTATATGAGCGGCTTGCTGAGTGGTTCTACTTCTGTCAATACCAAACTTGCCGTGCAAGGTGTGAACCAAGCTTTCACTCAATCAACTTACCTGACTAACAAGTAGTGACAAGCTACGAGCTATAAGTGACAAATGACGGGTTACCCAATATTAAGGTAACAAGAATAATACGGCAGCATCCTTTCCGGACTGGGAAGTTGCCATTGAACCAAAAAACAAGAACAAAGTATGAAAACAATAAAATATCTTTCCTTGAGAGTACTTGCGGTTGCCGCTCTTGCTCTCGTCTTCGCCCTACCGACGAAGGCACAGATGACCGATAACGGTTATGCCAATATCGACTGGCAATATAACTTTCCCCTCAGCAACAACTTCGCCGACAAATCAAGCGGCTGGGGTATGAATTTTGAAGGCGGTTACTTCCTGACAGACAATTTTGCATTGGGAGCTTTCTTGAACTACCATAGCAACCATGAGTATTTCGGTCGCCAGACACTTCCCGTAGGCGAAGGCGGCAGTCTGAATACCGACCAGCAGCACACTGCATTCCAGTTGCCTTTCGGTCTGGCCTCCCGCTATGTATGGAACCGTGGAGGTGCATTCCAGCCGTATGCCGGTGTAAAACTGGGTGCTGAATATGCACAGTTGAAGTCAACTTTCAACGTATTCGAAGCTAACAAAGATACATGGGGTTTCTATGTATCTCCTGAAATTGGTTTCAATGTGTATCCTTGGGCTTATGGACCGGGCTTGCATTTCGCAGCCTATTACAGCTACGGTACGAACAAAGGTGACCTCTTTACGTACAGCGTAGACGGTTTGAGCAATTTCGGTCTGCGCGTAGGTATTGCGTTCTGATAAGACACACACTTAAAGCTTAACAGATAGAATTTAATTGTTTCAAAATTGAAGAAGAAAAGAGCCTTTCCTGCGTGAGCAAGGGAGGCTCTTTTTAATTGTACCAGTTATTTTTTTCCTCCCAGCATCGCCTTATATACAGCCTCCTGAATCCCCGTCCTTATATCCAGCCTCATCAACTTGTTATTCCACACATCCGGATAGGTGCGGTTGCTCAAAAAGACATAAACCAAGCCATTCTCCGGGTCTGTCCAGGCGCAAGTGCCCGTGAAACCGGTATGGCCGTAGACAGAAGCAGGGGCAGACTCTGCGCAGGGACTCTTCTGGGGATTACGCTGGTCGGGCTTATCAAATCCCAGCCCCCGGCGGCTTATCCTTGAGACGGTGGTAGTAAATACCCTGCAAGTCTCCTTGCTCAAATAGCGCTTACCGTCCAGCTCACCCCCATTCAGCAACATCTGATAGACTTTTGCCACTTCTTCGGCAGTGGAAAACAGCCCGGCATTACCGGAAACGCCGCCCTGAAAAGCTGCAGATTCATCATGTACAAATCCTTGCAAGGTAGTCTTACGCAAGAAAGGATCTGTTGATGAAGGTACAATATCTTCCTTCTTCAAGAAGCGCAGAGGAAGATACCCCGTACGCTCCAATCCCATCGGAGTATAGAATTCCTTGGCCAAATATTCGTCCATAGACATGCCGGTGCGCGCCTCGACCAACTGCTGCAACAAAATAAAGCCCACACAACTATAACGGTAACGTTTATCTCTAAGCGGAGTATCCACAATCTTCTGCAAGTACTCTTGCTTGAAGGAACGGTTCAGCCAAAGGCTGTCGGACACTTGCATTGTATGTTCCGGTGTCTGCACCTTCGACGTCAGTCCCTGGCGGAAGCGGAACTTAGGGTTCGCCCAAGTCTGCCGTCCGATGCGTGCAGAATGCCGGGCATCGGGACGTGCCTTGAACAAAGTGCCGGTGTAGCTCTCTTCATCAATCGCTTCCTGATAGAATAGCAAGGTAGAAGGCAGACCGGATTCATGCATCAGCAGTTCGCGTACCGTAATATTCTTCTTGTCCGTATCCTGTAGGAAAGGCAGATAGGTTGACACCCGGTCTGTAAGGCTGAGACGTCCGCCATCGTACAACTTCATCACAGCAAGCAGTGTGGCCGTGGTCTTTGTCAGCGAGGCGATGTCGTACACATCCGTTTTCTTCACGGGAAGCGCCTTACTTCCGGTCTTGTTCCAGACGTGGGTACCGAAAGCTTTATTATACATCTCCCTGCCATCCTTCAGCACCACTACCTGGCAACCGGGGTAAGCCCCTTCACGAATGCCTTCTTCGGCTATCTTGTCTATTTCAGCCAGCAGACGGGAATTCATACCATGCTCTTCGGGCACAAAGCGGGGGGTACTTTGAGGAGTCAGCGTCACTCCCGCACCGGCAGCAAACCGGCTACCGATACTGGCAGACAAGCGTCCCTCTGAACAAGCACTGCCATAAACAATCCGGGCAACCTGCCGCTGTACCTCCCCGTTGGAGGAGTGTGCCAAAATCACCGCTTCAGCAGCAGCGTCCCCTTGTTTTATCTGCAATACCTGCTTGCCGGGAATAAAGAACAGATAAACCACCGGTACGTCAGGAGCGAACTTTGCAAAGAAATTCTGATAGGGCGTCAAACGGTGTTCGGTGACACAAACCAGAATACGTTTGTACTTGGCCAGCGCATTTCTCAAACGGTTCCCGTCAGCCTCCGGCAGATTCTTGCCCAAACGGAACTCCACAGGACGGGTATACTGCGACAGTTCCTTGAGGAACGGCTGGATTTCCTGCGCTTCTCCCACATTGAGCACGGCAACTTCACCGATGGAAGGGTCCAGCGGAAGTACCTCGTCCCGGTTATCCAGCACAGTGATGGCCGCCAAGTTCAACCGGCGCATCAAATCACGCGTTTTCGGAGTATTGATGCGGGTCCCCAAACCTGAAAGCTGTACACGGGGTTTCTTTTCCAACCCAAGGGCATATTTATATTTCAGCACTTTACGGCATTTCGCCTCTATCTCTTTCTCTGTCAGCTCCCCTTTTTTCACAGCGGCAAGCACAGCCTCCACTTCTTCCTTAATGCGCCGGGGGACAAGCAGCAAATCATTGCCGGCTTTCAGCGCCTGCAAACAGATGCTTTCATTGCCCGATACCCCTTTCATAGCAAGGGCATCCGTAAAGACAAGCCCCTGAAAGCCGAGGTCATTCACCAACAGACCGGAAACTACCTTACGCGAAAGCGAAGACGGGAGCCCCTTTTGCGGCTCTATGGCAGGCACCTCCAAGTGCCCCACCATCATACCTCCCAGTCCGGCACGAATGGCTTTTCTGAAAGGATAAAGCTCTATACTGTCCAGACGGGCACGGGTAAAAGGCAGCACGGGCAACGCCTTATGAGAATCCACATCCGTATCCCCATGCCCCGGAAAGTGCTTGCTGACAGAAAGCACACCACCATCCTCCAACCCTTTGGAGTAGGCAACAACCTTGTTCGCCACATTGAACGGACTTTCACCGAAGGAACGGGTATTGATAACCGGATTCTTGGGATTGATATTCACATCCGCTACAGGAGCAAAATTCACTTGCACCCCCAGTTCACGGCATTGGCGGGCCACCTCGCGCCCATATTCATAAATCAGTGTATCGTTCTGTATGCAGCCCAGCACCATGTTTCGCGGAAAGTTCGGAGTACCGCGAAGGCGCATAGCCAGTCCCCATTCACCATCAAAGGTAATCATCAGCGGAACTTCCGCCATCCGCTGCGCCTCATTGGTCAACATCACCTGGTTCTGCATCAATCCGCCGGAGAATAACAGACCGCCTACCTTATAGTCCTCCACCACCTTACGCAGCAGTTCCTTGTTGGCCTTGTCCTGCCGGGGGGCAATCGTATAGATGAACAGTTGTCCGATGCGTTCTTTCAAAGTCAGACGCTGCATGACGGAATCCACCCACTGCCTGCACCGCACGTCACTGTTCAAGAGGCGTACAAGCGAAGGGGCGTTCGGCGGCACCGGAGTAAACGGCATCGGGCCAAGCTGCGCTTTCAGAAGCGGACAAAGACAACACAATATAGTGATATAGGCAAGCAGGTATATTCTCTTCATTCCTTATAGATAGATTGTTTTCAGGGGATTTGCGGAATAATACTTTTATAAATCAATTCCTGGATATCTCTTCTTATATTCATGTCACCCAGTTTCGTGTTCCATACATTGGGGCACAAGCGGTTGCTGAGGAATACATACACCGTCTTGTTTTCCGGGTCCACCCAAGCACAAGTACCGGTAAATCCGGTATGTCCATATACCGCTTCCGGAGCGGAAGGAGCACAAGGGCTGCGCTTCACAATGGATACATCCGGCTTGTCGAATCCCAGACCGCGACGGCTGATGGCAGATTTCTCCGTCGTAAACAAACGGCAGGTTGCCTCACTCAAGAAACGCTTGCCATTGAATTCACCGCCGTTCAGCAACATTTGATAAACCTTTGCCACCTCTTCGGCCGTAGAGAAAAGTCCTGCATTACCGGACACCCCACCCATGCAGGCAGCAGTCTCGTCATGCACATATCCGCATATATCCTGGCGACGCAGGAAGTCATTGGATGCCGTGGGCATGATTTCCGCTTTGGTGAACTTCGTCAAAGGCAGAAACATAGTACGTTGCAATCCCATCGGGGCATAGAACTCACGGGCAAGGTACAAATCCATCGGCAGCTCCGTCACCTTCTCCACCACCTGCTGCAGCAACACGAAGCCAAGGTCGCTGTAAACATAACGTTTACCATCCAACTCGCACTTGGCTATCCGCTGAAGGATAGAATTCTTGAAACTCTTGTTCAGCCACATGCCATCTGCCATGTGCAGAGTATAGGCCGGTGTATTCTTGTCGGACACCATCCCTTTCCGGAACTTAAAATCGGAACAATAATAGCTATGCTCGCTTACCTGCGTACGATGCCACTCGTCCACCCAACTCTGGGAGTACGGACCGTGTACCGAATTCGGGTCTATGATGTCCAGGTAGAAGCGGATATAGGGAGGAAGCCCCGATTCGTGGAACAAAAGTTCGCGGATGGTAATGTTCCGCTTGTTGCCATTGCGCAAGAAGGGCAGATAAGCGGAAACCTTGTCATCCAGTTTTATCTTGCCCTCATCATACAGTTTCATGACGGCAAGCAACGTAGCCGTAGTCTTGGTCAGCGAAGCCAAATCAAAAAGGTCCGAAGAACGGACAGTAGTGGTATCCTTATCAGAGTGGGTTCCGAAGCCTTTGTCATATACCGGCAGTCCGTCTTTCCACACCAGCACGCGGCAACCGGGATAAGCTCCCGCTTCCAGTCCCTTCCGGGCAACGGCATCGATACTTTGCAGCACATACGATTTCATGCCGTAATCTTCCGGAACAGTCTTCCCCGGTTTCATGCCCGGTTCAATCATACAGCCCGTTCCCGCTGGAAACAGTTTACCGATACTCATCGACATTCTGCCACTGGCCGGCTTTTTGGCAAAAAGAACATCAACCACGTATTGCTGCAAATCCGTCTCTGCCGAATGTGCCAGCACCACAGCGCTAGATTTGGCAAGTGCGGGCATCAGAGGTTGCAATGTACGGTAAGAGGTAAAAAAAGTATAGACCAGCGGAGCACGCAGGTTCAAGCCTTCCAGAAAGGCCACATCACGGTCGCTGACATAAGCCGAACCGGTGATGCTGATAACCACGCGACGGAAAGCAGCCAACTGCCCCTGCACTTCCTGCCAGAGAGCCTCATCGGCATTCCAAGGCAAGTGGAAATGGCTGATGCCTGCATTCTTTTTCATAGCTTCCACAAAGGGAGCATCTGCCTCCTTCTCTCCGATGCTGAGCACGGCAATATCACCTTCCACCGGTGCCAGCGGGAGGACATCGAAATAATTGTTCAATACAGTCACTGCCGAACGGCGCAACTTGGCAGCCAACGCCTGCGCTTCCTCCGTATTGATGCGATAGCTCATTCCGCTGACCCGAAGTTGCGGCTGGCGGTTTCTCAAGCCAAGCATATACTTGTACATCAATACCTTGCGGCACTTGGCATCAAGTTCGTCCTTACTCAGTTGTCCCGACTCCACTGCATCTACCAGCTCCTGCACCGCATTCTTCGTATTGAACTGTACCAGCACCATATCATTTCCCGCCAGCAGCGCTTTGGTAGTTACCTGCGGAATGGCAGACACACCCTTCATGTCCAAGGCATCGGTAAACACCAGCCCTTTAAAGCCGAGTTCATCCTTCAACAGCCCGGTCACCACATTCCGCGACAAGGAAGAAGGAGTCACCCCGTCCGGGTCCAGCGCCTGCACTTGCAGATGGCCTACCATGACACCCCCCAATCCGGCACGTACCATTTCCTTGAAGGGATAAAGTTCCACACTGTCCAGGCGTGCACGGTCGTAGTGCAAGGCGGGAAGCGCCTTATGAGAATCCACATCCGTATCGCCATGCCCGGGGAAATGCTTGCAAACGGAAAGTATGCCCCCGCTTTCGAGCCCACGGCTGTATGCCACCACCTTTTCCGCCACCCGCTGCGGGTTCTCGCCAAAGGAGCGTACGTGTATCACCGGGTTCAGCGGATTCGTATTGACATCCGCATCGGGTGCAAAATTGACGTGTACCCCCAATTCGCGGAACTGGCGGGCCACCTCACGTCCATATTCTTCAATCAGGCCATTGTCCTCGATACATCCCAAGGCGGCATTACGGGGATAGTCCGGAGCGCCTTTCAGCCTCATTGACAGTCCCCACTCTCCATCGAAAGTAACCATAACGGGAATCTTGGCATCCTTCCGGGCCATATTGGTCAAGATAGCCTGCTCTTCCGGAGTACCTTCGGAAAACAGCAAGCCACCGACCTTGTATTTCTTTACCAGCTCGCGCATCTGCTTTTTCGTGGCCTTGTCTGCTCTGGCCGGAATGGTGGCAACGATGAGCTGCCCCACTTTTTCGTGTACATTCAGACCTGACAACACGGAGTCCACCCATTGCCGGCACCGGTTGTCTGCAGCCGAAGGAAGAAACGGGCCTCCCGTCTGGGCGTGAAGTGAAGATAATCCCAATATAAACAATCCTGCAACCCATAAAAGGAGGGTGAGTCTTTTCATCATGCTATTTTTCAGTTAAAGTAAGTACCATTTCTCCTACGTAGATGCCACTCTTTCCGGTGTGCAGCACGGGAACGCTCTTGCCGTCCGCATTCAGATAAACGGCAGGCTTTTCCATAAAAGTATGCGAATGTCCTCCCAAAATGACATCAATGCCACGCGTCTTGCCTACCAGGTTCTCGTCGGAAGCGCCTTCGGGATTTGCACTGCGGATACCCAAATGAGACATGCAAATCACAACCTCGCAATTCTCCTTCTCCCTGAGAAGGTCTGTCATTTCTTGGGCCACCTTTATCGGGTCGTTGTAGACAATGCCTATGCATTTATCCGCCTGCACCAGCCCTTCCATCTTGGGGGCCAGGCCGAAGATTCCGATTTTCACCCCTTCGCGCACCAAGGTGATATAAGGCTTCACCAGCCCTTCGAGTACCGTACCCGTCACGTCATAATTGGAACAGACCACGGGAAAATCCGCCATACGGAACAATTCCGCCATATTCTCAAGTCCGAAATCAAATTCATGATTACCTATCGTCATGGCATCATAGCCCATGAGGTTCATCATCTTGACCTCCAGCTCGCCTTTGAAAAAGTTATAATAAGGGGTACCTTGCGAGATGTCTCCGCAATCCAGCAGCAACATATCCGGATGCTTGCCGCGAAACTGCTTTACAAAACCGGCACGGCGCACCACACCGCCCATCCCGGCATACTCGTCGGCAGCCTCGGCGCTGATGGGTTCTATACGGCTGTGCGTATCGCTGGTGTGCAGGATAAACAGTTGTTTTCCGGATTGGCCGGACGATACAGAATCGGCGGACACCAGGCAAAGGGGTTCTTCAGTAATGACACGCCCCTCTTGCTGTGCCGATGCGGGGAGCATGAAAAGCAGCAGGGCTGCCAAGGAATACATATGTTTCATAGAACTTCTGTTTTTTTAATGCTTACTCTTTAACGACCACTCTTCCCTCCATGCGCGAAGTCACCTTCTTGCCGGCTGCCGTCTGCTTCTCCACATACTTCATGAACAGACCACGCAGTGTAGCCCCATCCGGGCACTCCCTTTTATCCGCCTGCAGGAAAGCCGTCATTCCATCGTTTCCATCAGCCAGATAATCAATCGTGGCAACCGTATAGTCACGGTCATCCTCCACCGGCTTGCCGACAATGGAAGCCTGGAGCAGCTTGCCATCCTTGCTGATTTCCAACTGTATACCACTCACCCCTTCACCAAGTCTCACCGCAATGTTTTCAAACAAGTGCTTCATGGCAGAGCCTTTCATCGTCAGCACACAGAGCGAATTCTCAAAAGGCAATATCTCATAGATGTTTTCGGTAGTGATATCTCCTTCCGTCAGGGAATTCCGGATTCCACCGATATTGATTAGCCCCATATCGGCCGGTTTGCCCAGCACTTCCACCGCAGCCTCACGCAGTACATCTGCAATCAGATTGGATAAAAGGCTTTCGGGCCGGAATCTGTCCATCGACATTTCTGCGGTTCCCACCACATGATACATAACGCTGTCCATCCGGGCCTTGTAAGGCGCCAGCAGAGCCACGGCTTCGGCATCCGGCTCGGCATCCCAGACAGAGTTCATGGGAATTCTGCCTCCCTCTACCTTGGTCACTTCGTAGGAAGAATGGCAGGAAACCAATAGAAGTGCAACCGCCAACACTGCCCCCGCAAGGAGACTGAAAGTTTGTTTCTTCATATTCATTTAGTTTTAAATTGCTACAAATATACTTTTCTTTTGCGACTGAGCCACACAATTAACCGATTATTTAGACTTGCGTTTAGCAGAATGAAACGCTCAAAAATCATCCCAACTGGCGAAAAAAAGCTTGAAGCACTTGTGTATCTGGCAAATAATTCGTTCCTTTGCACCGCTTTCGCGCAATCGCTGTCAGGACACCAAGAGAGAAGCCTGGTATGTTGCGTTGTAACGATGAAACAATTTAATAATAAAAACAATGGATTTAATTAAAATTGCAGAAGAAGCATTTGCTACCGGAAAACAGCACCCGAGCTTCAAGGCAGGTGACACTGTAACAGTAGCATATCGTATTGTCGAGGGTAACAAGGAACGTGTACAGCTGTACCGTGGTGTTGTTATCAAGATTGCCGGACATGGAGACAAGAAGCGTTTTACAGTACGTAAGATGTCAGGAACCATAGGCGTAGAACGTATTTTCCCGATTGAATCACCGGCTATCGACAGCATCGAAGTGAACAAGGTGGGTAAAGTTCGTCGCGCTAAACTGTACTACCTGCGCGCTCTTACCGGTAAGAAAGCAAGAATCAAAGAAAAAAGAGTTAACGGTTAATTCCAGACTCCTATTTCGAAATAAAAAAGGGAAACTGACAATGTCGGTTTCCCTTTTTTAGTGATATACACAGTAGGCATACACACCATGCGATACTCTACTGCTACTCCCTCATTCAAAACATTGTAAGCCTGCGCTCCTTTCCTTTCACATAAGCCTTCCTTCTTGCTGATATGTTAGTTTATCAGCGCCCAACGGCCGTGAGACGCTCTGCTAACGACCGTCAACAAGGTGCTTTATGGCCGTTAGGCGAACGCCTCACGGCCGTTAAACAGCTCTCATATGCATAGCTTGCCTATACTGAATACCTATCTTATCCATACCAAAAACCTGACTTCCACCTATTATCGCACGGGCTTTTACGAAGTTAATACCGTGTTTGCAGGAAACCAATAGCTTGTTTACACGATATTGGCAAATCGCTCCATATCCTATTAATTTATTGTACTACAAGATATTAATAGATTATATGGCGTAAATTTAAGGTGGAAGCAAAAGTTGCTTCCACAGCATCCGCAACCCCTATGAATAAAGGGATACAGAGAATGGGTGGAAGTGTGGAAGCAACTTGTGCATAACTCTATTTCTGAGGAGTTTTAGAGAATATACAGGAAATAAGCTTCAAATCAAATTTTGGCCTACGATCGTAGAAGAAGATTCCATTCTGCTCCTGCTCCACATCAGTCAACTGCGTATAACAATATCCCCAAACATGTTCTTTTAAACTCAATATAGCATCTATCTGCCCTTCAAGACGTTGTAGAAACTCCTCTTGAGTTGCAGGCGGAGTGCTATACCCCCAAGAACTGTCCGAATTACTTTTATCCTTTGCTTCTACCCACTTGATACCTCCTACCTCGTCAATCAAGTAAGGCATTTTACCATCATATTGCGGAAAAGGATAAGGACTATTTACTGCAAGCCCGTTAAATCCGACGTTTTCCGGCTGTACACCTTGCGGATTATTAGGCGTCTGAAAGAACTTTCCATCCTTATATAGCAAATTCTTCAATGCCTCCGGGTCTTGTTCATAACTATGTACGGTCCAAATATCCGTCTTTATATGACAGCCTCCACTGGCATCATTCACCGGACGGGTAGGGTCCAATGCCTTAGTCAAATCGTATAAATCTGTTGTAAAACGCGGATACTGTATATGGTCAGGCCACCATTCCTCATTCATCGGAGTCCAAATTAACAAAGAAGGATGATTGCGGTCACGCAAGACGAGTTCCGACCATTCTTGCAGAAAATTGCGTGCAACCTCAACGCTGTTTGCATCCATGCCACAACTCGGTGCCTCTCCCCAGGTAATATATCCCAATTTATCAGCCCAATAATAAAAGCGTTCTTCAAAAGCTTTCTGATGCAGACGGGCTCCATTGAAACCTGCCGCCAATGACAATTCTATATCATTCTTCAATGCCTCGTCTGAAGGTGCTGTCCAAATTCCATCCGGGTAAAAACCCTGGTCGAGAACCAAACGCTGATAACAAGGCTCATTATTGAGATAAATTCGGTTCCCTTCAATATGGACTTTCCTCATTCCTACATAAGACACCACCTCGTCCACCACTGTTCCATCTCTATCCAGTACCTGATACACGACGTCGTACAAGAAAGGCGATTCCGGAGACCATAGTTTAACATTCTTCAGAGAGAATACAGCTACTGAACTATTGGCGGCTTTTACACATACCGTCCCAACTGCCTTTCTACCTTCCTGCAAGGCAATCCGCAACATATGCCCAGAGTTTTCTATATAAAAACGAGGGTGGATAACCAGCTGTTTCTGGTCTATATCTGTAAGCACATGGACAGACTGTAATCCTGTCGGTGCCACGGCTTCCAGCCATACTGTCTGCCAAATTCCGGTAGTACGTGTATATTGACAGCCATGGGAGTTCAATAAAAGACTCTGCTTACCGGCACTTTGCATGGTAGACCTCAGGTCACTGCTTGCACGTACTGTCAAATGGTGTTCCAGTCCATCCTCCACAAATCTGGTAATATCAAAGCTAAAAGAAGAACTGCCTCCAAAATGTCTTCCAACCAATATCCCATCCAAATAAACCTCCGAATTAAAATAGACAGCACCAAAATTCAGCATAACTTTCTTTCCAGCCCATTCCTCTGGCCTCTGTATAGTTCGATGATACCAGATATGATTAATAAAGTCTTTGTATCCTACTCCGGACAATTTACTTTCCGGCGGGAAAGGAACAGTAATCTTGCCATCAAAGGCAGTAGCTTTATGAAAGCCTTTTTCCATTCCGATGTTCGTAAAATCAAAAGTATAATCCCATTCCCCATTCAAGTTGAGCCATGCTTTACGTTCAAACTGGGGACGAGGATACTCTTTCCGTGGAATTTCATCAGCATTCCCTTGAAGCCCCCACACAACAAGCGCAAGGAATGTCACAAATAATTTTTTCAATATCATATAGCTACTGTTTTAATCAATATCCAGTACAAAACCTCCGTGAGGCAATACATCAATCTCCATCGTATCTTTCTCACTCATCTCCGAAAAAGTTTCAATCCGCACATCGTGCAATTCATTCCCTTCCTTATCAGCATATAAAGTAATGGTATGCTCTCCTGCCCCCAAGAAAGACAAAGGTACCTTAATCTTACGCCCTTGTTCACTGTTTATTCCTGCAACAAACCATTTTCCGGCTTTACAACGAGCCACACAGAAGTACTCACCAGGATAGCCGTCTATAAAACGGATATCGTCCCAAGCAGCCTCAATCTTCTCAAGTAAAGGGCGGGCGGGAGAGTTCAAATAAGCATCCGGCCGGTCTGCCATGCAGACCCATCCGGACTCAAATGCAAACGCCAGAGCCAATTCATGCGCATACGTTGTTGTACGAGGATTTTCGTCACGAATGGTGAAGGTTACGGGGGTATAGTCCATAGAACCGACCACATTACGTGTGAAAGGCAGAGTACAATTGTGTCGGCTATCGGGGCAACGGGCACCCTTGAATGTATAATATTCAGCTCCGCGCACACCTTCATTCGTCATGATGTTGGGGTAACGCCTCCGATGTCCCCTGGGTAAAGTCTCCCCATGGAAACTCACCATCATCTTACGTTTGGCAGCTTCGGCACAAGCCGTATCACGAAACATCATTGCATATTTCGAATCCGAATCAATATAGTCAATCTTTATCCCGTCCAATCCCATCTCCTTGTAACGGTCAAAAACAAAGTCCCGGCCAGCCTTGTTGTCCAATACCTTTATTTCATCCCAACCATACACACGTATGTTCTTTTCTTTGGCATAAGCTGTCAGTTCCGGTATCCAAGTAACGTCCTCCCATTCCTTTGAGGAATGAAATGGGGTGTTAATCAAGGAAACATCGAACTCCAACCACTCCCATTTCATCTCGGCAGCCAAATCGACATACATTTTCAGAGTGTCTATATAACTGTTTGCCAAATAGTTTCCCCACCATGGGAAGGCAGCGACACCAGGCTTTATCCAGTCCATATCAGAAAAGTCCGCAGACGGATTCAAATTCTCTACCAACGAAGACTCCACGACATCACCCAAATTCCGTCCCATAATAAAAGTCTTCCATGAAGTCTTGAAAGCGGCATCAACCGTAAACACAGAATCTTCGTGTGCATATTCATAACGGAGTACAGTAGATTCCGGCTCTTTCGACAAATGCATGGCAGGTATTGAATACACTTCGGCTTCCGTCATCAGCATCCACTGCTCATCCTGCAAGGTCAAAACAGGAAATAGGAATTCAGCAGGCCGGGTAATGGTATCAAGTACGCGTTCCGGATAGAAATTCTCATAGTCCTTAATCCAGTCCATCATCCAAGTATGGGTACCTGCTGACAAATTACACTCTGTCAGCTCATGTCGGATGGTCAACGATTCCTGATTGTCCAGTTCATAACGGAATGCCACTCCATCATCATAGGCACGACAAATGACCTTCAGTAACCGATCATCTGCATTCCGATAGACGAAGGTATTCTCATTGGCCTTGTTCACATATTTCGAGCGTTTACCTACCGGCAAGGTATATGTTTCGTTTATGCTCCTACCTACTTGGTCTATATATACCAATCCCCTATTGAAACTATATCTTTCATTCTCAGATTCAATTCCCATCAGCGATTTATGGACAACTTCATTTTTGCCGGAAAAAATCTGATAATACAATGAACCGGATTCATCCAACATCAATACCAACTTGTTTTTGCCGTCAGGTGAAGTAACTTCTGTTTTTTGTCCGCATGCGGAACATAGGAATAACAGTAACCCATAGATAAGTGCAGTATATTTCATACTTTATGTCTCTTATTTATCCTATTTATAAATGTTGCGGTCATTTCTTGAAAGAGAACTTCCAAAAGACCTTTCCACCACGCGCACTCTCCAAAGAAAGTTTCACAATATCCTCAGAATTTTTCTCCGAAGAACATTTTACTTCAGCATCGGAAACGCTGCACGATTGGGGATTCCAGCCATTACTCGCTATGGCAATACGCATAGGTTCACCAGCAACCAACTCTGCATAACCAGCCAGTTCCTTTGTTTCCTCATTCCAGGAAACCTCAGAAAGCTCCAGTAAACCTTGTAACAGATGTCTGTCGGTAGACAGCACCTGAGGATTACTCTCCATTTCACGGACAGCCATCTGTCGGGCTTCTCCTTTACGCAGTTCCTGCTCCAGCACATCACTACCTTTGAAAATACCAATCAGTCTATCATTCCAAAAATCATAGACATAATACCGCTTGTCAGCTTGCAAACCAGCACCACCACGTCCTTCTATTCCCGAAAGCCTGACAGCAATCTTCTGTGAGTGTTCCTCATCTTCATTGAAAAACGTCAGCGAGCTCCACTTGTCTGTGAGCTTCATCCCATACACCCTTGGATAATCAGCAGTAAAAGCATCCAAAGGACGGGCACTTCTAGCGAATTGATGGAAAGGATAGATGCGTGACAACTTATAGACATGAGCGGAATCCAATGTACCGAAGCTATTGGCCAACAACAGACGGGAAGCGGTTACATAAGACATTGTCAACAACTTGTTAACTCCATCTTCCGAATCCGACGGTTGCGCCTTCAGCAGATTTTTAGCATCCATGTCATAATTCACCACAACACGATTCTTATACCATCGCAATCCACTTCGGGTAACCATCTCCGGAGTAATAACATCCGTATCTCCCCAAGTACGCTGGGAAGCGACATATCCCAGTGCTATATCAGAGCCATATTTCAAATTACGTTCATGAATGTATGCCTCGTCTCCCAACCCTTCTGAAGCCAACTTAAAAATCGTACGGTAAGCACTGGCCGCCGTACTGTATTTGTCGTCCATTCCACCATAAACCGGCCATCCTGTATATGGATAGTCAAACATCATACCAGTAATGCCAGCATCATGCAGATTACGGTATACATCACGCATATGCGCCACAAACCCCTCATCCGTAAAATCATAAGTCGTATAATTCTTGTTCAACCAGTCAAATGTATCAATCTCATGGAAAGACTCATTGAAAAGCATATGCTCCGGATAAGCTTCGGCATAATCTTTAGAACGAACAGCCGTCTGGAAATAAGTAAACGGCAAACCACCTAAGTCCAAAATCGCCTGCGCCCATTTTTTGGAAGTATCATAAGGAGAACGGTAATGTCCCGATTTCAACTTCATACCCTCTCCCTGCGGACCACTGCCATGCAGACGCCAATGCTCATCATCCCACCAGCCATTCTCATTGTTCTCATCATAACAATCAGGAACCAAACGAATACCCATTGTCGTATATTTCAAGAATCCGCTCGACTTTACACGTTCCATTTCCTCTACTGCACCAACAGTGTCATTTGTTCCCATTACAATATTTCCTCCATAAATTGGCATCATGGCATACCACATACAAATTGTCGGGAAATAGTAATAATTCAGCTTTATTTGTTGTAGAGTCCGTAATGTCTGTGCATACTTTTCAGCCGAGTATACCGGATTCCTTGTAATGAAGTCCAAATAGAATCTGTCGTTCTCGGCAATATAACCGGATTTTGCATCCACTCGTTTACCAACAACATCAGAGGCATATAGATTGAATGTACACTCTTCAAAATCAGCCTCAGGTATTTCAACTTTCTGAGGAATATTCAAACAATCCGCAGAGAGTTTCCCCTCATAAATAACGACTTCACTGATAATAACATTGTCACCGCCAGCCTGCTTCACCAATAATTGCGGTTCCTGCACATTGGCCGCTGCCGGAATTTCAAAATACACAATTTCCGCATCTTCATTATTCTTTAAAGAAGGAAGCCGGCAGTTTTCAATACAAGCAATCTCTTCATTCCCGTATTTAAGGCTTACAGTTTGTCTGCGTCTATCTGCATCATCACACCATGACAGACCGACAACATAGGATTTATCCTTTTTCAAATTATGGAGCTTTACTCCGATCTCCTTATCAGCCCATACGACAGTTCTGGCTTCCTTGTAAGCAACATTCCCCTCAAACTTGTAGGGAGCTACCGCAGAGAACGTCGCGTAAGGCAGAACAGTATCCGCATCAACGGCATCTTCTCCCAAGTCCATATAGGATACCAGACGCAAACCATCCAACGGATGATTTTCCAAATCTGCTTTCCTCCGTTCTTTTTCCCCCATCAGAGCATATTTAGCAAATTCACTATAAGAAACACCTCCAGCTACTAAAGAATGGAAATCATCATCTGTCCCGAAATGGAGTATCATATTGTTTTGTGACAATAAGGAAGGGGTTTCACGAACATACGTCGGACAGCCTCCACCTTCACCGTCTATGAGTCTGAAATTCTTCGAGATATCTATTCCCTGAAACAGACGGGCATTTACAACCGGTGAGATTTCCTTTATCTGCACATCAGAAGATGTCTGATTACGAACACCTCCATACATGACGACAAAAGGCTCCTTATCGTACAAATTAAAATTGAACACCAAATCCGGCTGTCCCTTTTTTACCGAAACAATCTGTATAGATTGCCCCTTGCCTAATGAATCCCGGATTGCCTCTATCTGATAATAGATAGAATCCGCATCCGTAGAGGTATAATCGTCCACCCGCCAGGAAGCATCATAAATACAAGTCTGTCCCGTCGCCATATCTATCCCCTTGTAGGTTCCTTTTTGTAAATCAAATTCCAGCTTTACAATGTCATTGTCCACAGAAACCCGATTCTTATCTGTACAGCTTCCACAGAGAAATGCAACAAAAGCCCATCCTAACAACAATCTGTTCATAGTTTGTATCTTTATAATTTTATTTATATCCCTCGTTTTGGTCTTCCGGACCTATTCCATCATTCATATTGATTTCATTGGTCGGAATCGGATAGAAAGCATGATATGCCTGCACATTCCCTTTTGCAAAGGGGTTGTACTTGTCAACTTGTTCTACGAAATAATCTGCTCCACGACGTATCAAGTCCATTCTTCTCCAACCTTCCATACCCAATTCACGCATACGCTCTTCGTAGATGAAATCGAGCATTTCTTGCTTGTTTGAGGCAGTAATTGGCGTAGCGACCTTCGCACGGTCTCGTACACGCTCCACCTGTTTCTTAGCACCAGCCAAATCATTGTCTGCCAAAAGACACTCAGCATACAGTAGTATCAAATCTGCATACCGAATAAAATAAATATTTTTGGAACTGGCTCCGGCATCCATTACACGGTCATAATCTTCATATTTCTTGCAGTGGGGAGCTATATATTCCGGATCGGCAGCCGAAGTCAGCAGATTGCCGTTTTTATCGTAGAATTTTGTCCGGACACTGGCATCAAACCGTTCGTCAGCATCATCGAACAAGCTTAGATATCTATCACTCGGTAGGAATATACCAAACCCTCCTCCTACTGTAAATTGGTCAAGGGCACGGCTACCACAGAAATATTGGAATTGGTTCTGTTCATCAGGATATTCAAACTGGAATTCATATACAGATTCTACACCATTCTCAAATTCCGGTTTGAACAAATCAGCATAAGACGGCTGTAAAGAGTACACTCCCAAATCTTCTATTTCCTCAAACAGGCGTTTTGCTTTAGAGTAGTCTCGTATCCCAATAGACTCTGGAGCATACATGTACACTTTCATCAACATTGCCTTGGCCGTACCGACAGTAGGTCTCCCTACCCGATAGTCAGTTTTCAAGTTTTGTTCGCAGAATTCCAGGTCCTGTATGATATACCTATAAATTTCTGCTATATCAACGCGAGGATAATTGGGAGTGGCAGAAAGAGCGGTCTCCTCGGTTATCAAAGGAACACCACCAAAATTCTGTGCCAGCATGAAGTAATCGAATGCACGTACAAAACGTGCTTCCGCTTCCTTGCTAAGTCTCCATTCCTCGGTATTACCCGTAAAACTACGGCAAGCCTTTATTGCCGTATTAGAACGCGATATTCCAAAATAACTGGAATCCCATAACCATTTGGTAAGCCAATTGTCCGCATTCAATGAAGTGTTATAACGGTCTATAGCTCCTTGTTCAGCCCAATAGTTCACTTCAACAGTTTTTCCTCTGGCCTCATCTGTTCCGGAAATCCCGATAAAACCCTGACGCCCATTCTTAAACCATAACGTAGCCTTATAAGCTCCTTGTATTTCCGCCTCTATCAAAGCTTCATCCACAGTTTCAGACTCAGCAGACATAAAATCTTCCGGTTCCTCTCTTAAGAAATGATCACATGATGATAAGGCAACCACTCCCACCAATGCCAATATATATATCTTTTTCATATTTCATTTTTTTTACTAGTACAACTTAAAAACTAACATTCAATCCCACTGTGAAAGAGCGTGCATTCGGATACGTTTCATCATATCCTGTACCGACAGATTCCGGATCAGCTCCTTTGAATTTGGTCCAGGTCAGCAGGTTCTCACCAGAGACATAGATATTCAAATTACTTAACCCTGCTTTGCTAATCCATTTGGAAGGGAATTGATAATTTAGCGTCACATTCTTCATACGCAAATAGGAACCATTCTGTACCAGTCTACTGGATATCAGCATTCTGTCCAAATTATTGGAATGGGCTCTGGGTATAGAACCATTTGTATTGTCTACACTCCAACGGTCCAACTCATCATCAAACATGTTCAAAGTTCCATATCCGGCACCTAATGTATATTCATGATACGACCGGTTGAAGACATCATTGCCATACACATAATTGAATATTGCATTCAGCGTCCAATTCTTATAAGTCAAGGTTGTAGAAATACCTCCATAACCCTTAGGATCCGTATAGCCTACAATCTCCCTATCATTTGTCGTAATCTGTCCGTCTTCATCCAAATCTGCAATCTTATTCTCACCGGGATAATAAGTGTCACCACCTTCACGTCCATCTTTCATCTTATCCATCAAGGCTCTATCATCATCCCACTGCCAAATGCCCTCATAACGGTAAGTATAAATCGTACCCAACGGTTTTCCTACCCACCAACCGGCATTCAACGGATTGGAAGCATCGTTCATCCTTTCCTTGATGCCTCCATACAATGATTTTAGTTTATTCTTGTTCGTCGCCCAATTTACATCCAGATCCCATGAGAAATCTTTAGTTGATATAATCCGTCCTCCTAAAGAGATTTCAATACCTTTATTTTCCAGTTCACCGACATTGGAATAGATATTCAGATAACCTGTAGTAACCGGCAGAGGAGTTTGCAAGACCAAATCCTTGCTGTTCTTTTTGTACACATCCAAAGTAAACCGCAGACGATTGTTGAAAGCAGACAAATCAACACCGGCATTAATTTGCTCCTGACGTTCCCAACGCAGATCTTGATTACCCATAAACTGGTCTGAATTCTGGATTGTATTCACAGAATTTCCTTGATAATCAACCGTAATCCCCGGAGAAAGCTTTGTAAATGACGAATAGAGCGCCACATTACTATTACCCAACTGTCCCCAACCAACACGTAGTTTCAAATCGTCAATCCAATGAGCCTCTTTCATGAATTTCTCTCCGGAGATGCGCCAAGCACCGGCTACAGATGGGAAGAACCCCCACTTATGACCTTCTGCATAACGGGAATTACCATCATAACGTCCTGTAAAAGTGAAAATATAGTTATCCTTATAGGCATAATTCAATCTTCCAATAAAAGATGCCAATGCCCACCTTGTTTTACTTGAGCTTTGTCTACCTGCCGGGAATTCTGATGCTGAACTAATGTTATTATATCCCATTACATTGGTTGCAAAACCATTACCGTATTGGGTATTGCCAAAATAGTTGTTTACTTGTACCGTATTACCCAACATTACATTTATCCGGTGTACTTCTTTGAATAATTTAGAATAATTCAATGAATTCTCCTGCATAATATCCGTCCATCTGTCATTCTTAATCTGTGCCTCTCCTTTCACACTCTGTCCTTGCTTGATATTGGAAGGAGCAAAATATCCTGCAAAATTATTCACCTGATCCAAAGACACACTGCTCTTCAAGAACAAATCCTTTGTAAAATCAATCTTCAGATAAGCATTCATAGAAAAACGGCTGGACTTTGCATCGTTGTCTATCTGCTTAGACAGTACAGGATTACTCTGTCCTGGATTCGTATAATAGGGCAGTTCCAAAGGAGCCTCACCATCTATTTCAAAAGGATACATAGGGTTGGCACCCAAACCATTTCCAATATTAGCTCCTCCGTACGTGGTTTTTCCATCATAATACGTTGAGTTCACACCCACTTTCAACCAAGACTTTATCTGCTGTTCCAGATTCACGCGAAAGCTAAAACGGCGATGTCCAGTTCCTTGGATAATACCTTTTTGGTCATAATAATTCGCACTGATATAATAATTTGTTTTATTGGTACCTCCAGACAAGGATAAAGTATAATCCTGTACAATACCGGTTTGTGATATCTGATCATACCAATCATAGGTCTCACCTGCCAGCAGAGTCTGTCTTTCAATATCCGAAAACATGGAAGAGGGCAATTCCTTCGCATACTGCTGTTTTAATGCATTAAATTCACTACGGTACTCTTCAATGCTCATTTGAGGATTAGCCAGAAACTTCGCATCCATCTGTGAGTTCACATTCCCTTCTATTCTAATTTCTGCCAATTCTTGCGCTGTCAGCATTTTAGGCAAATTAGAGGGTGTTTGGAATGAGGTTCTAGCACTGAACGATACCCGTGCTTTGCCTTCCTCCCCTTTCTTTGTGGTTACAATCACTACGCCATTAGCTGCTCTCGAACCATAGATTGCAGCAGCGGAGGCATCTTTCAGAATGTCGATGGAAGCAATATCATTCACATTGATATTATTCAATGTACCTTCCATTATAATGCCGTCCACAACATATATTGGAGCATTAGACTGATTGATGGAACCTTTTCCACGGATAAGTACATTTACGCCACCACCAGGAGAATTATCACTTAATTGTACCTGCACACCCGCACTTTTACCTTGAAGAGCCTGATTCAAACTGACAGCCGGAGTCTCTTTCAGTTTGTCTGCCGATACGGAAGAGATAGCGCCGGTTATATCTTTCTTCTTTGCTGTACCATAACCGATGACAACCACTTCATCCAGCGCTTGTCTGTCCTCTTCCATAACAACAACTAAATCAGATTCAGCTTTACTGACAAGTATGGTTTTATTCATAAATCCCAGATACGAAAATACCAACTTTTCGCCCACCGCTACATCTATGGAAAATTTTCCATTCAATTCGGCAACAGTTCCGTGTGCTTTATTTGATTGCACAAAAATGCTCACACCCAACAAAGGTTGTCCACTTTCATCTAAAACCTTACCGGCAACTTTTACTGTCTGGGCTGATAATCCAAGAGTGAATAGCAGCCCAAATACTACTAATAGATAATTTTTCATAACATAAAACATTTATTAGATTTAAAGAAAAATATTAGATTCATCACAGAATGTTCTTCAACCTTACCACCACAGATAGTAGAAGTAAATCAGAACAGCTATAATAATGCAAGACAAAATATTAAAGAGCCTACTGGTGCGGAATATCGGCCATCGGACGAAGGGTGCCGAAGGGGATATTTGTGCACGGTTTTTCAGCATGACAATCAATCCACAGCAAAGCAGAAAGACAATCCCCATTCTATCCATCCAAGGCAATCCCGGACAAAGGAACTTTAACAGAAGTGAAAAGATAAAGGTTCCCAAAGCAGCTGCCAATGCCCCATTGGCAGTAGCCCTCTGATAAAAGAAACCTGCAAGAAAGATTGCCAATGCCCCAGGACTGATAAAGCCCGTAAATTCCTGAATATACTGGAATGCCTGATCAAGTCCAGACAACATAGGAGCTATCACAACAGCAATCACCAGGGATACGAAGCTGGCCCAACGTCCGATATGTACAAGATTAGCTTCCCCTGCCTTAGGACGGATATAAGAGCGGTAAATATCCATCGTGAAAATGGTGGATATGCTATTCATCATTGAAGCCAACGAACTGACAATAGCCGCAGTAAGTGCTGCAAATGCAATACCTTTTATACCCACAGGAAGTAAATTGCCAAGCAACCATGGGTAAGCCTCATCCGACTTTTCCAACGGAGCATCCAAAGCAAAAGCCGCAATACCCGGAATAACAACCAATAATGGAATCAACAACTTGATAAACCCCGCGAATAACATTCCATTCTGCGCTTCACGTATGGACTTGGCCGCCAAGGCACGTTGAATGATGTACTGGTTACATCCCCAATAATAAAGGTTTGCTACCCACAGCCCACCAATAATAACAGAGATACCCGGAAGATCCATATAACTCGGGTGGGATTTATCCAGGATCAGATGAAACTTATCTCTTGCTTGTACATACAGATTCTCAAAACCACGTACCACACCGTCACCCATTCCCAGGATATCGAGTGCGATATAGGTGGTTATCAGCCCACCGCCAATCAAAAACACCACTTGAATAACGTCAGTTAAAGCTACCGCCTTCAATCCTCCATAAATGGAATATACTCCCGCAAATACAGCCAATCCCAACACTCCCAAAATCATTGGAACCCCCATAATCTTCTCAATAGTCAATGCTCCTAAGTAAAGAATGGAAGTTAAGTTGATAAAAATAAAAACAACCAACCAGAAAAATGCCATAACCAATTTCACCCGGCTGTCGAACCGCTCTTCCAGAAACTGAGGCATTGTGAATATTTTCTTTTCCAGAAAAATAGGAATGAAATATTTGGCCACTATCAGCAAGCCCAATGCAGCAATCCATTCGTAGGTTGCCATGGCCAAGCCAATAGCATAACCAGATCCGGACATACCGACAAACTGCTCTGCCGAAATATTCGAAGCAATGATGGAAGCACCTATTGCCCACCAAGACAATCCCCTTCCAGCCAAAAAATATCCTTTTGCACTCTGCATCTCCTTTTGGGATTTGCGGGAAACAAAGAGTCCCACAAACAAAATCAACAAGCAATAAGCCCAAAAGATTATCAAATCAATAATAGAGATATGCATACTTCATCAATTAATCAGTTATAAATGGATAATGATTCTCTCCAGGAATAACCTCCGGTATATCTACAGCGAAAACACTGCCACTCAAAGGATATTTTTCACGTTCTGCATCAGAAAGGCCATCCAAAGCTGTCGTTATAAACAACTGGTTATGTCCCGTTCCTCCAAAAGTACAAGAGGCGACATTAGGAGCAGATACCTCTACCTTGTCTATCAGTTTACCAGTTGAAGGATTCCACACATACACGCCCGCTCCTCCCCAATGCGCCACCCATAAGAATCCATCGGCATCAATAGTCATTCCATCCGGGATTCCATATTCTGGTGGAACCTGCACAACTGTACGCAACCGGGTAATAGTCCCATCCAAACAATCATATCGATATTCTTCAATACAGCCACGTCCGGAATCAGCATAATACATTCTATCACCAGTGTTGTTCCAAACCATTCCATTAGGGATACACTGCCCTGCCAATACAGAAGTACACGACAAATTCTTGCCAATACAATATAGACTTCCCGTTCCGGCATGTTCTGACAAATGCATGATCCCACACCACATACGCCCCTCCGGTGATGCCTTACAGTCATTGGTACGCAGCCAAGGATGTAGACTTGATAATTCCAGAAGTACCCGATATCTTCTTTCCAAGAGATGATAGGTTATCAAACGATTCTTCATGGCCAAAATAATTTCATACATATGCCCTTTCCATGGAATTATAGAAGTTATCATTTCAGGAAACTTATGTTCCTCCACACCTTTGTTTTCCTGACTGTATTGGTGTAATATACCATTATCAATATCCACCCATAACAGCGTTTTTGAGTCTGGGAGCCATGTAATAGCTTCCCCAGTCATATCTTGACAACGGTACAATAGTTTTGCCTCCATCTTGATGCCTTATCATTAAAAATCCTGCATCAATGCCGAACGGCCTCCGTCCATCAATACAGTAGTTCCACTAATAAAACAAGCCATAGGAGAAGCCAAGTAAACACACAAAGCCCCCACTTCTTCCGCTGTCCCGAGCTTTTTCACTGGATGATGGTCAATCGTACGCTGACGTTCAGCATTTGCGTTAGGAAAAGAATTAAACCACGTATCATTTCCTGCAGTATCAATAAATCCCGGCGCAACACCGACAGTACGTATTTCTGGTCCCCACTCTATTGCCAAACTCTGTACCAGCCCCGTTATGGCAGTCTTCGTTACATTGTAAGGAAAACATCCTGGAATGGTACAAAATGCATGATTCGAAGTCATCAGCAAAATCACCCCTTCACCAGTTTGTGCTAAATAAGGTTTACAAAGTTGTGCTAAACGCCAATGGGAAGCTAAGTTTAAATCAAGATTATAAGACCAACGGTCTTCACTACAAAGCTCGGTACCCTCAAAAACATTCATTCCTGCATTGGACACGAGAATATCCAATCTACCAAAAGCCTCAATCACCTTACGGACTAATTTTTCCAAATCCTGCTTTTTCGTGACATCAGTTTGCACATAAAGTGCCCGAGCTCCCTCTTGCTCTACAGCCTGCTGGAAAGTTACCACACTTTCATCTCCTATAATCTTGCGTGAGCAACCAGCCACATCCGCACCTGCACGTGCAAATTCACGTGCAACTCCTAAGCCGATACCAGAAGAAACTCCGGTCACCAATACAACTTTGCCTTTCAATTCAATAGTAAATGCCATACCTTACCTCAAATATAAAAGTTGTCGGGAGCATCCGTTATAATACCAGGGTGTCTCTCCAATTCATCTTCCACCAAGTCCACTCCTAAACCCGGTCTGTTGGACAAATGCAAATGACCATCATATACCATCTCCGAGATGGGATGATCAATAACCATATCCCTCCAAGCCACATCATTAAACATAAACTCTTGTCTGAAAAAATTAGGTATAGATGCACAGACATGGGCTGAAGCCAACGTGGACAATGGACCATTGGGGTTATGGGGAGCTATCAGTACATTATAAGCTTCTGCCATTGCAGCCATCCGTCTCATCTCAGAAGGTCCACCACAACGGGTAATGTCCGGCATAATTATATCACAAACATGTTTCTCCAGCAATGAACGGATACCAAAACGAGTATAATGCCGTTCTCCAACACAAATTGCCACATCCGAAGGAATGCGTTCACGCATAGCGCGTAATGTTTGAGAACTTTCAGGACCGGCCGGTTCTTCATACCAAGCAATATCCAACCCTGCCAAGCGTTTGGCCATTTTTACTGCAATCCGATAGTTCAACATGGCATGAGTTTCTATCATAATATCCATTTCCGGTCCAACGGCTTCACGTACGGCCTTAGATACATTAAAAGCCAAGTCTTGTTGTGCAGGAGTCAATGTCAAATTGGAAGTCAAGTCCTCACCATAAAAATAATTTGTATGCGCAAACGGATCGAATTTCAGTCCTGTAAAACCAGCTTCTTTTACTACACGCGCCTGGATAGCATAGTCTTCTTCATTATGTCTGCCTTTCGTAAACCAATAGTTAGCATATAGCAGGATATCCTTACGATACGCTCCCCCCAACAACTCATAACACGGAGTATTCAACACCTTCCCCTTCAAGTCCAGTAAAGCCATATCAATACCACTGATAGCACACATGCTGGCACCATACGGACCTATCCAATTCAAATCGCGATACAATTTTGTCCAGATGAAATCTGTTCTCATCGGATCCAAACCGATGATACGCTGTCCGACATGCTTTGCTGCCTCATAGACGATAGGGCTACCCGGCCAGTTGGTCGCCTCGCCTACCCCTGTATAACCCTCATCCGTATAAATTTTCAATAATGTCCAATTGTATTTGATGCCTTGCACCAGCCACACTTTCACATCTGTTATTTTCATACCCAAATTCTATTTAATATTTAAACTTACATTATACCAAATTTGTCAAATGCATCACGTGCGCGCATACCTTGCTGTATCTTTTGCAATACAACGCGCTCTCCACGTGCCTTCTCCAATGCGCGGGTAAAAACTTCTTCTTCCAGTTGGCGGGGTATGACACATACACCATCAATATCACCTACCAGCATATCACCATCATTAACCAATACACCATCTAATTCAAGGGGGACACGATAATCGATAACTTTACCACGAGGAGCCTGGTCCTGCGCATAAGGTCCATATGAGAAACAATGAAAGTTCAAAGCCAGAATACCTTTAGTATCACGTGAGTAACCATTAACCACTGCACCTGCCGCCTTACATTGTATGGCACGTGCACTCATCAGTTCTCCCCAAAGGGCATACCTAGGAGAAGAGCCGGAGCAAATATACACTTCGTCTTCCTTCAAATCATCCAATGCTTCTAGCATCAAACCGAATGGTCGCTGTAATAAAGGATTGTTTCCTCCAGGCACTGTGTTTTCACATACATCAGCTTCTAGAACCGTCATGGCCCGTCCGACTACCAACATATCATCACGGAGTGGCCGGATACGGGGAGATAAGAATTGATGGGTATATCCCATTTTATCCATAATGTCTCCGATAACAGCTGTATAAAGTTCAGCTTTTATCAAAGTTATCAGAGCTTTATCATCTTTCCATTCTTTCATTTTTCATTTCTTTTTTTATAAGGTTACACTTCTATGTTCCAGTAATGACAAAGATAGTTTACTTAATAGAAAGAATGAATCAGTCAGCCTTGTAAGACGTGTCCGAAAAGGCTCGTTGAAAAAGGAAAAATGTACAAAACGGCAATACTACTTCGCCACTTCACGTGGAGAGATTCCAGTCTGCTGCTTGAATATGCGTGAAAAGTATTGTGGAGATTGAAAACCACATTGGAAACAGATCTCCTTTACGGACAACTCTGTGTTTCGGAGTAACTCAATAGATTTATTTATACGAATTTGATTCAAATAATCCAGTGGGGAGATATTCAAATATTGGGAAAAAAGACTTCTGAGATAGCGTTCGCTAATATCAGCTTGTATGGCCACATCATTAATACTGATATCCTTATGATAGTTAAAGCGAATAAAGGAGATAGCTCTTTTTAAAGCATCGTTTTGACAGATTGGCAAATAATTCTCGCTCATATAGCGGTAAATCAAGACAAGTAACTCCGCATAGTACATTACAACCAAATACTGGTAATAGGAGTTCTTCCCTTCCAGTTCATTTACAATACGCTGTACCACGCGCATAATACCTATATTATTCACAATCTTAATCAGCTTATTCTCCTCCGAAAAAGGAGAAATGGAACCAAGCCCAATCCCATCAATACAACCTGGAAAATTCAAATCGAAACCTGAAAATATCTCAGGAAGAAATTCAAGCTGCATTAAGGTAGTTCCTCCCGAACCTGCCTCAAACACATGATTCACATTTGAAAGAATAATCATAGTATCACCTTCAACGAAATTGATACTCTCGTTATCCAAGTGCATCATGCAATTCCCTTTTTTCACATGATTGATTTCAAGA
Organism: Bacteroides sp. AF20-13LB; assembly: GCF_003603065.1. Lineage (NCBI taxonomy): Bacteria > Pseudomonadati > Bacteroidota > Bacteroidia > Bacteroidales > Bacteroidaceae > Bacteroides > Bacteroides sp. AF20-13LB. The sequence continues at coordinate 114,790 of NZ_QTMH01000001.1, forward strand.
CGTAAATGTTTATGGGGACCATACGTTTCAAAAGGATAAAAGGAAATAAAACGGAATACATCTGCCAATCTCTGGCTCTTCAAATTATTAGTGATATTATCCAAAAATGTCCAGAAGGTGGGAAGTTCTGCAGGATTACTCATACTTATGAAGATTTAAACAGATAGGATAGAGTTGAAAGTTAAGCACGGATTATCAGCATTCCACAGTTTTCATTCCACGAAAACAACAGATAGCCTATAATCCGTGCTTAATTATTACTTGATATCTCTTAGCTCCCAGCCCAACGCACTGGCACCCAGCACTGCAGCATCAGAGTCCTTCAACTCGGAAGCCAGCAACTTGGTCTTACCTTTGTAGATATTCAATACATTGTCGTCAATAGCTTTCTGGATAGGCTTGAAGATATAGTCTCCCGCTTTTGCCAGACCACCGAACAACACGATAGCTTCCGGACTGGAGAAAGCGATGAAGTCAGCCAAAGCCTCACCCAAGATGGTTCCGGTAAACTCAAAGATGTCTTGAGCAATCTTGTCACCCTTCACCGCTGCATCATACACATCCTTGGAAGTAATGTTTTCTGCCGGAATGTCGCGCAACAAACTCGGTTCGGTACTCTTGGTCAAGAACTCACGTGCAGAACGCGCCACACCCGTAGCCGAACAATAAGTTTCCAGACAGCCGTGACGTCCGCATCCGCAGAGACGTCCGTTTTCACGACGGATAATAGTATGTCCCAACTCTCCGGCAAAACCGTCATGGCCATATACCATCTGACCGTTAATAACGATACCGCTACCTACACCGGTGCCAAGAGTTATCATGATAAAGTCTTTCATACCACGAGCCGCACCGTAAGTCATTTCACCGATACCGGCAGCATTGGCGTCGTTTGTCAAAGCGGTAGGGATACCCAAGCGCTCTTCAAACATGGCAGCCAAAGGAATTACACCCTTCCAGGGAAGGTTCGGGGCAAACTCAATAGTACCGCTGTAATAGTTTCCGTTAGGAGCACCGATACCGATACCTTTTATCTTGTCTACTCCACCGTTGGCAATAATGAGCGGCAACAGATTCTTGCAAACTTCGTCTACGTAATCATTGACGTCCTCATAAGCTCCGGTTTTGATGGAACTGCTTGCAATAATAGTTCCGCGTGCGTCTACAATACCAAAGACGGTGTTTGTTCCGCCTATGTCAATGCCCACTACATAGGGCTTTTCCATGTTTGAATTCATGATATTACTTTTGTTTAAAGGGTTAGTTAATCACATTCATGGTTACAAAAATCACAAAGAAAAACGACACTGCAAAATCTTTTTTTAAAAAAGTTTGCAACTTTTGCAACTTTTCGTAGCATTGCTGCGTCTAATAGTGAAAATTAATAAGAGTAAAGCAATAAACAGGGAAAACAGTGATACAACTAAAAGACATTAACAAGACCTACAACAACGGAGCACCGCTGCATGTGCTCAAAGGTATCAACCTCGACATTCAGAAAGGCGAATTTGTTTCCATCATGGGCTCATCGGGTTCGGGAAAGTCCACTTTACTCAATATACTGGGTATTCTGGATAGTTACGACACGGGGGAATATTATCTGAACGGTACCCTCATCAAGAACCTCAGCGAAACGAAGGCAGCCGAGTACCGCAACCGTATGATTGGTTTCATCTTCCAGTCCTTCAATCTCATTTCCTTCAAGAATGCAGTGGAGAATGTGGCGCTTCCTCTCTTTTATCAAGGAGTGAGCCGCCGCAAACGTAATGCGCTGGCACTGGAATATCTGGACCGCCTGGGGCTGAAAGAGTGGGCACACCACATGCCAAATGAGATGTCCGGTGGACAGAAACAACGTGTAGCCATCGCCCGTGCCCTCATTACCCAACCGCAGATTATCCTTGCCGATGAACCTACCGGCGCGCTCGACAGCAAGACTTCCGTAGAGGTGATGCAGATTCTAAAGGAACTGCACGATACGGGCATGACCATCGTAGTCGTGACCCACGAAAGCGGTGTTGCCAACCAGACGGACAAGATTATCCATATCAAAGACGGTATCATAGGTAGCATCGAGACGAATCTGAACCACGATGCAAGCCCGTTCGGAAAAGACGGATTCATGAAATAATAAAGGAAGAGCCCCCTCCCCCTTTAATTTTTAATTCTTAATTTTTAATTATCAATGATAGACCTTTGGCAAGAAATATACGGAACCATCAAACGCAACAAACTGCGTACATTCCTGACGGGCTTTGCCGTGGCATGGGGAATCTTCATGCTCATCGTGCTGCTCGGAGCCGGAAACGGTATCATACATGCCTTCGAACAAAATGCATCGGAGCGTGCCTTGAACTCTATCCGCATCTTCCCCGGCTGGACCACCAAGTCATACGACGGTCTGAAAGAAGGGCGCCGCGTCCAACTGGACAACCGGGACATGGATGACACGGAGAAGCAATTCACTGAAAATGTCATCAGTGCCGGTGCCACCGTGCGTCAAAGTAATGTAAACGTCAGCTTCGGACAAGAATATATCAATATCTCTCTGCTGGGCGTATATCCCAACTACACCGAAGTGGAAACCGTGAAAACAGCGGACGGACGTTTCATCAACTACAACGACCTGAAAGACCGACGTAAAGTCATCATCCTCCATAAGAAATCTGCAGATATCCTTTTCGGAAAAACGCATACTGAACCCATCGGACAATTTGTCAATGCCAGTGGAGTGGCCTATCAAGTAGTAGGCCTCTACAATGACCAGGGAGACCGCGAGGCAAACGAAGCGTATATCCCCTTCTCCACCTTGCAGACCATCTATAATAAAGGAGACAAGCTGAATAACATCATCTTTACAACCAAGAACCTGCACAGCATAGAAAGTAACGAAGCCTTTGAAAAAGAATACCGCAAGGCTATTGCCACCAATCACCGCTTTGACCCCACGGATGAGAGCGCCATATGGATATGGAATCGTTTCACCAACTATCTGCAGACACAGAATGCAATGGGTATCCTCCGGACTGCAATCTGGGTTATCGGTATCTTTACACTGTTGAGTGGGATTGTCGGCGTGTCGAACATAATGCTGATTACCGTGAAAGAACGTACCCGGGAATTTGGTATCCGTAAGGCATTGGGAGCAAAACCTTTCTCCATCCTTTGGCTGATTATTGTGGAAAGCGTGACTATCACTACGCTATTCGGTTATATCGGTATGGTGGCAGGCATCGGGGTGACGGAATGGATGAACTCTGCTTTCGGTAGCCAGACGATGGATGCCGGCATGTTCCAGCAGACCATGTTCTCCGATCCCACCGTAGACCTCAGTATTGCTATCCAAGCTACCCTGACCCTTATCATAGCGGGTACGTTGGCTGGGTTCTTCCCGGCTAAGAAAGCGGTAAGTATCAGTCCTATTGAAGCACTTAGAGCAGATTAAAGATTATGAGAATAGACATAGATACGTGTGAGGAAATCCTCATCACAATAACAAGGAACAAAACGAGAAGCCTGCTTACGGCGTTCGGCGTATTCTGGGGTATCTTTATGCTGGTGGCGCTTATCGGTGGCGGCCAGGGCATGCAGGAAGAACTAAAATCCCAGTTCGAAGGATTTGCAACCAACTCGGGCTTTATCGCTGCACAAAAGACAAGCGAGGCTTATAAAGGTTTTCGCAAAGGACGATGGTGGGATTTGGAGATGGAAGATGTGGACCGTGTACGCAATGTGGACGGTGTGGCGCTTGCCACGCCTTCCATTGCCTTATGGGGACAAGTGGCTGTCTACGGAGACAACAAGTACGACTGTAGTGTGAAAGGCTTGTATCCCGAATATGAACAGATAGAACATCAAGAGATGACCTATGGACGTTTCATCAATGATGTCGACATTAAAGAGTCGCGTAAAGTGTGTGTAATCGGCAAACGTGTTTATGAAAGCCTCTTCAAACCCGGTGAAGACCCCTGCGGCAAATATGTCCGGGTAAATGGTATCTATTACCGGGTTATCGGAATGTGTTCATCCGAAGGCAATGTCAATATACAAGGGCAGGCCTCTGAAGCCATTACATTGCCTTTTTCCACCATGCAACAGACCTACAACCTCGGAAAGAAACTGCATGTAGTATGTTTCATCATGAAACCGGGAGTAAAAGTGAAAGACGTGCAGCCCGAAGTGGAACGTCTTGTAAAAGCGGCGCACTACATTGCTCCCGATGACAAACAAGCCGTCATGCTTCTGAATGCGGAAGCTATGTTCTCCATGATGGACAACCTGATGATTGGAGTGCGCTTTCTAATCTGGATGGTAGGTTTGGGGACGCTGTTTGCCGGAGCTATCGGCGTATCGAATATCATGATGGTAACCGTCAAGGAGCGCACAACGGAAATAGGCATACGCCGTGCCATAGGTGCCCGTCCTAAAGACATTCTGCAACAAATTCTTTCGGAAAGCATGGTGCTGACCACTATAGCGGGTATGGCAGGTATTTCTTTTGCCGTATTTGTACTGCAAATACTTGAAAAGGCCGCCAATGACCCTGGAGTTATCAAAACCCACTACCAGGTTTCATTCGGACTGGCTATCGGAACCTGCATCCTCCTCATCGCATTAGGAGTGCTTGCCGGACTGGCACCTGCCTATCGCGCCATGGCAATCAAGCCAATTGAAGCCATCAGGGATGAATAAACTTATAGAGAGACCACTAACCGTAAGCCATGAAATAATGGCTATATCAATCGTAAATAATTAAATCGTAAATATAAGATGAAAACAAAGAAGTTTCTGAAAATCGCATTATTGGTAGTAATTGCTGCCTTATTCATTTGGACATTCGTTTTTCTGTACCAGAAGTCCCAACCTAAAGTAACAGTATACGAAACGATAGTTCCGGAAGTGACAGACCTTGAAAAGACTACCGTAGCCACCGGCAAAGTGGAACCGAGAGATGAAGTCCTTATCAAGCCGCAGATTTCCGGTATCATTGCCGAAGTATACAAGGAAGCAGGACAAAGTGTGAAGCAAGGGGAAGTGCTTGCCAAAGTAAAGGTGATACCCGAACTGGGACAATTGAACTCTGCCGAAAGCCGCGTACGATTGGCGGAAATCAACGCTGCCCAAGCCGAAACGGATTTCGCCCGTACCCAGAAACTGTACAACGACAAGCTTATCAGCGCTGAAGAGTACGAAAAAGGGGAAGTAAGCGTGAAGCAGGCACGCGAGGAACTGCAGACAGCAAAAGATAATCTGGAAATTGTAAAGGAAGGCATCACCAAGAACAGCGCCTCTTTCAGTAGTACCCTGATCCGTTCCACCATTACCGGTCTGATTCTGGATGTACCCATCAAAGTCGGTAACTCGGTTATCATGAGTAACACTTTCAATGACGGAACCACCATCGCTACCGTTGCCAACATGAACGATTTGATTTTCCGCGGCAACATTGACGAAACGGAAGTGGGCCGTGTGCACGAAGGCATGCCGGTGAAACTGACAATCGGCGCCCTGCAGAATCTTTCGTTCGATGCCACACTGGAATACATATCTCCGAAGGGTGTGGAAGAAAACGGTGCCAACCAGTTTGAAATCAAAGCTGCCATTGCCGCACCGGACAGCGTACAGATACGTTCCGGCTATTCTGCCAACGCAGAAATCGTATTGGACCGTGCCCAGAAAACGCTTGCCGTACCGGAAAGTACCGTTGAATTCAATGGTGACAGCACCTTTGTATACGTAATGACGGACAGCGTACCGGTACAGAAGTTCGAACGCCGCCCCATCCAGGTCGGCATGAGTGACGGCATAAAGATTGCCATCAAAAGCGGTATCAGTGCCCAGGATAAGATTCGCGGTGCAGAGAAAAAGGATTAACAAACGGAATAGCTTAAAAAGATATACGATATGAATAAAAAGATATTCTTATACCTCGCAATATTCGGCAGTATCTCAGTGCAGGCGCAGGAACGATGGTCTTTACGCCAATGCATAGACTATGCCATCGAGCATAACATCAGTATCCGCCAGACAGCCAACGCTGCCGAACAGAGTGCTGTCGAAGTAAATACAGCCAAATGGGCACGACTGCCGAACCTGAATGCCAGTGCCGGCCAGAGCTGGAACTGGGGACGTACGCAAACAGCCATCAAAAATGAGGATACGGGAGACTATTCCACTGTATACGTCAACACCAGCAGCCACGGCACTAATATGTCTGTCAATACCAGCATACCTATCTTTACCGGTCTGGAAATTCCCCACCAGTATGCATTGGCCAAACTAAACCTCAAAGCTGCCATTGCCGACCTGGACAAAGCCAAGGAAGACATTGCCATCAATATAGCTTCGGCCTACCTTCAGGTGCTGTTCAATGAAGAGCTCCACCAGGTGGCGTTGGGACAAGTGCAATTGAGCAAAGAGCAATATGTCCGCATCAGCCGGCTTGCCGACTTGGGAAAAGCCTCTCCGGCAGAACTGGCAGAAGCCAAAGCACGTGTGGCACAAGACGAGATGAATGTAGTGCAGACAAACAACAACTATAAGTTGGCCCTGCTCGACCTTAGCCAGCTTATCGAACTGGAAACACCGGAAGGGTTCAATCTGGAATCTCCGGCAGTCAATCTGGATTTAGTCCCTCTCACTCCTCCGGATGAGATATTCCAAACAGCCATGGTGAGTAAGGCTTCCATACAAGCTGCACAGTTCCGCTTGGAAGGCAGTAAACACAATATCCGTATTGCCCAGAGCAACTACTACCCGCAACTGAGCCTGAACGGTAGTCTCGGTACGAATTACTATTCTACCATCGACCGTACTTTCAGCCAGCAGATGAACGATAACTTCAACAAATATGTAGGATTCAACCTCAGCGTACCTATTTTCAACCGTCTCTCTACCCGTAACCGGGTACGCACGGCACGCCTGCAACGTGAAAACTATGCCTTGCAATTGGATAATGCCAAGAAGACACTTTATAAGGAAATCCAACAAGCATGGTACAACGCCGCTGCTGCCGAAAGCAAATATACCAGTAGCCATACAGCCACCGTTGCCAGCGAAGAGTCTTTCAAGCTGATGAGCGAAAAGTATGAGAACGGAAAAGCAAATGCCGTAGAATACAATGAAGCAAAACAGAACCTTATGAAATCCCAATCAGACGAATTGCAAGCCAAGTATGACTATCTGTTCCGTACCAAGATTCTGGATTTCTATAAGGGAGAACCGATTGAATAAAAAAAGAAGTATAATTTTAGTTGTTGTGTTTGATTCTCCCCTCTCCCTGCCTCCAGGCTGACAAGAGGGGAGTTTTTTGTTCTTCTATCTCCTTTCCGAAGAGCGGGAAGAGCTACTGCCGGTAGAACTGCGGGTAGTGCTTGAAGAGCTGCTGCGACGGCTTTCGGAACTCCGTACGCCGGAAGCATTTCTTCTTTCCTTGCTTGCCGTCTTTACCCTGCTACGGCTGGGGCTCTTATCATTATTTTTAGTTCTTGTGGTTTCTATTTTCTCTTTACTCGACTTTCTGCCACTATCCACACTACTACGTCGCGTACTGCTGTTACGTGTACCTGTGCTAATGCGATTATTACTACCGTTGCTACGTCGCGTGGTATATACATCATCCCTGCCTGCCGGACGCTTATGCGAATTAGGGCGGATGTTCACCGAACCGAAATCTGAACGGCGGCTGGTGTGGTACGACTTATCATTCCGAATACTCCACGAACCGGTATAGTGCGGATGATGGTAACGACCGCGATAATAGCTGTTGTGATAGTGCGTACGATAATGCCCACCGCAATATGTACGGTAATGATACGGCCGCGGGAAATAGAAATGATTATGGTTGGTGTAAGTGATGTAAACCCTAAAAGACCAACGACCACCACTTACATAAACCGGACGGTAAAAATAGGCGGCCTGCATGAAACGGCCGTACTGCCGGTTATTCAGCACCCATCGAAGGTCGTCATTGCGCACATCCAGATAATCGTAATAGCGATTTAATGCCCATTCCTCCCCCCGAAGAACGTCATCCATCAGATAGCGTATACCGGAAATGAAATCATAGTTTATTTCGTACACGTCATTATACTGTTCTGTACTCAGGTTCAATTCATAGGCCATCTTGTCCGTAAGAAAGCGGGTCTCTTTACGCACTTTGCTGTTGCTCATTGCCGCACTACAAACAGCTGTACTCATCATAGCGGCAAAAAATATAAATATAATCCGTTTCATAACCCCTCCTTTTTTTAGTTATTCTTCTCATGATATTGTTTGATGAAGGCATTTATCTCGTTCTTGTCCGACGAGAAGGTCAGCTTGTCTATCGCATAATAGAAATTCGGTTTATCGGCTATTTTAGGATAAATCTTCTTCATCAACTGTTTCTTTTCACTGTCGAAACGATAAAAATCCATCAGACGAATACACTGGTCAGTAGTGAACCAAGAGGTCAGCAAGGCATGGTCGAGCACTTCCTTACGGTCTGAATCGAAACTCTGTTTTTCCATCAGCCCCATAAACTGTTCGAAGGCAGATGGTGACATCACCGGTTCATGCTGCTCGCCTCCTAACGGTCTGTCACCGGGTCTGCCAGGCTTGTGATGATTAGAAGTACCCCAGTTTCCACCAGGTCTTTTGTCCTCTGGAATGAAAATATCTTCCACTTCATTGATGGAGCAATGCACACGTTCATCATATAGGAGTTTTCCTCTTCGGGAATTCTCCCCACGGGATGGCGCTTCATAAACCTCTACCCGACAACTACCACGCAGATTGGCTACAAAACAACTGAAAGTAGGCAGGCAAACCTGCTGTCCGTCGACCAGTACCACCACTCTACGGTATGGACTTTCTATACGGATTCCGTCTATGGGCGCCGCTTTTATTGCGGGAAACGCTACCAGAACTAGACAAACACTTAATATCAAATGACGTATCATGACTTTTCTTTTTTTATTGTACGACAAAAATAGGGAGAGGAAATTCCCCTCCCTAATGATTGTCTCTATTTACAAGTAGGGAAATTCCTAATGACTGGGACTAATTCCTAATCCTGATTCCATCTTCCTCCAATACAACCAGATGTTTTTTGTACAAATCTCCCACAGCCTTTTTGAAGGTTTTCTTGCTGACACCGAAAGTTGCATAGATTTCTTCTGCCGGACTCTTGTCATTCAAAGCTATCCGTCCGCCCTGTTCACGGATATAGTCCAGCAGCGTAGCTGAGAAATCTTCTACTTTAGCCTGCCCCGGTTTTTGAAGCAGCAGGTCTATCTTGCCGTCTTCACGTACCTGCTTCACATAGGCTTTCATCCTCATGCCCGTGTGCAGTGGCTGAAATATCTCGCTCTCATATAGCAAGCCGCTATATTCATCGTTGATGATCGCCTTGAATCCCAAATCCGTCTTCTGCCAAATCAGGATATCCACCTCCTGCCCCGACTCATAGGCGGCCTTCTCTTTGGAAAGATAACGGTCTACCTTGGCCGATGCCACGATACGATAGCTTTCATCATCCAAATGGGCATGAACCACATACTTCTTTCCCACCTGCATCTTCATTTTCTGTTCGCGGAAGGGGACGAAAAGATCCTTCATCAATCCCCAGTTAAGGAAAGCACCATACTGGTTTATCCACGCCACCTCCAAGCAGGCAAACTGCCCGACCTGCACTAACGGTGTCAGAGTAGTGGCTACCAGACGTTCTTCGTTATCAAGATATATAAAAACGTTCAGTTTGTCTCCCACCTTACAGTCTTGGGGGACATAACGCGACGGAAGCAGAATTTCACCTTCTTCGCCACCGTCCAGATACATGCCGAAGGCTACCTCCTTCACCACTTCCAGCGTATTGTACTTTCCTAACTCAATGCTCATAGTTTCTTACTTATCTTCATTTTCCCAACAAAGATAAGTAATTTAGGTACAATACAGCAGTTCGGAAAGAAGAAATAACTTTTTGCTCTAAAAGATAACTTTTTTCTATGAACAACTCTCTTCAAAAAGGGTTATCTTTGTATCGTGACAATCAGCAAGAAAAGATATTACTCACCTTTAAATAAAAAAGATTATGGAATTTCTGACAAATGACAAATTGACAATCGTCGGCGCAGCCGGCATGATCGGTTCAAACATGGCACAGACTGCAATCATGATGCATCTCACTCCCAACCTATGTCTGTACGACCCTTATGCTCCCGGACTGGAAGGTGTGGCCGAAGAGCTGTTCCACTGCGGATTCGAAGGAATGAACATCACATTTACCTCCGATATCAAAGAAGCGCTGACCGGTGCCAAGTATGTGGTATCATCAGGCGGTGCCGCCCGCAAGGCCGGCATGACCCGCGAAGACCTTTTGAAAGGCAATGCCGCTATTGCCGAAGAATTCGGCAAGAATGTAAAAGCCTACTGTCCGGATGTGAAGCACGTGGTTGTCATTTTTAACCCTGCCGACATCACCGGTCTGATTACCCTATTGTATTCCGGCCTGAAACCTTCACAAGTGACCACACTGGCTGCCCTCGACAGCACCCGCCTGCGCAGTGAACTTTCCAAGCACTTCGGCATCGCCCCCGACAAAATCGAAAATTGCCGTACCTACGGCGGTCATGGTGAACAGATGGCTGTATATGCCTCTACCGCCAAGGTGGACGGTAAACCGTTACTTGATATCATCGGTACCCCTGCCCTGACTAAAGAACAGTGGGTCGAAATCCAGACTAAGGTAACCAAAGGCGGTGCCAACATCATCGCCCTCCGTGGACGTTCTTCCTTCCAGAGTCCGGCATACGTCTCTATCGAAATGATAGCTGCAGCGATGGGTGGCAAACCGTTCCGCTGGCCTGCCGGTACATATGTACACAGCCACGGCTTCGACCACATCATGATGGCAATGGAAACTGAAATTACAAAAGACGGTGTACACTATAAGGAACTGAACGGCACGCCCGAAGAAGAAGCCAAACTGAAAGAAAGCTATGCCCATCTCTGCACACTTCGTGACGAGGTGATAGAAATGGGTGTACTGCCTGCCATCAAAGACTGGCACAGCATCAATCCGAATATCGACTGATGTCTTCGATAGCAAATGATTTTTAGAAGTAAGGTGCCTCGCTCCATAGAGCAAGAGGCACCTTTTTTAGATATTTTTCCTCAAAAAGCCTTGCGGTATAAAAAAAAACTCTTTATCTTTGCACCCGCAAACGAAAAAGGTGCCATAGCTCAGTTGGTAGAGCAAAGGACTGAAAATCCTTGTGTCCCCGGTTCGATTCCTGGTGGCACCACTTTTTAAGAAGGCAAAACGATGTAAATCCCTGAATTTCAAAGAAGTTTGGGGATTTTTCTTTTCCAAGAGTAAGCAAAATTAGTGGGATTGAAGCAAACTATACGTCCTTATTCAAGGGACTGTTTTCAAAAGCCCGAAATGTTCCACTGCGAGGTATTTACTTCATTCTTTTACAGCACGTTGCACTATTTTACATAACAGGGTTCTCGGTTCGATTTCCTAACTTTGTATCATTAAAAATCGAGCCGTATGGAAAGAAAAAGATTCAGCGTGTTGTTCTTCATCAAGCGTAGCAAACTGTTAAAAAACGGGGAAGCACCCGTGCGTGTGCGTGTCACTTATGACCGCCTATACGTGGAACTTCAACTAAAGCGGAGCGTAAAAGTCCCACTTTGGTCACAGGAAAAAGAGAAATCGACAGGCAAAGACCGCAATTCCGTGGAACTAAACCATTACATTGACGCCCTGCGTGTGAAATTCTATCAGATTTACCAAGACTTGGAACTGGAGGGAAAGATTATCTCCGCACGTGCCATAGTGAACCGCTATCAGGGAAAGGACGAGACTTTCAAGACATTGTATAATGTATTCAAGGAACACAACGACAACTGCCGGAAGCTAATCGGGACGGACTATGCCGACATCACCGTAAGACGTTACGACAATTGCCTTAAATACCTCATGGAACTGGTTAAACGGGATTACAAGGTAGATGATATGTTACTGCGTGAGGTAAACGGGGAACTGGTACGCAAATTCGATTTATACCTAAAGACGGAGAAGCATTGCGCACAGAATACCGTTATCCGGTACATGAAATGTTTTAAGAAAGTGATAAACCTTGCCATTGCCAACGAGTGGCTGACAAAGAACCCGTTTGCCGGAATCAAGTTTCACGAGGTGGAGGTAAACAAACAGTTCCTAAGCCAAGCCGAGATAAACCGGATATGGCAGAAAGAGTTCAGGATTGAACGGCTGGAACTGGTACGGGATGTCTTTATCTTCTGCGTATATACCGGGCTGGCATTCATAGACGTGTATAACTTGCGCCCCGAACACGTTTCAGAGGACAGCAACGACAACCTGTGGATAGTGAAACCCCGTGAAAAAACAAACAACCTCTGTAACATCCCGCTTTTGAGCATTCCCAAACAGATACTTGAAAAGTATAAGGATAACCCCTACTGCATGGATAAAGGAACTTTGTTGCCCGTTCCCTGCAATCAGAAGATGAACAGCTACCTGAAAGAGATTGCCGACCTGTGCTGTATTAAAAAGAACCTGACCACGCACACAGCCCGGCACAGTTTCGCTTCGGTTATCGCACTGGCTAACAACGTGTCACTGCCGAACGTGGCTAAAATGCTGGGGCATTCATCCACCCGAATGACGCAGCATTATGCGAAAGTATTAGACCAAACGATACTAAGGGATATGCAAGCCGTTGAGAAACAGCTATCCGTATAACCACGAAGAAGCCAGCAACACGGTTTTCAAGAAAACGTAATTGCTGGCTTTTAATCAAACAATATAGAAAACAAGACAGCTATATTTCAATACTTCAATATTTCAAGAAAGCAAGACATCAATAAAACAAGATTTCATGTTTTCAAGATTTCATTTTCTGTAATGTCTTTCCAGCAGGTCTAAAATCTCGCTTTCACGATAGATGATTTTTCCCGGAAGCTGCACGTAGCCCAGCAGCCCCGTGTCCCTGTAATCCTGCAACGTCCGTTTGCTGATGCAAAGCCGCCTGCACACCTCATCACCCGTCAGGTAGTGTTCACCGTTCAATACCGGGCGATAGTTCATTACCACGTACTCCACGTTTTCCAGCACCCTGTCGAGGGAGGAAAACAGTACCAGCGTGGTTTCGGAATCTTTCGTTATCAAATCCATACGCCTACTTTTTAGAATTGTCCCTTACTTGGTCGAGCAGAAAGGCTTCCACGTCCGAAGCCTTGTAGTAAATCTTATTGTTAATCTGCGAATAAGGCAGTTTTCCCGTATCACGGTAAGTCTGCATCGTCCGGGCTGAAACGTTCAGCAAACGGCAAGTCTCGCAGTTATCCAGCCACTTGTCACGCTTCCTGCGTAAAGGCACGCAGAGCGCATCCACACGACCCACAAAATTTTCAAACCTCTGTTTCCATAGTTCAAACGTTTTCTTTTCAATCGTCACTATTTCCATAACCGATATATTTATTCTTGTCAATACTCCGTTTTTCTTCACTGGTGCAAATATATAAGGCTGAATGACAGGTTGTTTCTTCCTGTCCGCAAATGACCTTACGTGTCCGAAAATGTCCACCGCCAACCCAACAACAACACGAAAGAAATGAACCGATAACAAAAAACCTGTTTTTTCTCCACTCCCTAAATAAGTAAGGTAATGAACACAAAGCCGTTTTCCATTTGCCGACATTAATTTGGCGCAGAGCGAAGCAAAGCGATTCCAAACGGCTGACGCTTTGTTTTTTACCGATTTTTCTTATTTTATTTGTGGTGCTAATTCAAAAAACAAGCACCTATGAACAATCCTTTCGAAGAAATTTTCAAGCGGCTGGAGAACATCGAAAAGATGATTGCCCCGGTCACGGGCGCACAGCCCGAAGAACGGCAGGACGGAAAAGAGCCTGTGTTAGTCAAAATATCCGTTGCCAGCGGCATAACCGGGTATTCGGTCAATTACCTGTATCATTTAGCCAGCAAGGGGATGATACCGTGTGTCAAGCGTGGGCGTACCCTGCGTTTCGACATGGAGGAACTCAAAAAGTGGATGCAGCAGCAGTATGTCCCGGCTTCTAACAGACTTCCCGATGAAAAAGAAAAGAAGTGATGAAACACGGCATATCGAGGGCTGGCAGTCCAAGAACGAGCGCATCGAAAGCCTGTTGAACGTCCTGTATGATTTCCGGTTCAACACCGTAAAGAGCCGGACGGAATACCGGGCTGCGGGTTCTTCGGACTTGTACCAGCCCGTTACAAAATTCGCCCTGAACACTTTCAGGCGCAGGCTGGACGCAACGGCTGACATTGCCACCTCGACCGACAACATACGCATGATACTGGAAAGCGACTTCGCAAGAAAGGCTCACCCCATACAGGAGTATTTCAATGCCCTGCCCTTACTGAATCCTGCCGAACACGGGCATATCGGCAGGCTTCTGAACACGGTACAGGTAGCCAACCCCGGCAAATGGGAGGAATATTTCACGAAATGGCTTATCGGTGTGGTAGCCAACGCGATGAACGACACAGGGTGTCAGAACCATACCTGTTTGGTGCTGACCGGGGATAGGCAGGGGCAGTTCAAATCGTGGTGGCTGGACAACCTTTGCCCGACACCGCTTAAGAACTACCTGTTCACCGGGAAGATAGACCCGCAGGGCAAAGACATCCTGACACTGATAGCCGAATACCTGTTCATCAACATTGACGACCAGCTAAAGGAACTCAACAAGCAGAACGAGAACGCATTGAAGAACCTTATCACCACCCCGGCGGTGAAGTACCGCAGACCGTATGATATTTACATAGAGGAATACCCCCACCTCGCCAGCTTCATGGCTTCGGTGAACGGCAACGAGTTCCTGACCGACCCGACAGGCAGCAGGCGTTTTTTGCCGTTCGAGGTGCTGCACATAGACAAGCCCACGGCAGAAAGTATTCACATGGATAACGTCTATTCCGAAATTATGTACCTGTACCGTCAGGGCGTGCGCTACTGGTTCAATGATGCGGAGATTGAAGAACTGCACCTGACAAATGCGGAATTTGAGGTACAGACAATCGAGTTTGAGATGCTGACACAATACTTTGAGAAGCCGACAGAGGAGGAAGAAGCCCTGTTCTTCATGACAACGGCACAGGTACTCGCATACCTGCGTAATATATCCCCCGTCCAGCTATCCGAAAAAAGGCTGGGCGAATCATTGCGGAAAATCGGTTTCAAGCGGGTACAGAAGCGCATCAACAACAACCATTATCCGGTATATGGGTACAGGATAAAGCCCGTTCCGGCTTCCCGTACAGGGGATGATTACGGGTAGAACCGGAATGTAGTAGCTTCTACATATTGTTTGATACATACATAACAATTTAATAAACAATAGTTTACCAATTATGTAGTATGAAGTAAGATAGAATCCCAAACTTTTGGAAAATCCGGGAAAAAGAAAAAACGGCAATATAATATATAGAATATATTTATTCCTTTTTTAAAGGATAAATAATTACTATGTTACTACATGTACTACAATCCGTTGAAAAAGAAAAAGATAGATGTAGTAGTGTCCCGTGCTTCTTCTTACTCGCTTCTTGCTTCATTATTACTATCGTTAAATAAAAAAATAAAGATTATGACCTACAAGGAAGCCAACAATATCAGTATCAAGGATTACCTGAACTCTTTGGGAATCCAGCCCGTCACGGAAAAAGGAAGTTACGGGATGTACCGCAGCCCCTTACGGGAGGACAACACGCCGAGTTTCAAGGTGGATTATAACGCCAATCTATGGTGTGACTACGGAACTGGCGAGGGCGGGACGCTCATCGACCTTGTGATGAAGCAGAACGGGTGCAACGCCTACGGTGCTATCTGCCGACTGGAGCAGGACGACACTACCTCTTTTTCCTTTCACGGGAAAGACCTGCCCGAAAGGGACACGAAAAGGCAGGCAGCCAGCCCGATAGAGATACGCAGAATACAGCCGTTACAGAATCCGGCACTCATGCGCTACTTGCAGGAAAGGGGGATTTCCCCCGGAACGGCAGCCCCATACGTGCAGGAAATGTATTACCGCATCGGTGGCAAGCCTTATTTTGCGCTGGCGTTCAGGAATGATTCAGGAGGTTACGAGCTTCGCAATCCCCGTTTCAAGGGCAGCACATCGAAAGACATCACCCATATAAGGCAGCAGGGAGAGCCGAGAGAGAAATGTTTGGTATTCGAGGGCTTTATGGACTATCTTTCTTTCCTCACACTCCGGATGAAGAACTGTCCGACCATGCCCGACCTTGACAGGCAGGATTATGTCATACTCAACTCTACCGCCAATGTGCCGAAAGCCATTGACGTACTGTTCCCGTATAAACGCATCCACTGCATGCTCGACAATGACGAAGCAGGATTTCGGGCAACACAGGCTATCGCTTTGGAATATTCCTACCGTGTGCGTGACTTCTCGGACAATTACAGGGGTTATTCGGACTTGAACGACTATCTGTGCGGCAGGAAACAGGAACAGAAAAACAGTACCAGCCAAGCGCAGGAAATAAAGCAGGAAACCGGGCAACGTGCCACCCCAAAACAGAAAAGGGGCAGAGGCATTTAGTCCGGCAGGATTACCAACGGTAAACGGTATGATTAGGGAGAGCAAGGTTATGTTTCGGTAGACCGAAACACCTTGCTTTGCTTGACAGCAAAGAAAATTTCTCCCGTTGGTCGCAATTTTTAAGATACCACCTAAAAGCAAAAACGTATGACAGGGACAAGGAACAAACCGGGAGGTCGCCCGGCAAAAAGCCGGATAGACAAGCAGAACCGGGTAGTCAGCACGAAACTGACCGAGTTACAGTTCTACGCAATCAGGAAGCGAGCCACCGAAGCCGGGCTGCACGTCAGCGAGTACGTCCGGCAGGCTGTCGTTTCGGCAGAGGTAACGCCTCGGCTGAACAGGCAGGATGCGGACACTATCCGCAGGCTGGCGGGCGAAGCCAACAACATCAACCAGTTGGCGCACCGGGCGAATGCCGGAGGGTTCGCACTGGTAGCCGTGGAACTGGTGAAACTCAAAAACAGGATTGTTGAAATCATAAACCAACTGTCGGATGATTGGAAAAATAAAAAAGGGAAGCGGATTTAAAGGCTGCGTGAACTATGTACTCGGCAAGGAACAGGCGGCTTTGCTTCATGCGGAGGGAGTGTTAGCCGAAAGCAACCGGGACATCATACGCAGTTTCATACTGCAAGCCGGGATGAACCCCGACCTGAAAAAGCCAGTCGGACATATTGCGCTAAGCTATTCCCCGGTGGACGCACCCAAGCTGACAGACGGGAAAATGGTACAGCTTGCGCAGGAGTACATGCGTGAAATGAAAATCACCGATACGCAGTACATCATCGTGCGCCACCAAGACCGGGAACATCCGCACGTGCATATCGTGTTCAACCGCATAGACAACAACGGCAAGACCATTTCGGACAGGAACGACATGTACCGCAACGAGCAGGTATGCAAGAAGCTGAAAGCCAAACACGGGCTTTATTTCGCTAAAGGCAAGGAGCATGTAAAGCAGCACCGTTTGAGAGAGCCGGACAAATCCAAATACGAGATTTACAATGCCGTAAAGGATGAAATCGGGAAATCAAGGAACTGGCAGCAGTTACAAACCCGGCTGGCAGAAAAGGGTATCGGGATTCATTTCAAGTACAGGGGACAGACTGGCGAAGTACAGGGCATATCCTTTTCCAAAGGCGAATACACGTTCAAGGGTTCGGAGATAGACCGCAGTTTCAGTTTCTCCAAGCTGGATAAATGTTTCGGGGATGCGGGGCTGAACACTACCGAAAGCAACCGACAGACGGTTTCCGCACCTGTTCAGGAGCTATCGCAGACACTGGGCAAAATCGACAGTCCGTTACTGGCAGACTTGGGCGGTCTGTTCTCCGCCCCGTCCTCTCCGGCTGATGAAACGCCCGACAATCCCGGTGAAAGAAAAAAGAAGAAAAAGAAACGACACTTAAAATTATAGGGACATGGAAAATAACTTAATTTTGGAGGGGCTTCTCTCCATGGTTACGGAACTGAAAGAACGGCAGGAGAAGCAGGTAACGCCAGCCAGCCGGGAGGAAACGATTAACCGACTGGACGTTATCGAACAGCGCATTTCGGAAATGCAAGGTAAATCCGGCATTACTGAAAACATGGCGCAGGAGATTCTAAACCAAATCGGCAGTATCGGAAAAGGGCAGTCCGAGAACCAAAAACAAGACCTTGAAGATATAAAGGGGCTTATCGTGACCTCGCACCGATATTTCAAGGAGCGGTTAAAGGTGTTGTTCCCGGCTGATGATACACCGACCGGAGAAACAACGCCCGTTTCATGGCATGACAAACTGATATACCGGGTAACTCCCTACCTGAAGCCCAAGTTCTTTCTTCTTTCAGCAGGTTTTATTATCTGTATCACTTCGCTAATCTTGAATATTCGTTTTACGGAACGGATGCATCGGTTACAGGACAACGATATAAAATACCGCTATATCCTGATGAAAGGAAAGGCAGACGGCAGCAGCCTTGATTTGCTGGAAACGAAGTTCAGCCGGGAACGGGACAACGCTTTCATCCGAAGCCTGACCGATTCGGTGAAAGGCTTTGAATACCGCAGCAGGAAACAGGCAGAAGCGTTGGAACGGGCAAGACTGTTGAACGAGCAAGCCGAGCAGTTAAGGGAGGAAGCCGACAAATTAGGCAAACCATAAACCAAAAGCAAAGCCGGAGCAGAACCGCCCCGGCTTTTTAATTCACTTCTTTTTCTTTGTGCAGTGTTCTTTCTCGAACTGGCGCAGCGTGGTAACGCTGAACCGCTCCTTGATGAACTCCCGGACATCGGAAGCCTTGTAGTACACTTTTCCGCTGATTGTGAAGTACGGCAGCGCACCGATAGCCCGGTAGCGTTGCAGGGTCTTGATACTCACCTTGAAGAGCAGGCACAAGTCCTGATTATCCAGCAGGTTGTCATCTTCGGGCAGCACCCTGTCGGCATTGCGCAGTACCCGTACATCCTTGCAGAGTTCTTCCAGTTTGGCGTACAGCTTCTGCATCCATACGCTGAAATCGTCATTCTCTATATACATGATTGCTTCATTTTTCTGATTATACATTATGGTCTGTCAATCGATTGATGAAGCAAAGTTCAGAAAACAGGCGCAAAGAAATTACGGGGGAACTAATGGAATCCCCTATAAATAAATCATAAGCCGTTGGTTATCTGTACCCTTTCTTTTCATGTTCCTTGCGGATAAGCTCTGCCAGTCCATTAAGAAACTCTGTGATTTTACCCGGCTTGCGTTTTATCACGTCCTCATGCTTTTGGTGGCAGTCGCTTATCTTGATGTTGAACAGCCATTCAAAGGCTTTGGACAAATCCACCAGGTAGGCGGGCTTGCCGTTCTGATATACGATTTCTTTGGAGAGGAACAGACCGCTGACCATTTCCATGATGTTGATAAGAGTAGTCTTGTCAGCGAGGAAAAGAGGGGAAAGGGCTTGTTTGTTGACGGGTTGCTGTAACTGTTCCGGGTACTTGATATGCCACTCGATAAGGCGTATTTCGGTGTTCAAAAGTCCTATCGCTTCATCAATTAGATACAGATAGGGCATTTTTTTCTTGCTCAAACCGTACACGATACGATTTAAGACGGTGCAAACCAAAGGAAAAATAATGCAGTGATACGCTATAATCCTGTTCGTTGATACTAAAATTGGCTACATGCGTAGCCAATTCCTCGATAGCTTCTGCCAACTCGGAAACAGAAACTGTACGCTGCGAGTATTCCGATAATAAACGGAAAAATCTCTGTTGTAATACACTTTCCATGTAGTGTTGAAATTATATTATTAATCGTCTTTGTTTTTCATTTTCACATATCCATTTGCATAATTCCCTATAATATTGTGATTATCATCATAAATATAGCCATTGGAATAATATCCTTTAAGTATTCTCTTTGAACTATAAATATATCCGTTAGTATAATTACCAATCGTTTCACCTTGCTTGTCAAATATATATCCATTTCGATAGGTAATCAATGACGTTTTGCATGAACCGAAACATAAAACACTCAGAATTAGTAACAATGTTCTCATATCATTTTTGAATTAGTATCTAAATCTTGATGTATCAATCTTTTTTACCTCTTTTTTCTTATATCCACCAAAGCGATAACTGAAATGTAGAGTAAATGCTCGTGAATAAAATCCGCTATTCATATTCAAGTTTTGCTCCTTAAAACGAACTCGTGTTGCAGGCATTCCCGTATCAAATATATCATTGCAACGGGCGGATAAGCTCAATTTGTCATTGGCGAAATTCCACCGTAATCCGGCAGTGAGATTAAAAATAGATTCTATATCAAATGTCCCTTGTATGACGGGCGTCTGTACATTTCCCATCAGTTCGAAAGACAAATTCTTATTTACCTTAAACGTATTATCCAGTGTGCCGCTAAATACCCATTTCTTACGATTGAAAGGAATGTCGAAAAAATTATCACAGCGTTGGTGCATTTGCATACCGACTAAGGTCAATCGGGAATCCAGCCAGTTTCCTGCCTTAAAAGGCAATATGATATTTGCGCCCCATACCTGCATATAGTTCCAATTTGTATTTTTATAGATTAGTGCCAGCCTGTCAGTCGATTGATAGGCGGCTTGAGTGAAATAATCTGAGGTGTACGTGAAAAACAAACCAAAGATGTATTTCTGCTTCCATATATAATTCCCATTCAGGTTATAGTTTGTCATCGGTTTCAACCCCGGCGTTCCCCATAATTCTGTATATCCATTAAGATAACTGACGGAAGATTGCATATCCCAATAGCTTGGATAAGTTTTGTCCGTAGATAATGAAAGTTGAAACATATGTTTCGGTGTTTTAAAGTAAATCAATGATGCTTGTGGGTAAACTGCCCATTTATGATAATTGCCAATCGTATAATATTCTCCCGTAGCAGAAACGGATAAAGACGTACCTGTTGTATAGTTTTTGCTCAATGATACATAAAAGCTGGTAGTTTGTTCTCTTAGATTGGAATATGTGTTTTGAGTTTGAATGTTACCTGTCACTTTATCATAAGTTTGGAAATCAATGTCTTTAGCAAATCGGTAGGAAACTCCATAACCCAGATTCCATCTTTTGGGTAAAGACTGTTTCCGGTCTGCATAGATAGAATAGCGATCTATCTTTTGTCCGCCAACCATAGAGAAACAACTCTGATTTCCATCTTGATAATTTGCGTATAGCCTTTGATTATTATTGGAAGTATAATGTGTATAATCACCACCTATTTCAATTCCGAACCCCAAATGATATTGCAATGTAATATTGTGCATTTGATTGTCAACATATTTATCCACATTGCTGGTTTGGTAGTTGCCTGATGTCCGGCTGTTATTATGCTGGTCGGGGGTATAACTGCCTGTGTATGCTACATTGATATTGTTTTTGTTGTTGAAGTTATATTCAAAAGCTACTCTAAGGTCGTGCTTCCAGTACTTACTACGTAACTGTTCGTTTTGTATGATATGATGTGGTTCATCTTTTAGCGTATGTTTGGAATCAAGGTCTATGTATTCTATCTTTTTTACGTTATTTGCTCCGTACATTACATCAAAAGCCATTTTGGGAGTTGATAAACGAAAGTTTCCATTCATTCCCCCGTCATTGAAGTACTGGTTCTTATAGTCAGCACTTATCTCCCCCTGAAAAGAGTAATCGTTTGCATGCTTTAAAACAAGATTAATGACTGCTCCCCGTACATGATATTCAGGAGGTGCGCTATACATCACTTCCGCTTTTTCTACACGATTCACCGGAGTATTGCGCAAAATTGTTTCAAGCTGTCCGGCATCCATTGTGGTAGGTTTCCCATTTAGAATAACAGTCAGTTTTCCTGCTCCAGCCAAAGTTAGTATTCCTCTGTCTTCTTGCACTCCCGGTATTTTTGTCAATGCTTCATACGCATTGTTTACGAGTTGATTTTGGGTAAGAACAGCAAGATTATATCCTAAAAGTCCATTCTCCACTTTTACAAAAGGACGTTCCGCCTTTATGATAACTTCATCCAAAGCATAGTCTTTAGGTTGAAGTTGAATAATTCCGGCATCATTTCCCTTACCTGTCATCTGTTTTGTTTCATACAAAAGGTGTTGTATTATCAATCGGTATTCTTCCTGTTGGCTTTTAAAAACGAATATGCCGTCAGCATTGGAAATGGATGCGCCTATATAAGTCGAATCCATTGTTTGCAAAATAATAGTCGCACCGTCTATAGGCAGTTGTTTGTCATCTATTATTTTTCCGTTAATCGTTTGCCCCCAAGCGACTGTTTGAGAGCAACCTAAAAATAGGTAGAAAAATGTCAATGTTATTATTTTATTTAATCGCATCATACGAATTCAGTTTATTGATTACAAGACTACTAAAAGGTAAAAAAAACTCCTGCACCAAAGAACCATTCCCATTTTTTTTGTATTATGTTATATTGGTAGTTCGTTTGGGATTTAATAATGGCATGTTTACCTATCTCATATGAAAATCCTGCTCCTACCTTATAAGGGATAGAAGTTGCCGGAAGTATCACACTACGTTTTTTGTCCAGTGTATAGCTTCCATATACACTAAAATGTAATTTCTTGTTTAAAGGAATAGTCATGTTTGTTTTTTGTTGAATCTTTATAAGAGGGAGATTTTTATCTATCCGACTATTTCTCATAAGGCTTTTGCATTTTAGATTTCCATTCAATAGATTATTGTTATGATTTAATTTGTAGTGAAACGTTGTGGCGCACTCAATATTTACTACATTCGGAAAATCTTCTTTAAAATCAATATCTAACCTAAAATCATCCCAGTACCTATTATCGTCTTTTGGCGAATGACCAATAATAGACTGTTCCAGTTCCCTTTTAAAAGCATCATCAATATGGATAGGCATTTCTCCTTTCAGCATTTTGGTCAATCGGACAGAATCGTTTGGAGTCCACCCGTTTTGTACTTGTGCATTGACTGAACGGGCGAGAAATAAAAAAAATAACAAAAATATTGCTGTCTTCCAAACGTTTGAAATTATCTGATTAGTCGCATCCACACTTCATTTAAGCCTTATCCGCTAATACATCTTCTTTAATTTTGGTATTGTACACAGTTCTTTGTGCTTACCAAGTGGTTTGTTCCAATGCCTCAGAGGTAAAGACAGGAATAGGAATATCGTTGTTACTACAACTTGTTAGACACGAGAGAGTACAGATAATAAATACGGAAAACATCATGTGAAAAGTAATTTTCTTCTTCATCTTATTGCTGTTTTAAGTAATTGAACATTGATTTCTTGAAATGGCAAAATACGGAAGAATAAAGAAAAAAGGTCTTGACAATTGTCAAGACCCCGCTATAATGGATGTTAAAGATTGGCTATTTCTCCAGTTTGCAACGGATGCATTTGTTCAGTTTGTGGCGGATGCGACTGATTGTTTCAGGTGTGACTTGTAAGAAAGAAGCCACTTCTTTCAACGTAATGTGCTCTTGAATGTCGGGGCATCTGTTCAATAAATCAAGATAAAGTTCTTCCGTAGTTTTACAGTACATATCCAATAATCTATGATACATCAACAAGTATGATTGTTCGACAAGCGTACACTTTATTTGCATGGTTTCGGCATTTGTCGTAAAGAATTCCTCTGCCGTTGAATACGGTAGATAGTAAATCTTTGAATCGCAAACAGCCTCAATAGTGACTAATGACGGTCGGTCGGGATTTATGAATGTACATAAACTCCCTGCAAATTCATTTGAAAAAGTATATCCTACTATATGTATATTTCCTCTTTCATCCACATGGATATATCTCAATAAGCCGTTTTCAATATAAGCCCCCCGGCGGTTCATTTTACCCTGAACAGAGAACTGTTCTCCCTTTTTGAGTTCGATATAAGTTCCATGCTCCAAGATGAAATGTTTTAATAATTCCAATCGGGAATGCTTACCGTATTGTGCATTGAAGTTCTTCATATGTTTGATATTGTTAGGAGATGATATTTTTACTAATCTCATGCTTATACAAAACTACAATAAAGTTGTAGTTTTACAAAGACATTATTGGCATTTAAAGGAATATAACTATTTTTGTAGCAGAGTATTGAAACAGTGGAAACATAAGGCAAATTAAAGAAATACGCTCGTTTCTATATCGTTACCCATTATTCTATATACTTCTTGTAAATACCTGTTATTCAATAGATAATATTCTTGTTTTCGTTTCCCGAAAAGATAATGTAATATTTGAAAATATACTAAATGCTAAAAAAACTTCTTGGATATATTGATAATTCCAAATAAATATCTACCTTTGCACGCAGAAATCGAACCTAAGACACAAAATTGTGTTGAACGGTGCAAAGTTGTGAAAACCTTATTCAAGGGACTAACATCGTAATGAAGATATAACTTATTGAGAAATAGTGCTATACAAACCGATTTTCGGTTGCTGGTGGCACCACTTTTCAAAAGCAATCGGAATGTAGCGCAGTTGGTAGCGCACTACGTTCGGGACGTAGGGGTCGGGCGTTCGAGTCGCCTCATTCCGACAGAAGGCGACAAACGAGCAAAATCGGTTGTCGCTTTTTCTTTTTCACCTTCACAAACCGC
This sequence comes from Bacteroides sp. AF20-13LB, assembly GCF_003603065.1. Classification (NCBI taxonomy): domain Bacteria; kingdom Pseudomonadati; phylum Bacteroidota; class Bacteroidia; order Bacteroidales; family Bacteroidaceae; genus Bacteroides; species Bacteroides sp. AF20-13LB. The sequence continues at coordinate 139,511 of NZ_QTMH01000001.1, forward strand.
TGTAAATCTGCGGAAAATCTTAAAAACTTCATTCTCGTTTTCTGTTCGATAATCCATTATATAAACCTATAACAAAACAGTTGTCAAAAACAAAACTTTCCCGCTTTAAAAGTAAAAGAAGGTATTTCCATAGGTTTTATCTTTATAGCATGATACCCCTCATACTTTTGAAATATAAAATATGTATAAGTAGTGATTGGAAAATATAACACCACTTTGTTTATAAATGATTGCTGAATTGTATCATACCCTTGATAACAAAAAAAACTATTATTATTAAGCATTAAAGAAAATCTCATTCTCACCAAACCCTGATAATTAATGATATGTGGTAAACACTTACTTTGAAATAATACTCCCAAAGGAAAATGATACCCATTACTGTTAGAACCTTGGAAATACAAAATCTGAGATTGTGTATCATATAGGAATTCAAGTTCTTTCCCCGTATGTGTAAAACAATAAAACCCTGTATGAATAACCTCTATACCTTCAGATAGATTACATTTCGAATGGATAGCTGTATTTACTACTCTTAGCACTTCATGTCTATTTTGCGAATACAGTCCTACTATTGTAGTATATAAATCCATAATGATTACTTTTTTACCGTAAAAATAGCTTTTTATTTTAAAACAACTAAAATAAAATCTATTATTTTCTCAAAATCCACTATAAACTTGTTCGATAATTCGATAGTGCAGCCGACAGAAAAGGCTTAGCTTTTAGAAGTTAAGCCTTTTTTATTTCATCCCTCCTCTCCTCCGGTTTCCCGACCATAAGAGAGGGGGGGCAACGTAACAATCTGGGACCAACGTAAAAACCTGAGGGATTTTATTTCTATGCATATAATTTTTGTACAGTTTTTGATTGAAAGGGTGTCAGATTTGACAATTGCATATCTATTCTATATTATATCAACATTTACCAAAGACATACGGAAACAATCTCCAATAACGTAAAAGAACAAACAAGACTCCAACAAAGAGAACAAAAACAACATATACAGTACACCCGATGTATAAAAAGAATAAAAAAGCTCTCCTTTTTGCATATTCTTTCCGAAATAATCCCTAATTTTGCACTACTCTTAGAATAATTATACAGAAAATGAAGAAAAAAGCCAATCGGTTAGACGCCATCAAGATGATTATCTCAAGCAAAGACGTCAGTTCTCAGGAAGAACTGTTGCAAGCTTTGAGCAAGGAAGGCTTTGAACTGACACAAGCCACCTTGTCACGCGACTTGAAACAGCTGAAAGTAGCGAAAGCAGCGAACATGAACGGTAAATACGTATATGTGCTGCCCAACAACATCATGTATAAACGTTCGAACGACCAGAGTGCAAGTGAAATGCTGATGACAAGCGGATTCGTTTCACTTCAATTTTCGGGCAATATTGCCGTCATCCGTACCCGGCCCGGATATGCCAGCAGCATGGCCTACGACATCGACAACCGAGAGTGTCCCGCCATTCTGGGTACCATTGCCGGAGATGACACCATCATGCTGGTGGTGCACGAAGCAGCGTCACATGACGAGGTACGCAGCTTCCTATCGCAAATCATCCCGAACATTAAATGATAGATAACAACAAAAAACAAGAAATTAAATAAGAAATGGATTCGAAACAAATTGATGTGATGGTGGCTGACGCCTCACATGAAGTTTACGTAGACAAGATTTTGGATACCATCCGGGAAGCTGCCAAGGTACGCGGAACGGGCATCGCAGAACGCACACACGAATACGTAGCTACTAAAATGAAAGAAGGAAAGGCCATCATAGCCTTGTGTGGAGATGATTTTGCCGGTTTCACCTACATAGAGAGCTGGGGTAACAAGCAATATGTAGCAACCTCCGGTTTGATAGTACACCCCAAATATCGGGGACTGGGGCTGGCAAAACGTATCAAGACCGCTTCTTTCCGCCTGGCACGCCTACGCTGGCCTAATGCTAAAGTTTTCAGTCTCACCAGCGGAGCTGCCGTCATGAAAATGAATACCGAGCTGGGATATGTGCCCGTCACCTTCAACGAACTGACCGATGACGAATCGTTCTGGAAAGGTTGCGAAGGCTGTATAAACCATGATATATTGGTAGCTAAGAACCGTAAATTCTGCATTTGCACAGCAATGCTTTACGACCCGAAGCTGCACGAAGAGGATAAAATATAAAAATACTAAGGATATGGAAAAGAAGAAGAAAGTAGTAGTCGCATTCAGCGGAGGTTTGGATACCTCGTTTACGGTGATGTATCTTACCAAAGAAAAAGGGTACGAAGTATATGCAGCTTGTGCCAATACGGGCGGTTTCAGTGCTGAACAGTTGAAGACAAACGAAGAAAATGCCTACAAGCTGGGCGCCAAAGAATACGTCACCCTCGACGTGACGCAGGAATACTATGAGAAAAGCTTGAAATACATGGTATTCGGCAATGTTTTGCGTAACGGCACCTATCCTATCTCTGTAAGTTCCGAACGTATCTTCCAAGCATTGGCCATTGCACGCTATGCCAACGAAATCGGCGCGGATGCCATCGCCCACGGTTCTACAGGTGCGGGTAACGACCAGATTCGTTTCGACATGACTTTCCTCGTCATGGCTCCGGGCGTGGAAATCATCACGCTGACACGCGACATGGCACTGAGCCGTCAGGAAGAGATTGATTATCTGAACAAACACGGCTTTGCCGCCGACTTCACCAAACTAAAATATTCCTATAACGTAGGTTTGTGGGGCACTTCCATTTGTGGTGGCGAGATTCTGGATTCCGCGCAAGGGTTGCCCGAAAGCGCCTATCTGAAACACTGCACCAAAGAGGGCAGCGAGCAGTTGCGCCTCACTTTTGAAAAAGGTGAGCTGAAAGCCGTGAACGACGAGACATTCGACGACCCCATCAAAGCCATCCAGAAGGTAGAAGAGATTGGTGCGGCATACGGTATCGGACGCGACATGCACGTAGGCGACACGATTATCGGTATCAAAGGCCGCGTAGGTTTCGAAGCTGCCGCACCTATGCTGATTATCGGAGCACACAAGTTCCTCGAGAAGTACACTTTGAGCAAATGGCAGCAATACTGGAAGGACCAGGTAGCCAACTGGTATGGCATGTTCCTGCACGAAAGCCAATATCTGGAACCAGTAATGCGCGACATCGAAGCCATGCTGGAATCCTCGCAACGCAACGTAAACGGTACGGCTATCCTCGAACTTCACCCGCTCTGCTTTTCTACCGTAGGTGTAGAAAGCAAAGATGACCTTGTGAAAAACAAGTTTGGCGAATACGGTGAGATGCAGAAAGGATGGACGGCAGAAGATGCCAAGGGCTTCATCAAAGTAACCTCCACAGCACTGCGTGCTTATTATTCAAATCATAAAGACGAGAAAATCTAAATGACCGGCAGGAAGCAAAAACTGACACGTCCCCGGACTGGAAGGATGCTTTCAGGCGTATGTGCAGGACTGGCAAACTTTTTCGGACTCGATGTCTCATTGGTGCGTATCGTTTATACGTTCGCCACGATCTTTACTGCATTTGCAGGCATACCCATATACATTATAATGCTAATTGTTATACCACAAGAACCAAATAGATATTATCAAAATGATTAAAGTAGGAATCATCGGCGGAGCCGGATACACGGCAGGCGAACTGATACGTTTGCTGCTCAACCATCCGGAAGCGGAAATCGTTTTCATAAACAGCTCAAGCAACGCCGGCAACAAAATTACCGACGTACACGAAGGACTGTACGGCGAAACAGACTTGGTATTTACCGACCAGCTCCCGCTGGAAGAAATCGACGTACTCTTTTTCTGTACGGCACATGGTGACACGAAGAAGTTCCTCGAAAGCCACAACGTGCCCGAGGAACTGAGAATCATCGACCTCTCCATGGACTACCGCATAGCCTCTCCCGAACACGACTTCATCTACGGCCTGCCGGAGCTGAACCGCCGTGCCACCTGCAAAGCGAAGCACGTAGCCAATCCGGGCTGCTTTGCCACCTGCATACAGCTGGGCCTGCTGCCGCTCGCCAAACATCTGATGCTGAACGATGATATCATGGTGAACGCCATTACCGGAAGTACCGGCGCCGGTGTGAAACCGGGCGCCACGAGCCACTTCAGCTGGCGCAACAACAACATGAGCGTCTACAAAGCTTTCGAGCACCAGCATGTGCCCGAAATCAAGCAATCGCTCAAACAGCTGCAGAACAGCTTTGATGCGGACATTGACTTCATCCCCTACCGCGGCGACTTCCCGCGCGGCATCTTCACCACCATTGTGGTGAAGACCAAAGTGGCCCTGGAAGAAATCGTCCGCATGTATGAAGAATATTACGCCAAAGATTCCTTTACCCACATCGTGGAGAAGAATATCGACCTGAAGCAAGTGGTAAACACCAACAAGTGCCTCATCCATCTGGAGAAGCATGGCGACAAACTGCTTATCATTTCCTGCATTGATAACCTCCTGAAAGGCGCCAGCGGACAAGCTGTCCATAACATGAATTTAATGTTTAACCTGGAAGAGACCGTAGGATTACGGTTGAAACCTTCTGCATTCTAAAAAAAATGAATTTATTCGACGTATACCCTCTCTTTGACATCAACATCGTCAAAGGAAAAGGCTGCCATGTATGGGACGAGAACGGTACCGAATACCTCGACCTCTACGGTGGCCATGCAGTCATCTCAATCGGACATGCACATCCACATTATGTAGAGATGGTGAGTAACCAAGTTGCTACGTTAGGATTCTACTCAAACTCAGTAATTAACAAGCTGCAACAGCAAGTGGCAGAACGCTTGGGAAAAGTCTGTGGCTATGACGACTACTCATTCTTCCTCATCAACAGCGGTGCCGAAGCCAATGAAAACGCCTTGAAACTCGCCTCTTTCTACAATGGCCGTACCCGTGTGATATCCTTCTCAAAAGCATTCCACGGACGTACCTCACTGGCGGTGGAAGTAACGAACAATCCTAAAATCATCGCTCCCATCAACAACTGCGGGCACGTCACCTACCTCCCGTTGAACGACATCGAAGCCATGAAGGCCGAATTGTCCAAAGGAGATGTCTGCGCAGTGATTATCGAAGGCATACAAGGTGTAGGCGGCATCCAACTGCCGACAGACGAATTCATGCAGGCTCTCCGCCAGACTTGTACGGAACACAACACGGTCTTGATTCTCGATGAAATCCAAAGCGGCTACGGACGCAGCGGCAAGTTCTTCGCCCATCAGTACAACGGCATCAAAGCCGACATCATCACCGTGGCAAAAGGCATCGGCAATGGTTTCCCGATGGCAGGCGTACTCATCAGCCCAATGTTTACACCAGTATACGGGCAACTTGGAACCACTTTCGGCGGAAACCACCTGGCTTGCAGTGCCGCCCTTGCCGTGCTGGATGTGATAGAGCAGGAAAACCTGATAGAGAATGCAGCCCAAGTCGGCAACTTCCTGATAACGGAACTAAAGAAATTCCCTCAAATCAAGGACGTTCGCGGACGCGGACTCATGATAGGGCTGGAATTTGAAGAACCCATCAAGGAACTGCGCCTAAGACTACTGAAAGAGCAGCATGTATTCACCGGTGTAAGCGGTACGAATGTACTTCGCCTGCTGCCGCCTCTGTGCCTCGGCATGGATGAAGCAAAGGAATTCTTGGAACGCTTCAAGAAAGTACTTTAATATTTGACACAAATAATCAGCCAGCAAAAGAAACGACCGAAAAGCAGAATACCTTTCTCTCTCGGTCGTTTTTTGTAGAAAATTTATCTACCTTTGCCAGCAAAACAACTCTTTTAACAACAAAAAGATATGAAAACAGCAATTATCGGTGCAGGAAATATGGGGGGAGCCATTGCCCGAGGGCTGGCAAAAGGAACAATCATCCCTGCCGGTAACATCATTGTCTCCAACCCCACCCAGGGCAAGCTGGACAAGCTGAAGGCAGAATTCCCCGCATTGCAAGTGACCAATGACAACCAGGAAGCGGCAGCCGGTGCAGATATGATAATCTTTGCCGTGAAGCCATGGCTGATGGAGCCAGTGATAAAGGAACTGGAACTAAAAGGCACAGAGATTCTTATATCCGTTGCAGCCGGCATTCCTTTTGAAGAGCTGACACACTATGTAGCAGACAAAGAAATGACCATGTTCCGTCTTATTCCCAATACCGCCATCAGCGAGATGGAAAGCATGACACTCATCGCCAGCCGCAATGCCACCAAGGAGCAGGAGCAACTGATGCTGGACATTTTCAACCAGATGGGACTCGCCATGCTCATTCCCGAAGAAAAGATTGCGGCAACCACTGCCATGACTTCCTGCGGCATCGCCTACGTGCTTAAGTATATCCAGGCAGCCATGCAGGCCGGCGTTGAAATGGGTATCTATCCCAAAGACGGCATGCGCATGGTGGCACAATCCGTGAAAGGGGCAGCCGAGCTGATTCTGAACAACGACACGCACCCCAGTGTTGAGATTGACAAGGTGTGTACCCCCGGAGGAATTACCATCAAGGGAATCAACGAGCTGGAACATGAAGGATTCACCTCCACTGTGATTAAAGCCATCAAAGCGAGTAAATGATATTTAATGTGCTAATGTAACGATGTCCCGATATGCCTATGAGCTACGGTGTAATTAAACATTGTGCAGCCTATTGGCACATTGCCACACTTTAATAACAACCCATTAAAAAATATAATTATGGACGAACAAATCAGACAAATAGCCGAACGCCTGCGCGGACTGCGTGACGTATTGGAACTGACTGCCGACGATATCGCCCGTGACTGCGACATTTCTGCAGAAGAGTACCGCCTGGCCGAAACCGGAGAATTCGACATCTCGGTCAGCATGCTGCAGAAGATAGCACGGCACTACGGCATATCACTGGACGCACTGATGTTTGGGCAAGAGCCCAAAATGAGCTCCTACTTCCTGACACGTGCCGGAAAAGGAACCAGTATAGAACGTACCAAGGCATATAAATACCAATCGCTGGCAGCCGGTTTCATCAACCGCACGGCAGACCCGTTCATTGTGACCGTAGAACCGAAACCGGACAGCGAGCCGATACATTACAACAGCCATGCCGGTCAGGAGTTCAACCTCGTACTGGAAGGCCGTATGATGGTCAGCATCGACGGCAAAGACTTAATCTTAAACGAAGGAGACAGTCTATACTTCAACTCCAAACTGCCGCACGGCATGAAGGCGCTTGACGGAAAGACTGTAAAATTCCTGGCAGTAATCATGTAATAAAGTTATGGTAGAAAGATTTTTATCTCAAACATCCTTCACCTCACAGGAGGACTTCATCAAGAACTTGAAGATAAACGTACCGGAGAATTTCAACTTCGGCTACGACGTAGTGGATGCCTGGGCAGCCGAGCAGCCCGACAAACCCGCACTGTTGTGGACCAATGACCAGGGCGAATGCCGGCAGTTTACCTTTGCCGACATGAAACGGTACACAGACATGACGGCTTCCTATTTCCAAAGCCTCGGCATCGGGCACGGAGACATGGTGATGCTGATACTGAAACGCCGTTATGAATTCTGGTTCAGCATTGTGGCACTGCACAAACTCGGTGCAGTGGTGATTCCCGCCACCCACCTGCTGACGAAGAAAGACATCGTATACCGCTGCAACGCCGCAGACATTAAAATGATAGTCTGTGCCGGCGAAAGCGTCATCACCGACCATATCACGGCAGCTATGCCAGAGTCTCCTTCTGTGAAACGCCTCGTAAGCGTCGGGCCGGAAGCTCCCGAAGGATTCGAAGACTTCCACAAAGGTATCGAGGCCGCCGCTCCTTTCGTGAAACCGGAACATCCGAACACGAACGATGACATCTCCCTGATGTACTTCACCAGCGGTACTACCGGAGAGCCCAAAATGGTGGCCCACGACTTCACCTATCCGTTGGGACATATCGTCACCGGCAGCTTCTGGCACAACCTGAAAGAGAGCAGCCTACACCTCACCATTGCCGACACCGGTTGGGGAAAAGCCGTGTGGGGCAAGCTCTACGGACAATGGATTGCCGGTGCCAACGTATTTGTATACGACCACGAGAAGTTCACTCCCGCAGCCATACTGGAGAAGATACAGGATTATCACGTCACGTCGCTTTGTGCACCGCCCACCATCTTCCGGTTCCTCATTCACGAAGACCTTACGAAGTACGACCTATCCAGCCTGGAATACTGCACCATCGCCGGAGAAGCCTTGAACCCCGCTGTATTCGAGACCTTCAAGAAACTGACGGGCATCAAGTTGATGGAGGGTTTCGGACAGACCGAAACGACCCTCACCGTCGCCACCATGCCCTGGATGGAACCGAAACCCGGCAGCATGGGATTGCCCAATCCGCAATACGACGTAGACCTGATAGACAACGACGGCCGTTCTGTGGAAGCCGGTGAGCAGGGACAGATTGTAATCCGTACCGACAAAGGCAAACCGCTGGGATTGTTCAAGGAATACTACCGCGATGCCAACCGTACCCACGAGGCATGGAACAACGGCATTTACTACACGGGAGACGTAGCCTGGAAGGACGAAGACGGCTACCTCTGGTTCGTGGGCCGCGCCGACGACGTTATCAAAAGTAGCGGTTATCGCATCGGCCCGTTCGAAGTGGAAAGTGCATTGATGACCCACCCAGCCGTAGTGGAATGTGCCATTACCGGTGTGCCCGATGAAATCCGCGGCCAAGTGGTAAAAGCTACGATTGTGTTGGCAAAAGAGTACAAGGCACGCGCCGAAGAAGAGCTTGTCAAGGAGTTGCAGAACCATGTGAAGAAAGTGACGGCTCCCTACAAATACCCGCGTGTCATCGAATTTGTTGATGAGCTCCCCAAAACCATCAGCGGGAAAATCCGCCGTGTGGAAATCCGGGAGAACGACCGGAAATAATACTCGCCACCCAGTATCTGAATCATAAGACAACATCCGGGTGAATGAATAAGGAGGGGATAAAACCGAAGTCGGCCATTCTATTGACGATTTCCGTTTTACCCCCTCTTTTTACAAATAGTTGTCTCATTGTGAATACCAAAAGGAGAAAAGAACTATATTTGCACGAAATTAAACTTCACTTGGAACATTTATAAACAAGAAAGACCGACACGGCATATGAAAAATAGAACGCAGATATGGAAAATACTGGCTTTCTTAGGAGCGGTACTTTTCTTGTCTGATACAATATACGCCCAACAATGGACATCCGATAGTCATTCGGAATACAAACGGGATACACTCCCTTTCTCACAGCGCTTCATCCACAGATTAGGCGTAGAAGGGCGTGCTGGCTATATTTTTCAGACCAACCCTTTTCTGGAGTACTCCAACCACCAATACAAGCCCATGAAAAATGCCTATGCCGGCCATCTGAAATACTCCTTCCAGCTCCGTCCCCACACCGTTGCCGACCAGGCTTATATAGGAGCCTATCAAGGGATTGGAGTCGGCTATTTCAACTTCGGCAATCCGGAAGAGCTGGGCAACCCGCTGGCGGTCTATCTGTTTCAAGGGGGACGCATCGCCCAATTCAGCCCCCGCATATCCTTGAACTATGAATGGAACTTCGGCGCATCGTTCGGCTGGAAACCCTACGATGAATACGACAACCCGGAGAACCAGATTATCGGCTCGAAAGTGAATGCCTATCTCAATGTGAACCTCTACTTAAAGTGGGCACTCTCCCCCAAGTTCGACCTGATGATAGGAGCTACCGGAAGCCACTTTTCCAACGGAAACACCCAATATCCCAACTCCGGTCTGAACACGGTGGACTGTAAAGTGGGGCTGGTATATAACTTTAACCGCAGAGCGGATGAACTCGCCCAGTCATGGCAACACCCTATCGTTCCTCCATTCCCCCGCCACGTCAGCTACGACCTGACTTTGTTCGGCTCCTGGCGAAAGAAAGCAGTGGCCCATGAGGGCAGTAGTGGCCAGGTACCCGCACCCGGCACTTACAACGTGTTCGGTTTCAGCTTTGCACCCATGTACAACTTCGGCTATAAATTCCGCGCCGGTGTGGCGTTGGACGGCGTATACGACCACAGTGCGAACATGAAAGAATCGTACGAAGAAGAGAACGGCTTCTATACTCCGCCCGCCAAGAAGCAGATGGCATTGGGCTTATCCGCCCGCGGAGAATTTGTCATGCCTTACTTCACGGTAGGTATCGGTCTGGGAGCCAATGTTCTGCACGGCGGCGGTGACATGAAGTCTTTCTATCAGATTCTTGCCCTGAAAATAGACGTAACACGCAATTCGTATCTCCATATAGGATATAACCTCCGGGAATTTCATGAGCCCAATTATCTGATGTTGGGTATCGGCTATCGGTTCAATAACAAACGCCCCAAGCTGTTCTGAACAATAAAGAGGAGGGTATTTATATAGATTCTTTTATTTCATCTGCAAGCACATATTACCAAGTGCCACGCGCATATCATCTACTATAGTATTATAGTTAGTTTGTTAGTTCACAGAGATGAACACTTTGTTCAAGTATAGAGAAACAGTTTGTTCCAATAAGGAAAAACAGTCTGTTTTCATATGATGAAACGAAATGTTCTATTAAGGGAAACACTTTGTTCGCTATAGGGAAACGGTCTTTCATATCAAGAGCTTATAAAGAAAAAGCTCTGCAAATCAATGATTCACAGAGCTTAATCGAGTACTCGAAGCGGGACTTGAACCCGCACAGCCGCAATGGCCAAAGGATTTTAAGTCCTTCGTGTCTACCATTCCACCATTCGAGCATCCTAAAAAAGGGAAAGGAGAGCGGAAAACGAGACTCGAACTCGCGACCCTAACCTTGGCAAGGTTATGCTCTACCAACTGAGCTATTTCCGCATTTGGAGAACGGGTGCAAAGATAAACAGTTTTCCCGTTTCTGCCAAATTTTTTTTTATAAAAGTACAGTACTCGCAGCGGGACTTGAACCCGCAGAACCTTTTACCTGCCCAGCAACTCTTTCTCTGCAGCTTGCATGGTCTCAAAATTGAAACCATCTACCACTTTCTGCATCAGGGCAGAGACTTCATCGTTACAAAGGTTTCCGATACTGCCTTCATGGGTATGATGTACCTCTTTGCTGTGCGAGAAGTTTCCGGCTTCAATATCCAGTCCCACCTTCTTGTAGGCATCGCGGAAAGGCATCCCTTCACGTGCCAAGCGGTTGACTTCCTCCACACTGAAAATAAGCAGATACTTGTCATCATCAAGAATATGTTCGTTCACCTTGATTTCATTCATAATGTAAGTCGTCATCTGCAGACAGTCTTTCAGTTCCTGAAAAGCAGGCAGGAAGACCTCTTTGATAATCTGCAAGTCACGGAAATAGCCGGAAGGAAGATTGTTGGCTATCATCATAATCTGCTGGGGAAGGGATTGCAGTTTGTTGCACTTGGCACGCGTCAGTTCAAAGACGTCCGGGTTCTTCTTGTGAGGCATGATGCTGGAGCCGGTAGTGCAATCGTCCGGCAGCTTCACAAAACCGAAGTTCTGACTGTTGAACATACATGCGTCAAAAGCCAATTTCGATATGGTTCCGGCCACACTGGCAAGGGCGAAAGCTACATTACGCTCCATCTTGCCACGCCCCATCTGGGCATACACTACGTTGTAGTTGAGGGAATCAAATCCCAAAAGACGGGTAGTCATCGTACGGTTCAGCGGGAACGAGGAACCGTATCCCGCAGCAGAACCCAAAGGATTGCGGTTGCACATCTTGAAAGCTGCCTGAAGGAACATCATATCGTCCACCAGGCTCTCGGCGTATGCCCCAAACCAAAGTCCGAAAGAAGACGGCATGGCTATCTGCAAGTGTGTATAACCCGGCATCAGTACATCCTTGTAGCGTTCGCTCTGCATAACCAGCACATGGAACAATTGTTCCACAGCCTCTGCCACTTCCTTTATCTCTGCACGGGTAAAGAGCTTCAAATCGAGCAACACCTGGTCGTTGCGCGAACGTCCGCTGTGTATTTTCTTACCTATATCACCCAAGTTGCGCGTCAGCATAAGTTCCACTTGTGAGTGAACGTCTTCCACTCCCTCTTCTATCACAAATTCTCCACGCTCGGCCATCGCATAGATTTCCTTCAATTCGGCCAGTAATTGCCGCAGTTCTTCCTTCGTCAACAAGCCAATGCTTTCGAGCATCGTGATGTGCGCCATGGAACCCAGCACATCGTGCTTTGCCAAATAAAGGTCCATTTCACGGTCACGGCCTACCGTGAAGCGTTCGATATCCTTATTTACCTGAACGGATTTTTCCCAAAGTTTCTGAGCCACGTTGTTTCTAATGATTAATGGTTAGTGATTAATATTGTATCATCGCCAACATATCTGCCATCTTCTCCAGTCCTTCCTGCAAGGGTTTCTGCACCATGGTCTTCATAAACGGATTTATATCCATGCCGATGGTCAGCTTCATTTTGCATTCGGTTTCGGTGGTGGGTACAATCTGTATCCACAGATTGAAGGGCAGCGGTGAAGTGGTTGTTGCAAACTTGATACACTTGCAAGGTTCCTTCTCCACAATCTGCAACGTAATCTTTCCCACGGGGGCCACCTCTATCGTCATGCTCTCCGCGTCAAAACTCAAGTTCTTCACTTTGTCTTCAGGCAGACGGTCTTTCACCTTCTCCAGATTGCTCAGGTCGGAAAGCTTTTCATAAACAGCTTCTTGTGAAGCCGGTACAACTTTCACTCCACTCTCAAATTTCGTCATAATCAATCGTATTCAAAAAGAAAAAAGAACTATCCGGACAGAATCTATCCGAATGGCTCTTTTATCCATATTAACATTTTTACAAATAAGTTCTTATTTTCCAGATTCCCAATGTGCAGGGTCTTTACGCCATTCATTCAGAGTCTCCACATCTTCTTCCTCGATATAGCCCGTACGCAGTGCCACTTCCATCACAGCCTCGTAATTGGTCAGCGTCACCAAAGGCACTTTGGCATCCTTGAAAGCCTTTTCGGCAACCGGGAAACCATAAGTATAGGCAGCTACCATACCGATGACCTCACATCCGTCACGGCGGATAGCTTCTACAGCCTTTAAGCTGCTTCCACCCGTAGAAATCAAATCTTCCACGACTACCACCTTCATACCGGGACGAAGTTCACCTTCAATCAAATTCTCCAGTCCATGGTCTTTCGGAGTGGAGCGTACATATACAAACGGCAAGTTCAATGCATCGGCCACCAAGGCACCTTGCGGGATAGCTCCCGTTGCCACACCGGCAATGGCATCCACCTGTCCGAAACGTTCCAAAATCAGACGCGTAATTTCAATCTTTACGAAATTACGGAGAGAAGGATAAGAAAGGGTTTTGCGGTTATCACAATAAAACGGAGACTTCCATCCGGATGCCCAAGTGAACGGGTTAGCCGGTTGTAGTTTAATCGCTTTTATCTTCAGCAACTTCTCTGCAAACAATCTTTCTAAAGTTTTCATAGCAAAACTAATCTATATATGATAAATATGGCACAAAAATACGGAAACAGAATGAGAATAAAAAAGAGAAAGCCGATAATTTTCATTCGGAGTAGTCATTTTCCTCAGAAACCTCTATGCAACGACATATATCCTTCATTTCGAACCCCCTGCTCAAGGCAAAACGCACCAGTTTGCCATTCAACTCATACTCACTTTCGGCACGGACGCTTTTACGCTTTGCCGCCAGCAGTTTCTGCAAGACGGCGTGGTATTCCTCCTCATCAATCTCGTTCAAATAGGGCCAATAGACAGATGAAGATATCTTTTTCAACTGGAGCGCCTGCCCTATCTTCATCTTGCCCCATTTGGCTAAACGGTATTTGTCGTTGATGAAAGCACGGCAGAAGCGTTCTTCATCAATGTACTTCTCTTGTTCCAGACGGTTGATGATACGGTCTATGGCATCATAGGCAATGCCCCAGCGTTGCAGTTTCTCCGCAATCTCCGCCCGGCAATGCTCGGCAGTGGAGCAATATGCCGCCACTCTGTTCAAAGCTTCAGTTTCAGTTATTTCTATCATCGTTCTGCAATTACGTACCGGTCGTTGCCGGAAATATCTTTTCGGATACGGACATTCGTATAGCCTTGCTTGCGAAGCATCGAAGCGACAGCCTCTCCAAATGCCCGGTTGATTTCAAAATAGAGTCGGCCGCCGACCGTCAGCATGCTCCGTCCCAGTTCACCTATACGCCGATAGAAACGGAGCGGGTCGCTGTCTGGAACAAACAAAGCTCCCGAAGGTTCCCAGTTCAAGACATTTGGCTCCATGTCCTTCTTTTCTGTTTCCGTAACATAAGGCGGATTACTGACGATTACATCAAAGTACTCATCCTCAGTCGGTTGATACGTCAGGACATCACGCTGTACAAATTGTACGGAGGTCTGCAAAAGGCGGTTATTGTCGCCGGCTATGGCAAGAGCTTCTCCGGAAATGTCCCAAGCAGTTACTTCCGCTTCCGGCAACTCTTTAGACAAAGTGACGGCAATACACCCACTTCCAGTGCCAATGTCGAGAATACGGGAAGCCGGAGCGACTTCCTCCAGCATCCTCTCCACCAGTTCTTCCGTTTCGGGACGGGGAATAAGCACCCCCGGAGCCACCCGAAAAGTACGTCCCAGGAAACGGGCAGTACCCTGCACATACTGTATGGGCTCAAAATTGCACAGACGGGAAAGAATGCTTTCCAATTCCTTTTCATCCTTTGGAGATAAAATCATATCTTTGCCCAGGTAATAGTCAATATGACTCTGACCTAACATTTCACAGCAGACAATACGGGAAAGATTGGCTGCCTCCCGGGGAGGATAGCACTCCTGCAAAGCACTGCGGATATGTGAAACGGTTACATTCATTCGGAGTCCGGTTTTATTCGGGCTGCAAAAGTAATCATTAATTTTGATTATTCAACCAAAAGACAAGCAAGGATATGAATTCAGAAGAAGAGAAATATATGCTGCGATGCATCCAACTGGCACAAAACGGACTTTGCAATACAGCACCCAACCCGATGGTGGGAGCGGTAATAGTATGTGACGGGAAAATCATAGGCGAGGGATACCATGTGCGCTGTGGAGAAGCCCACGCCGAGGTCAACGCCATCCGTTCCGTGAAAGACACGTCCCTGCTGAAACGTTCCACCATCTATGTCAGCCTGGAACCGTGTTCGCACTATGGCAAAACTCCTCCTTGTGCAGACCTCATCATCGAGAAGCAGATTCCACGCATCGTCATCGGGTGCCGGGACCCTTTTTCTAAGGTTGCGGGCCGAGGCATACAGAAACTGAAGGATGCCGGACGTGAAGTTATTGTCGGAGTGCTGGAAACAGAATGTCGGCAGCTCATCCGCAGGTTCATCACTTTCCATACTTTGCGACGCCCCTACATCACCCTAAAATGGGCGGAATCTTCTGACAGATATATCGATTACTCCCGCACGGACGGTAAACCGGTTATCCTCTCCAGCCCGCTGACTTCGATGCTGGTACACAAGAAACGGGCAGAGCACAGTGCCATATTAGTAGGTACCCGTACGGCTGAACTGGACAATCCCGGCCTGAATGTCCGCCATTGGTATGGTCGTTCACCGGTACGTATCGTGCTGGACCGGCAACAAAAGCTATCCCCCAGCCTTCACCTATTTGACGGTAGCGTGCCGACCCTCGTTTTTACAGAAATCCCGCACGCTCCGCTACCGAATGTAGAATATCTGCCAGTCAGCGACTACCGGCAGAATATACTCCCCGAAATCATGGAAATGCTGTATACACGCGGATTACAATCCCTTTTGGTAGAGGGTGGCAGCCAAACGCTCCAATCCTTCATTGATGCCGGATTGTGGGACGAAATCTTTGTGGAAGAAGCTCCGCACCTTCTTCATTCCGGCGTCAAAGCACCCGAAATCAGTGACGGATATCCATTTGCAACAGAGTATTCTTTCGGCAGGAGTTTTCGCCATTATACGGCCTCAAGAAACAGTCAATAGCCTCATTTCAGGGCTTTTTTATCGAGAAAAAGGGGGATATTATCTATAATTTTATATAAAACTTCCCCGTAAAGCTGTTTATAGAAAAAAATGTTCCTATTTTTGCAACTTGTAAATAAACACTAACTTTCAAAATGAGAATAAAGTTTCTATCAGTAATTGTGAGTTTTCTTATTGTGTCATTTGCTCTAAGTTCATGCCTTGACTCTGACGACAATTATGAATTCAGCTCCGATGCTACTATACATGCTTTTGGTATCGATACCATACATGGCAAACATTACAAATTTACAATTGACCAGCTCAATAGACTCATCTATAACAGAGATTCATTGCCCGTAGGTTCAGATACCATCATTGACCGTATTCTGATTGATACTATGACCGTTACCGGTTGGATAACTTCAGGCTCGCCTACCGACACGGTATTCGTCATGTCGGACTCCGTGGATTTGAGACCCGCCATGAACAACGATGCCGGCATGCTGTTCAAAGCACATGCCGCCGACGGTGTTACAGTCCGCGAATATAAATTGAAAGTTAATGTACACCTGCAAGACCCGGACTCACTCGTATGGACAGACATGCAGAAAAGGGGGAATATATTCTCCAATACCATCAATTTAGGTCAGCAAAAAGCGGTTGTACTGGGAGACGAACTATTTGTCTACACTTCCAACAGTACTGCTTACAAGACATCGACTGCGCCCGATAAATACAACTGGAGTAAAGTCAATGTCAGCAACCTCCCCTCAGACGTAAAGCTGACATCTGCCGTAGAGTATAACAATGCGCTTTATATGGTTACAGAAAGCAAAAGAGTATTCAGCTCTACCAACGGCGGCGCCTGGACAGAAGTCACTACATTGGGAGACAATGTCATAGTCCTCATCAATGGTTTCTCCGACCGGCTCTCGGGTATTGTGGAAATCAACGGAAAGCAATATTTCAACATCTGTAAAGACGGAAAGAATTGGGAAGCGGAAAACACGGCTGACAACCTTACCCTTGAGGAAGTCCCGGCAGGATTCCCTACCGAAAACATATCCACCACCCAGACCAACACCGGCAATGGTGTAGAGAAGGTGGTTCTGGCAGGAATGCCGCTGGCCAACGAACAAGAGACAATACCCTGGTTCTCATTGGACGGCAAAGGCTGGGCAAGCCTGGCTAACACGGTGTACGACACATCTTGTCCCGGCATGGTCAACCCTGCCATTATGTACTATGGCGACATGTTCTATTGCTTTGGAGGAGAACTTGACGCCATCTACAACTCCATCACAGGCATTGCGTGGAGCAAGACAGAAACCAAGTTCCTGCTACCCCAGGAATTCAAAGGGAAAGGCGCGTACTCCATTATAGTGGAACCGACGAAAGACAAAACTGTGGACCCGGCAGACAAACGGGACTTCATTTGGGTGATATTCGGCGGCAACGGCACCAAGAATGAGGTATGGCGCGGACGTCTTAACAGATTGGGCTTCGAAATACAATAATAATGATGTCATATAAGGAAGAAATCGATCTAAACCGGATACCCCAGCACGTGGCGATTATCATGGACGGTAACGGACGGTGGGCCAAGCAGCGTGGACACGAACGCAGCTATGGACATCAGGCCGGCGCAGAGACTGTGCACGTCATTGCAGAGGAAGCCGCTAAATTAGGAGTCAGATACCTTACTTTATATACGTTCTCTACCGAGAACTGGAATCGTCCGTCGGACGAGGTAGCCGCCTTGATGGGATTGCTCTTCGACTCCATAGAGGAAGAGACGTTCATGAAGAACAATATCAGTTTCCGGGTAATAGGAGATATTGAAAAACTGCCAGCCAACGTACAGCAACGGCTCAACACTTGCGTGGCACACACCTCCCACAACACGGGAATGTGCCTGGTACTGGCATTGAGCTACTCTTCCCGCTGGGAAATAACGGAAGCTGCCCGGCAAATAGCCGACCTGGTACAGAAAGGTGAGCTGAAACCCGAACAAATCGACAGTGAGCTCATATCCCGTCATCTGACAACCCACTTCATGCCCGACCCCGACCTGCTGATACGTACCGGAGGAGAGCTCCGCCTTAGTAACTACATGCTCTGGCAATGCGCCTATTCGGAACTTTATTTCTGTGATACCTATTGGCCCGACTTCCGTGAAGAAGAATTACGCAAAGCCATATGTGACTATCAGAAACGCGAACGCAGGTTCGGCAAGACCAGCGAGCAAATCAATTAATCACCGGACACACAAATAGTAAATAGTAAATTGTAAAATAGTAAATAAAAAGATGCACTATCGTATTTTCTCCATACTCGTAACGTTTGTCTGCCTTTTCGGCTGCGCACTGACAACAGCAGCACAGGACGTAAACAACACCGATGAAACCGAAAAGCCGGTTATACTCTATTCGGGAACACCCAAGAAGTATGAAATAGCCGACATTAAGGTCGAAGGAGCCCAGAACTATGAGGATTATGTAATTGTCGGATTGTCCGGACTATCCAAAGGGCAGACTATCACCGTGCCGGGTGACGAGATTACACAAGCTTGTAAGCGCTACTGGCGCCACGGTCTGTTCTCTGACGTGGAAATTACAGCAGACAAGATTGAAGGCGACCAAATTTGGCTGACCATTCATCTGACCATGCGTCCGCGTGTTTCCGACATACGCTACAACGGTGTGAAGAAGTCAGAGCGTGAAGACCTGGAAAGCAGAATCGGCATGATAAAGGGCGGTCAGATTACACCTAATCTGGTGGACCGCGCCAAGACCTTGATAAAGCGCTATTTTGACGACAAGGGCTTCAAGAATGCAGATGTAATCATCACCCAACGTGATGATCCGGAAAAGAAGAATGAAGTGATTGTCAACATCGACATCGACAAGAAGGAGAAAGTGAAAGTACATCAAATCACCATTGTAGGCAACGAGGCCCTCACGACCAAGAAGCTGAAGCGTGTGATGAAGAAAACAAACGAAAAGGGCAAGTTGCTCAATCTGTTCCGCACCAAGAAATTCATTGAGGACAACTACGAAGCGGACAAACAGCTGATTATCGACAAATACAACGAACTGGGTTATCGTGACGCCATCATCGTGACAGACAGTATCAAGCCCTACGATGACCGCACGGTAGACATCTTCATGCAGATTGAGGAAGGACAGAAATACTATCTCCGCAATGTAACCTGGGTAGGTAACACACTGTATCCTTCCGAACAACTGAACTTCCTCCTCCAGATGAAGAAGGGTGATGTCTACAACCAAAAGTTACTTGAAGAGCGTACAATGACCGATGACGATGCCATCGGTAACCTTTACTACAACAACGGTTATCTGTTCTACAGCCTCGAACCGGTGGAAGTAAACATCGTGGGCGACTCCATCGACCTGGAAATGCGTATCTACGAAGGTCGCCAGGCTACCATCAATAAAGTCAGCATCAACGGTAACGACCGTTTGTATGAAAACGTAGTACGCCGTGAACTCCGTACCCGTCCGGGCGAACTCTTCAGCCGTGAAGACCTGATGCGTTCCATGCGTGAAATCCAGCAGATGGGACACTTCGACCCCGAACAAATCCAGCCCGACATCCAGCCGAGACCGGAAGACGGCACGGTAGACATCGGTTATGACCTTGTATCCAAAGCCAACGACCAGGTAGAGTTCTCCGCCGGTTGGGGACAAACGGGTATTATCGGTAAGTTAAGTCTGAAGTTCACCAACTTCTCTCTGTCCAACCTGCTGCATCCGGGTGAGAACTACCGCGGTATCCTCCCGCAAGGCGATGGTCAGACATTGACCATCAGCGGCCAGACCAATGCCAAATACTATCAGTCATACAGCGTTTCATTCTACGACCCGTGGTTTGGCGGTAAACGCCCGAATGCATTCTCCGTATCGGCTTTCTATTCCCGCCAGACCGACATCAGTAGCCGTTATTACAATTCAGCCTACATGAACAGCTATTACAACAGCTATTATAGCGGTATGTATGGCTACGGTATGTACAACTACGGCAATTACAACAACTACGAGAATTATTACGACCCGGACAAATCTATCCAGATGTATGGTCTTGCAGTGATGTTCGGTAAGCGTTTGAAGTGGCCGGATGACTACTTCCAGTTCACAGCCGAGTTGTCTTACCAACGCTATGTTCTGAGTGACTGGCAGTACTTCCCGGTTACCAACGGTAAGTGTAATAACCTCAGCCTCAACCTGACCTTGTCCCGTAGCTCTATCGACAACCCGATTTATCCGCGCCAAGGTTCCGAGTTCTCGTTGTCTGCACAAATCACACCGCCTTTCTCTCTGTTCGACGGTACCGATTACAGCAAGTACAGCACCAGCAGCCAGGAAGACATGAACAAGATGCACAAGTGGATTGAATACCACAAGTGGAAATTCAAATCCAAAGTCTACATCCCGTTGATGGACCCGATTACCGTCAAACGTACTCCGGTGCTGATGGGACGTGTAGAATT
Organism: Bacteroides sp. AF20-13LB; assembly: GCF_003603065.1. Lineage (NCBI taxonomy): Bacteria > Pseudomonadati > Bacteroidota > Bacteroidia > Bacteroidales > Bacteroidaceae > Bacteroides > Bacteroides sp. AF20-13LB. The sequence continues at coordinate 160,039 of NZ_QTMH01000001.1, forward strand.
CGGTTTGCTGGGACACTACAACAAATACAAAAAGTCTCCGTTCGAAACGTTTGACGTGGGTGGTGACGGTATGACCGGCTACTCCAGCTATGCTACAGAAAGTATCGCCCTCCGTGGTTATGAGAACAGCTCATTGACTCCATACGGTTCTGAAGGTTATGCCTATACACGTCTCGGACTGGAATTAAGATATCCTTTGATGCTCGAAACAAGTACCAGTATTTATGCGTTAACGTTTGTGGAAGCCGGTAATGCATGGCATGATGTCAATAAGTTCAACCCGTTCGAATTGAAACGTTCAGCCGGTGTCGGTGTCCGCATCTTCCTCCCGATGATTGGTATGATGGGTATCGACTGGGCTTACGGTTTCGACAAAATAATGGGTTCCTCGCAATATGGCGGTAGCCAGTTCCACTTCATCCTGGGACAAGAATTCTAAGCAATGGACAATTGATAATTGACAATTAATGCAGTATCGTTATGAAGAAGAGTTTATTGATCCTTTTTACGCTGTTTGCAGTAAGTATAACAGCCGGTGCACAGAAGTTCGCCTTGATTGACATGGAATATATCCTGGAAAATATTCCTGCCTACGAACGTGCCAATGAACAACTGGAGCAAGCCTCCAGACAATGGCAGAGTGAAGTCGAAAAGATTTCCGAAGAAGCCAAGACTCTGTACAAGAACTATCAGTCCCAGATTGCTTCCCTTTCTGAAACACAGAGAGGCAAAAAGGAGGAAGAGATTGTCGCTAAAGAGAAATCAGCAGCCGAACTGCGCCGCAAATACTTCGGTCCGGAAGGCGAACTGTATAAAAAACGTGAAAGTCTGATGCAACCCATTCAAGATGAAATATACAATGCTGTAAAGGAAATTGCGACACAGAACGGATATGCGGTAGTTGTAGACCGTGCTTCCGCATCAAGTATCATTTTTGCCTCGCCGAGTATTGACGTCAGCAATGAAGTACTTGCAAAACTGGGATATTCAAATTAATTTCATACATTTGTTTCAGAATATAGACTGCATTCAAGATTAAAAATAAGCTTGCTTATTTTGTATTGCGTTCAGTTTGCGCTATATTTGCCCCCGACGAATAATCATTCAAATAAATAATAAACATTATGCTTAAAAAAATCGCACTACTCGTAGTTATGTTCGCCCTCCCACTGGGAGCTATGGCGCAAGCTAAATTCGCTCACATGAATTCTCAAGATGTAATCGCTGTTATGCCTGAATTTACCAAAGCCCAAGCTGACTTGGACGCCATGTCTAAAAAATACCAGGATGAAATGCAGCGTACCAACGAAGAATTCCAGAAGAAGTATCAGGAATTCCTGGCACAAGCCGACTCTCTTCCGAAAAACATTGCAGAAAGACGTCAGAAAGAGCTGCAGGATATGGCTCAACGCCAAGAGCAGTTCCAACAAGAAGCTTATCAAAGTATGCAGAAAGCACAGCAAGATGCTATGGCTCCCATCTATCAGAAACTGGACGAAGCCATCCAGGCTGTCGGCAAGGCTGAAGGCGTGGTCTATATCTTCGACTTGGCCCGTACCCCGATACCATTCGTAGGAGCACAGAGCGTCGATGTAACTGCCAAAGTTAAAACGCAATTGGGCATTAAATAATAGAATTATCTATGATAGAGCAAGCGCGGATAGTTTTATCCGCGCTTATTTTTTATACATTACTGAGAAATTTGCATTATCTTTGCATGGTACATAGTCTTTAGAACGCATGAAACAGACATTACCTTCTGCAGCCGGTCCCATCGGAATATTCGATTCCGGATATGGCGGACTGACCATCCTGAGCAAGATACGGGAAGCCCTTCCCCAATATGATTACATTTATCTGGGCGACAACGCGCGCGCGCCTTACGGAACCCGCTCGTTCGAGATTGTCTATGAGTTCACCTTGCAGGCAGTCACCAAACTGTTCGAGATGGGTTGTCACCTCGTCATTCTGGCATGCAATACAGCTTCGGCAAAAGCTCTGCGCAACATACAAATGAATGATTTGCCTCGCCTCGACCCTATGCGCCGTGTGTTGGGAGTAATCCGCCCAACCGTAGAATGCATAGGGAACATAACCCAAAGCCGCCATGTGGGAGTGCTTGCCACGGCAGGAACCATCAAGTCTGAATCCTATCCGCTGGAAGTGCATAAACTCTTCCCCGACATCAAAGTGAGCGGTGAAGCCTGCCCTCTATGGGTATCCCTCGTAGAAAACAATGAGGCACAAGGTGAGGGTACTGACTACTTCATACGCAAAAACATCGGCAACCTGCTGGCCAAAGACACGCAGATAGACACCGTCATTCTGGGCTGCACGCACTTCCCGTTGCTGCTGCCCAAGATACAGCAATACATGCCCGACGGCATCACGACCGTCACCCAGGGGGAACTGGTAGCAGACAGCCTGAAAGACTATCTTCACCGCCATCCGGAAATGGACAAAAAATGTACCAAAGGTGGAAGATGCGTCTACCGCACCACGGAATCGGAGGAGAAATTCACAGAATCGGCTTCTACTTTCCTGAATGAATCGATAAGAGTTGAGAGGATTGAACTATAAATTCGTCAGCATTAAACATTAAAACAAAAACATTTGTTATATTTGTAAGACAGAAACCTCTAAATTCATACCATCATGAAAGAAGAAGACAAAAGCAAACTCGTTGAGGTGTTCACCGGTTCACCGTGGGAAGCAGAACTCGTAAAGAGCCTGCTGGGAAATAGTGATATTGAAGCTGTAACAAAAGACGGAATGGTAGTAAACGTTGTACTGCCTGCCACTGCGGTAGATGTTTCCGTTCTCGTCAATGAGAAGGACTACGAAGCCGCCATGGAAGTAGTCCGTGAATACGAAAAGAGAGAAAATGGAGATTGATTTCAATAGAATTGCTGTCAAGGTAGGCAGCAATGTTTTAACACGTCGTGACGGCACTCTCGACGTCACCCGCATGTCCGCTTTGGTGGACCAGATAGCCGAGCTGCACAAGGCCGGCATAGAAATAATACTTGTTTCTTCCGGAGCCGTTGCTTCGGGACGTAGTGAAGTGCGCCCCACCAAGAAGTTGGACAGCGTAGACCAGCGCCAGCTCTTTTCCGCTGTAGGGCAGGCCAAACTCATCAACCGCTACTACGAGCTGTTCCGGGAGCATGGCATCCCCGTGGGACAAGTGCTCACAATGAAAGAGAACTTTTCCACCCGCCGCCATTACCTCAACCAGAAAAACTGTATGACCGTAATGCTGGAGAACGGCGTCATTCCTATTGTCAATGAGAACGACACCATCTCCGTGAGCGAACTGATGTTCACCGACAACGATGAGCTGTCCGGCCTGATAGCCTCCATGATGGATGCCCAGGCACTAATCATTCTCAGCAATATAGACGGTATCTACAACGGTTCACCCGCCGACCCGGAGTCTCAAGTCATCCGTGAAATAGAACAAGGCAAAGACCTCTCCTCCTACATACAAACTTCCAAGTCCAGCTTCGGACGCGGCGGCATGCTGACAAAAACCAACATTGCCCGCAAAGTGGCGGATGAGGGCATCACAGTAATCATAGCCAACGGGAAGCGGGACAACATCCTTGTGAAAATAATGAATAATGAAGAATTAAACTATACCCGTTTCATTCCGTCTCCGGAACCGGTATCGAGCATCAAGAAATGGATTGCGCACAGCGAAGGGTTTGCCAAAGGCGAACTGCACATCAATCATTGTGCCACCGAACTGCTCTTCTCGGACAAAGCAGTAAGCATCCTACCGGTAGGCATCACTGACGTTATAGGCGAGTTCGAGAAGGACGACATCGTACGGATTATCGACTTCGGCGGTAAACCCATCGGTGTGGGAAAAGCCAACTGTGACTCCAGCCAGGCACGGGAAACAATGGGAAAACATGGAAAGAAACCCGTAGTGCACTACGACTACCTATATATAGAATAGGACACAGACGGATACTATCCACGATATTCATACTTGCATATTTATCACTCTATACTCAGTAAGAAAATGAACTTAAACAAAACTTTTGTCGCCGTACAAGATGCCAGCCGTAACATGCTAGCGTTGAGCGACAAAGAAATCAACCAAATATTACTGGCTGTTGCAGACGCTGCCATAAACAAAACAGACTTCATTCTGAGTGAAAACCAGAAGGATTTGGAGCGTATGCCTTCTACCGACCCTAAATACGACCGCCTGAAACTGACAAAAAGCCGTTTGCAGGACATCGCTGCGGACATCCGCAACGTAGCCGCCCTCCCTTCTCCTTTGGGAAAAGTCCTTAAAGAGAACGTATTACCCAACGGATTGAAGATAAAAAGGGTCAGTGTACCTTTCGGTGTCATAGGCATTATCTACGAAGCCCGTCCCAACGTCAGTTTCGATGTATTCTCACTCTGCCTTAAAAGCGGCAATGCCTGTATTCTGAAAGGCGGAAGCGATGCAGACTATTCCAACCGTGCCATAATCAGCGTGATACACGAGGTACTGGAGCATTTCAACGTAGATACACATATCGTGGAACTGCTTCCTGCCGACAGAGAGGCGACTGCCGAACTACTGCATGCCAACGATTATGTAGATTTGATAATTCCGCGCGGCAGCAGCAGCCTGATAAACTTCGTACGCCAGAATGCCACAGTACCGGTTATAGAGACAGGTGCCGGCGTATGCCATACGTTCTTCGACCGCTATGGCGATATAAGCATAGGTCCATCTATCATTGCCAATGCAAAGACACGCCGGGTCAGTGTATGCAACGCTTTGGATTGCCTGATTATCGAAGCCGACAGCCTGGCTAATTTGCCCGACCTATGCCTGCCGCTGCAATCAAGCAATGTAGAGATATTTGCCGATGAACCCGCCTACCACAGTCTGCGTGACAAATATCCCGTCGAGCTGTTGAGACTTGCCACTGAAGACTGCTACGGCAGAGAGTTCCTGGACTACAAGATGGCTATTAAAACCGTGAATTCTTTCCAGGAAGCATTGGCACATATCCGGAAGTACGGTTCCAAACATAGCGAATGCATCATTACGGACGACAAGACACGTGCCGAATGGTTCTGCCGGGAAGTGGACGCCGCTTGCGTATACGTCAATGCACCGACCTCTTTCACTGACGGCGCACAATTCGGACTCGGTGCCGAGATTGGCATCAGCACCCAGAAGCTACACGCCCGCGGTCCGATGGCTCTGGAAGAAATCACCACATACAAATGGATTGTCGAAGGTTCCGGACAGACCAGACCTTGACAGCCGAATAACAAAGATATAGATACACTAAAAAGACTGTAAATATGAAGAACTTTACTTGCGTGCAGGACATCGGTAACCTGAAGTCTGCACTGGACGAAGCATTCGAGATTAAAAAAGACCGTTTTAAATATGTGGAACTGGGACGTAACAAAACGCTGATGATGATTTTCTTCAACTCCAGCCTGCGTACCCGCCTCAGTACACAGAAGGCTGCATTGAATCTGGGCATGAACGTAATTGTACTGGACATCAACCAGGGAGCCTGGAAACTGGAGACAGAGCGTGGTGTCATCATGGACGGTGACAAACCGGAACACTTACTGGAAGCCATTCCCGTGATGGGCTGCTATTGCGACGTCATCGGCGTACGTTCTTTTGCACGCTTCGAAAATAAGGAAGACGATTACAACGAAGTGATACTGGAGCAGTTCATCAAGCATTCCGGCCGGCCGGTATTCTCCATGGAGGCTGCCACACGCCATCCGCTGCAGAGTTTTGCCGACCTGATAACCATTGAGGAATATAAGAAGACGGCACGCCCCAAAGTAGTGATGACATGGGCTCCACATCCGCGTCCATTGCCCCAGGCTGTCCCCAACTCCTTTGCCGAATGGATGAATGCAACTGATTATGACTTTGTGATTACACATCCCGAAGGTTATGAACTCGACCCCAAGTTCGTAGGAAATGCCCGCGTAGAATATGACCAGATGAAAGCTTTTGAAGGGGCCGATTTTGTCTATGCCAAGAACTGGGCGGCCTATACAGGCGACAACTATGGACAAATATTGAGCAAAGACCGCACCTGGACAGTAGGCGAGCGCCAGATGGCCGTTACCAACAATGCCTACTTCATGCACTGCCTGCCGGTTCGACGTAACATGATTGTGACGGATGATGTGATAGAAAGCCCGCAGTCCATCGTAATCCCCGAAGCGGCCAACCGGGAGATTTCAGCAACAGTGGTGCTGAAGAGACTGCTTGAAAGCCTCTAACCAGAGGACAAGACTACTTTATTCTTTTTAGGCGCGGATTACGCGGAAAACGCGGATTCTTTTCTTAAATTTTTCCGTGAAATCCGCGTAATCCTCGCCTAAAAAGAAATTATAGCAAATGCATTTCAGCTACACCGCTATTACTTTTCCACTTCTTTGTCCGCTTCTTCCCAACCGATGAAACCTTTGTCAAGGTCATAGATTATATATCCTTTTTTGCTCAGTATGGCAGCGGCCTTTTTACTACGCTTACCACTACGACAATATACTGCAACCGGTTTGTCCTTCTGCAGAGTGGAGTCGGCCATCGTTTCAAACGACTCATCCAATACATTGATATTGATACTGTGGGGCACGTGTCCTTCCGAGTATTCGGCAACAGTACGCACATCCAGAAGCTGCACCTCCGGATTGGCTATCAATGTGGAAAAGTCATCTACCGAAACAGACTTGAACTGTCCCTCCTTCTGCTGGCAGGAAAAGAGGGTGGTAAAAACGAGGCAAAAACCCGCGAACAATGTCTTCATCGAATATTTCATTTTAGTCAGGGTTATAAACAAAATCGTAAGTCTTGATGTCACCGGAATAAGTGTGCACACTGAAATGAACCATAACCTTCTGTATACCCTCTGCCGCATACTGCCGCAAAGGTACGGAAGCGTAGGCACGCCTGGTATAAGACACCACCTCCTCCTTTGCGTCATGATACAGCGTCAGATATACTTCACTACACCCGGTAGCAGTATCCACAATCACTTCATCCTCAATAAAATGGAACTTATGTTCACCATTCTCCTTGACTATCAGTGTCATATTGAGATAGTCGAGTCCCATCCAGATACCCAGTACATCAGTAGGGTCTGTCTTGACGCCCTCCTCGAACTTGTCGACCGTTTGGGGAACGACAGAAAGAACACCGCTCAAGGCATACAGCACCGCACCGGCAGTTCCATCGGCAGTTACCTCCGAAGCATAATTACTGATGACACGTACCGAGGCGTTTGCCTCTATGTTCGTCTTTGTCTTGTCCTCCACTACCGGCAAGGTTTCCCCTTCATCTGTCACAACAGACTGCAGATAGCCGTCAGCCCCCGAAAAGGCAGTCAGGAACTCCAGCTTCACGGAAGGATAATGATAATCATCATCGCCACAACCAGTCAACAGACAGGCCAACAAAGGCAAAAGCCACCAATCACAGTACTTCTTCATGTATTCATTCTTTTATAGCCGCCAGATAATTCTTCAACGGGTTGGCATACATCAGCAGCATTTTTCCGCGCAGAAAGTCCACGTCCTTATTAGGAATGGAGATACGCTCCAACTGTTGTTCTATATAGGCCGTGAAGCGCTGCTTATCCTCGGCAGTGTAATGGTCGGAAAAATCCTCCTTCCCCTCGAGAAGGTCGTGTGCCACATAATTATTGGGATACATCCGGTAGCTGGCATGAATGCGTTTGTCTATCAGTGCAGACATGCGTGCAAAGAGTTCGGGCTTCGGAAGTGAACGGTCCATCTTCGCCAATTCATCATTCATGCAGGCACCCGTCTGGAAATGTACCCGCCCTTTATAGCCGAACAGTCCGGTCTGCATATTCAGCAAGTCGTCAGCCGTCGTTTTCTTATAGCCTTCAATGTCCCGTTTCAGTTGGAACTCCTGCGCTTTCAGGAAGTCGCAAGGGTCGTATTCATAGGAAATGGCAAGCGGAGCTATATTCATTTCCATTAAGCGGTCAATGACGTCGCCTTCACCGCCTATTGCCAGCATCTTCAGCACACTGTCCTGCGTGCGGTCGTTGGAATCCTTGGCACGCCCTTCACGTTGTGCAATCCAGATAGACTGTTTCTTCTCACTGATGGTATAATGCATATAGCGGGACATGCGTGCGGAAGCCTCCAGCATCTGGCGCATGGTCAACGCACGCAGCACAATGAAGGACTTGTTGACACGCACGAATTTCTTAATCCACGGATAGACAAGCAGGTTGTCGCCAATGGCTATCTCTACCGTATCCATACCCTGGTCTACCAAAAGAATGGACAAGAAACCGGAATCGAGAATAATGTCGCGATGATTGGAGATATAGGTATACGCCGCCGACTTGTCTGCCGGCAACGCGGTATGGTCCAAAGTCAATCCATCCGTAGCCTCCTTCGCCAATTTCCACAGAAGCCCATAGCAGAAGGTCTTCTGAAATTCCAGCTTGGTTTTACACGCGCGCATTTTCTGCGACCAGACTTCAAAAGGTACACCAGGCATCACAGTATCCACTGCCTGCCGGAACGCCGCATCGGCAATCAGTTCCTCATAGACTTGAGGAAGTTCCTCATCATGATAAGGACGGATTTCATCAAATTCCACGTTCGCATTCATAATGAATAATGATTAATCCTTAAACTTGTTTTCTATAATATCTGTCATTACATCCTTCATCTCCATTCCGGCAGCACGAACCTGCTGGGGAATAAAGCTGGTGGCAGTCATTCCGGGGGTGGTATTCACCTCCAGCAGATTGATTTTTTCCCCTTCGGTAATGATATAGTCCACGCGGATAATGCCATAGGCCCCGAGTATATCATAAATGGCAGAAGTCAGCGTCTGCACCCGGCGGGTCAAATCGTCCGAGATGCGGGCGGGAGTAATCTCGTCAGACGCACCATTATACTTAGCTTCATAATCGAAGTACTCGTTGTGGCTCACCACCTCCGTAATGGGGAACACTACGGACTTGTCTTTTGTTTTGTAACAGCCGCAGGTAATCTCGGTTCCGTCCATAAAGGCCTCCACCAGTACTTCCTGCGCTTCCGCAAATGCCTTGGCTATGGCAGGTTGTATCTGCTCTTTCGCCGTCACCTTGGTCACGCCGAAGCTGGAACCTCCCAAGCTGGGCTTAATGAAGCAAGGCAGACCGATTTTCTCCATCACATCTTCATCCGTCACCGACTGTCCGCCGCGCAGCAACAACGATTCGGCAATGCGCACACCGAAACCTTTCAGATACTGGTTGCAGGCAAACTTATCGTACGTGAGCGACGCTGCCAGTACTCCGCAACACGAATAAGGGATGTGGAGCATATCAAAATAGCCCTGCAGACGGCCGTCCTCACCCGGAGTTCCGTGGATGGTGATATAGGCAAAGTCGAATGTCACTTTCTCGCCATCCAGCACGAAGCTGAAGTCATTGCGGTCTACCGGAGCCTTAGCGCCGTCGGGCAGCTGTACATGCCAGTCCAGTCCGTGCATTTCTACAATATATAAGGTATACTTCTCCTTGTCGATGAAGGAGTAAATCCCCTGTGCACTACGCAGGGAGACGTGGAATTCGGAGGTATCTCCTCCGGCTACAATAGCAATCGTGCGTTTCATTCTAATTCTCTGTTACTGATATAGCCTCTCCATTTGTCTATCAGCCGGGTCATGTCATCGGGCAATTCCGAAGTGAAGTACATTTCTTCTCCGGTGACGGGATGCACAAACCCCAGCGTCATGGCATGCAATGCCTGCCGCGGACAAGTGTCGAAGCAGTTGTTTACAAATTGTTTGTATTTAGCGAAGTGGGTTCCTTTCAGGATTTCGTGTCCACCGTAACGTTCGTCGTTGAAAAGTATGTGTCCGATGTGCTTCATGTGCACACGGATTTGATGGGTGCGTCCCGTTTCAAGGATACATTCCACCAGTGTGACGTATCCCAAACGTTCGAGCACCCGGTAATGGGTGACGGCATGCTTTCCCTGGTCGTCGGGGAGGACGGTCATCTGCATGCGGTCTCTGGGATTACGACCGATATTGCCGACAACGGTCCCTTCATCCTGCTCCACATTTCCCCAGACCAGCGCCCGGTAACGGCGTTTTGTCGTCTTGTTGAAGAACTGGTTGCCGAGATTCGTCTTGGCATCCGGAGTCTTGGCTATCACCAGCAGGCCGGAGGTGTCCTTGTCGATGCGGTGCACCAGTCCCACATGCGGGTCATTGGCATCATAATCGGGATTATCCTTCATATGCCAGGCTATGGCGTTGACAAGCGTACCGTGATAGTTGCCATGACCGGGGTGCACCACCAGACCGGCAGGTTTGTTCACTACCATCAGATACTTGTCCTCATATACTATATCAAGGGGGATGTCTTCGGGGATGACTTCATTCTCATAGCGTGGACGGTCCATCATCACAGTGATTACATCCATCGGCTTCACCTTATAGCTGCTTTTCACAGCCTTGCCGTTCGCCATCACGAAGCCTGCATCGGCAGCCTTCTGGATGCGATTACGCGAGGAGTTCGTCAAGCGGTCGAACAGATACTTGTCCACCCGCACCATCTCCTGCCCCTTGTCCACCACCACACGGAAGTGTTCATAGAGTTGCGCCTCGTCACCCACCGGCTCTACGTCGTCCAGCTCATCATTATCTATATCATCCGGCAATTCTTCTATCATCACGGCATTTACAATTTGACTATTTACAATTTACGATTGGAGTCAGATGTTTATCAGAACCAGGATTCATCTGCCGCGGAGTCTTCGGACAACACGGGTTCAACGGTACCTCCCACGGCATCCACTCCCAGGGAGTCTGCCTTCAAGGCGCCTCCATCTCCCACCATCAGCGTCAGCACTGCGCCGGTGGGCACTTTCTCGCCGATGGAAAGCTGACGCCCCTTATACTTCACGCCATACACCCAGTCCTTCTCACCCGGAATATACTGTATCTCGGCCAGCTTGAAGCCCGAAGCCAGAATACGCGCTTCCGCCTGCCGCAGCGAACTGTTGTCCGCCACATCGGGCACTATGTGCAGAGGGACTTCAATCGTATTGATTGTAAGATAGATGGTACGTCCTTCCTTTACCTTTTGTCCGGCTGCCGGATTATATTCGAGGATGCAGCCGGCAGGAAGAGTCTTGACATAACTGGAATCCGAAACGATGCAGACCAAGCCGCGGTTACGGAACATTTTCTCGGCTTCCTCCACTCCCATGCCCTTCACATCGGGCACTATCACAGCCTCGCCGTGGCGGGTATATATATCCAGTCCTTTCAGCACTCCGAACAGCAATCCCACTACCACAACGGCCATCGCAAGGATGTTCGCCCAGAAGAACCGGTTCTGCCGGAAAGAGAAAAAATCTTTTATTGTCATAATCGATAATGCATTATTTGGGACAAAGATACAATTTTCACCACATAGTACACGGAGTTGGCAATAGTTTTTTCCGGAGAAGCGGGCACAATACATAAGAAAAGCTGCAAAAGACCAGAATCAGTCTTTTGCAGCTCCCTTATTTCTTTAATACGAACGAGAACGACTATTATGCCTTTACTCCGTTGTATTCGTCAGAAACAGTCAGTTTCTTTCTGCCTTTAGCACGACGTGCTGCCAATACTCTGCGGCCGTTTGCTGTAGCCATTCTCTCACGGAAACCGTGTTTGTTCTTTCTCTTTCTGTTCGAGGGTTGAAATGTTCTTTTCATTACTGTATCTTGTTTTATGTTATTATTCTCACGAATTCGGGCTGCAAAAATAGATACTTTTTTCAAATAAACCAAGAGATAACTCATTTTCTCTCAAAAGTTTTTGTGTTTTTTACCGATTTCCATTACTTTTGCACTCGCAAACCAGCACTAACGAAGTAAATACCAATATAATAATATTAAAGACTATAAGTATGATTAATGCCCAAGACATTAAAATCGGAACTTGCATCCGTATGGACGGCAAGCTGTATTTCTGTATCGACTTCCTGCATGTAAAGCCGGGAAAAGGTAATACTTTCATGCGCACCAAGCTGAAAGACGTGGTGAACGGTTACGTTCTGGAACGCCGTTTCAACATCGGTGAGAAACTGGAAGACGTACGTGTAGAACGTCGTCCCCACCAATACCTCTATCATGACGGTGACAACTACCAATTCATGAACCAGGAGACTTTTGACCAAATTCCCATCGCCCACGACCTCATCAACGGTGTTGACTTCCTGCTCGAAGGAATGATAGTAGACGTGGTATCAGACGCTTCTACAGAAACCGTACTCTATGCTGATGTGCCCATCAAGGTTCAGCAGAAGATTACCTATACGGAACCGGGACTGAAAGGCGACACAGCCACCAACACGCTGAAGCCCGCCACAGTAGAATCCGGCGCCACAGTCCGCGTCCCCTTGTTCATCAACGAAGGCGAGACTATCGAAATCGATACGCGCGACGGTTCTTACGTAAGCCGCGTAAAAGCATAAGCCCTTTTGGAAATCAGGCAAATGCCCTTTTCATATCATCCCCGGTGCTCCACTTGGCATCCGGGGATTTTTCTTTCCATTTATTCATCTGCAAAGCTTAAATGATATATCTTTGCGGAGATAACCAAAACATAGAGCCATACCCATGAGATACTCCGTCATCATCCCCGTATACAACCGCCCCGATGAGGTAGACGAACTGCTGCAAAGCCTGACGCGGCAAAGTTTCAAGGATTTTGAAGTGATTGTGGTGGAGGACGGCTCCTCCATCCCCTGCAAGCCGGTCACAGAGAAGTATCAGGAACTATTGGACGTGCATTACTATGACAAGCCCAACTCCGGCCCCGGGCAGACCCGTAACTACGGGGCGGAACGAAGCAAGGGCGAATACCTGATAATACTGGACTCGGACTGCATCCTGCCCGAAGGTTATTTCCTTGCTGTGGAAGAAGAGCTGCAGCACGAAGCCGCCGATGCCTTCGGAGGCCCCGACCGCGCGCACGAATCATTCACAGACATACAGAAAGCCATCAACTACTCCATGACCTCCTTCTTCACCACCGGCGGTATCCGTGGGGGGAAGAAGAAGATGGACAAGTTCTATCCGCGCAGCTTCAACATGGGTGTGCGGCGGGAAGTGTACCAAGCCCTGGGCGGATTCTCGCGGATGCGCTTCGGGGAGGACATCGACTTCAGCATCCGAATCTTCAAGGGAGGATATACATGCCGGCTGTTCCCCGGTGCCTGGGTATACCATAAGCGCCGGACAGACTTCCGGAAGTTCTTCAAGCAGGTACACAATTCCGGGATTGCCCGCATCAATCTGTACAAGAAGTATCCGGAATCACTGAAGCTCGTCCACCTGCTGCCGGCCGCATTTACCCTGGGAGTGGCCATATTCCTGCTGGGAACGCCCTTCTGCCCGTACAGCCTGCTGCCCATCGCTCTTTATGCGCTTCTGGTATGCATGGACTCCACTATCCGGAACCGTAGCCTCAGCATCGGGCTCTACTCCGTCGCCGCCTCCTTCATCCAGCTCATCGGATACGGGACGGGGTTCCTGCGCGCCTGGTGGAACCGCTGCATACTTGGCAAGGACGAGTTCGAGGCGTTCAAAAAGAACTTTTACAAATAAGGAGGATTAGGGGTTAAGGATTAGGGATGATATGGAGAAACTGAATATCAACCAGTGGGCTGCAGAGGACCGCCCGCGGGAAAAGATGATGCAGAAAGGGGCGGAAGCCTTGAGCGATGCCGAACTGCTAGCCATCCTCATCGGCTCCGGCAATACGGAAGAAACCGCCGTGACACTGATGCAGCGCATACTCGCCGCCTGCGGCAACGACCTCAACCGCCTGGGCAAATGGGAGGTGCGGGACTTCTCCCGATTCAAAGGCATGGGCCCCGCCAAAAGCATCACCGTCATGGCATCCCTGGAACTGGGCAAACGCCGCAAGCTGCAGGAACGCTCCGGACGTACCGCCATCCGCTCTTCCGCCGACATCTACGAGCTGTTCCATCCCCTGCTCTGCGACCTTGCCACAGAAGAATTCTGGGTACTGCTTATGAACCACGCCGCCAAAGTGATAGACAAGGTACGCATCAGCCGCGGCGGCATCGACCAGACCACCGCCGACGTACGCAGCATCCTGCGCGAAGCCCTGCTGCAACGCGCCACACAGATAGCCCTTATCCACAACCATCCCTCCGGCAACCCGCACCCCAGCAACGACGACCAGCGGCTGACGGAACTCGTGAGGAAAGCCGCCCAAACCATGAACATACACCTGACCGACCACGTCATCGTCACGGACGGAAGCCATTACAGCTTCAACGACGAAGGATTGCTATAAATAATCCAAGTTACGGACATACTATACGAAAGACAAAAGCGGTCATAACACTAACTATCAGCACATTGTATTTACCTGCTATTTACCAGCCAATGTAAAAGCCGTTACCGCGGTATGTAAAAGCCGTTACCCTATATTGTAACGCCCTTTACCCCATATTGTAAAGACCTTTACCGCCTATTGTAAAAGGAGTTTCCCCAGGGGTAAAGGGAGTTCCCCCAGCGGGTGAAGCGTGTTTCCCCACCGTCAAACCCTTTCTGAAGTAATGAAAAGGAGGGCGTTCCTTTGCATTTTCAATTAAATTCCATAGCTTTGTTCTTTGAAAACCTATATATAAAACCCTACGAATATGACCAAATTTGAAATAGAAGAGAAAATAGTCTCCATGCTCAAGACCGTATTCGACCCGGAAATACCGGTAAATGTATACGACCTGGGACTGATTTACAAAATAGACGTCTCCGACCAGGGAGAAGCCTCCATCGACATGACGCTGACTGCCCCCAACTGTCCGGCAGCCGACTTCATCATGGAAGATGTGCGCCAGAAGGTGGAATCCATCGACGGCGTAACCTCCGCCACCATCAATCTCGTTTTCGAACCCGAGTGGGACAAGGACATGATGAGCGAAGAAGCGAAACTGGAACTGGGATTCCTTTAAATCAGTTGAAAGTTCAAAGTTGAAAATGGAAAGTTGAAAATGAAGAATGTATATTTCCTCTCGGATGCTCACCTGGGCTCACGAGCCATCGAACACGGACGAACCCAAGAACGGAGGCTGGTCAACTTCTTGGACAGCATCAAGCACAAGGCATCGGCCGTATACCTGCTGGGAGACATGTTCGACTTCTGGTACGAATTCCGTACCGTAGTGCCCAAAGGATACACCCGCTTTCTGGGCAAGCTGTCCGAACTGACCGACCTGGGAGTAGAAGTCCACTTTTTCACGGGAAACCATGACCTTTGGTGCGGCGACTATCTGACCAAGGAGTGCGGCGTCATGATACACCGCGAACCGCTGACCACCGAAATCTTCGGAAAAGAGTTCTACCTTGCCCACGGTGACGGGCTAGGCGACCCGGACAAGAAGTTCAAGATGCTGCGCGCCATGTTCCGCAGCCGTACCCTACAGACGCTGTTCTCTGCCCTGCACCCCCGCTGGAGCATGGAGCTGGGACTGAACTGGGCCAAGCACAGCCGCTTGAAACGCATAGACGGGAAAGAACCCGCATACATGGGAGAAAACAACGAATACCTGGTGCTCTACACCAAGGAATACCTGAAAAGCCATCCCAACATCAACTACTTCATCTACGGTCACCGCCACATCGAACTGGACCTGATGCTGAGCAGTACCGCCCGCATCCTCATCCTCGGCGACTGGATAAACTACTTCTCGTACGCCGTCTTTGACGGCGAGAACCTCTTCCTTGAGAATTTTGTGGAGGGAGAGACGAAGCTATAACCCGCATTTCCAAACTGTTAACCATCATACCATTACCACCCATGAAACCTTTAAGACTGAAAAACATGATTGCCGGATGCCTGCTCGCAGCAGGAGCATTGCCGATATGGGGACAATCCGGCGCCCCGACACTTGTCATCCGCATTGACGATCTCGGTGCCCTGCATTCCGTCAACGAAGCCTGCATCCAGACCTACCGCTCGGGTATTGCCCGCAGCGTGGAAGTGATGCCCGTAGCAGCCTGGTATCCAGAAGCCATCAAGATGCTGAAAGAAAATCCGGGACTGGACGTCGGCCTGCACCTCGTCATCACCAGCGAGTGGGAGAACGTGAAGTGGCGTCCGCTGACCCACTGCCCCAGCCTGACGGACGAGAACGGCTATTTCTACCCGATGATGTTCCCTAACCCCGCCTATCCGGGACAGTCCATCATGGAGCAGAAATGGGACATCAAGGAGATAGAGCAGGAGTTCCGCGCGCAGATAGAGACGACGCTGAAAAGCATTCCGCAACTCAGCCATCTGTCCGGACACATGCTCTCCACCGGTTTCAGCAAAGAAGTGAACGAGCTGGTGCAACGGCTCGCCAAAGAATACAACCTGCCGTCCATCGACCGCATGGACTCCTCCAAGGACTACCGGTTTACCTACATCGGGTACGACGGCCCCAAAAGAACCGCCGAAGAAAAGGAGGCTAGCTTCATCAAAGCATTGGAGAAGTTGCAACCGGGCCAGCGCTACCTTTTCTTAGACCACCCGGCACTGGACAACGATGAAATGAAAACCGTCTTCCACATCGGATATGAGGACGTGGCGCTGGACCGCCAGGGAGTGACCGACCTGCTGACAAGCCCCCGCGTCCGGAAAGCCATTGAGGACAAAGGCATAAAGCTGATTTCCATCAACCAACTGACCAAGGGCCTGCCCCGCGCCGCCGCTACTCCGAAGCTGGACAAGGCCATGAACAGATATCTGGATGCCGTAAAGAAAGCCGGACAAGACCTGCACAGTATCATGATTGTGCAACACGGCAATGTCATTGCCGAAGAATGGATGGGCGAAGGGAAAGAGGATGAGCCTCACATCCTGAACTCCGTCAGCAAGACATTCACCGCCACCGCCGTGGGACTTGCCGCCTCCGAAGGCAGGCTGAAGCTGACGGACAAGGTCATCTCCTTCTTCCCCGACAAGCTTCCGGCAACCGTCAGCGAAAATCTGGCAGCCATGACCGTACGCGACCTGCTGACCATGAACTGCGGGCACGACACCGACCCCACCGGAACGGTACGCAAAAAGGCGGACGCCGATTGGGTGCAGGAGTTCCTTGCCTTCCCCGTGGAGCACAAGCCCGGTACCTTCTACACCTACAACAGCCTGGGAACCTACATGCTCTCAGCCATCGTACAGAAAGTGACGGGCGAGAAAGTGGTGGATTATCTCTATCCCCGTCTGTTCCGCCCGCTTGGCATCGTCAACGCCCGGTGGCAGGAAAGCCCGCAAGGCATCAATACCGGAGGCTGGGGGTTGTACCTCAAAACGGAAGACCTTGCCAAGATGGGACAACTGTTCCTGCAGAAAGGAAACTGGAACGGACAGCAGATTCTGCCCGAAGAATGGGTAAAGGAGGCATCTGCCTGCCAAGTGCCCTCACTGCCCGCCGGCATGAAACCGGAGATGCTGAAGAAAGCGAAGATGAGCGCCAAGACAAGCGACTGGCTGCAGGGCTACGGCTACCAGATGTGGCGCTGCCGCCACAACGCCTACCGTGCCGATGGTGCCAACGGACAATACATACTGGTGTTGCCGGACAAGGATGCCGTCATTGCCGTCACCGCCAACATCCCCGACATGCAGGCAGAGCTGAATCTAATATGGAAGTACCTGCTGCCCGCGCTATAAAACGTTTATTCTTATAAACGATTACGAAAAAGTGAAGGTTACCGGAACTTTTTCCCGGCATGGTTGTAATAACATCATAACATTAAAAACATTAGCGTCATGGATGATATGATTTACAGAAACGACCCGATTGCCGAAGAGAACATAGACCCGCACGGACGTCCGGCAACGGATGAATTCGAGGAATGGAGCGAAGAGGTCTCCGAACGGACAGATACCGGATACAAGGACCAGAAAATAAAATCTGCCAAGGAACGGGAGAAACGTATCCGGGAGATGGATGAAATTATAAAGAAGGACCTTAAGGAATAAATAGACAGCCACCACAGATTACACGGATTCTCACAGATTAGTCTCTTATACTTGATATCAGAGCTTCCAATCTGTGAGAATCCGTGTAATCTGTAGTGACTTTCTATTATTTGTATCCACCAGCCTTGGCTATGCGTTTCGGGATTTCCGTGTTGTCCATCTTACCCACGAACAGCTTGGAGCCTGCACCTACTGCGAATACCGGCACATATCCGGCTGTATGGCCACCGCTGGTCCAGCCTACCATGGCAATCTGGCTCATTACCTTCTTGGCGGCAACAGCCAGGGGCTCAGTCTTGGCATAAAGACTTTCCTCAAACACTACATGCTTGTTCACGAATGATTCTTCGTAAGCATCACGCAGCATCTTCTCCTGCTCCCAGCTCACCGGCAGTTCTTTCCAGAAACCCATCTTTTCTGCCAGGAATTCCTTCATTTCCGGCCAGTTGATAACCTTGCGCATCTTGCGTAAGTCCGTGATGGAACGTGAAAGGATATCCTGAGACTGCTTCTGCTTGGCAAGGGCTTTCAGTTGAAGCTCGTACTTACCGGTACCCAGACCCAGACCACCGGTTTCATGGTCGGCAGTTACCACAATCAGCGTTTCTTTGGGATGCTTCTTATAGAACTCGTAAGCCACCTTGATGGCGTTGTCCATATCCACCACTTCCTCAAAGACTGTGGCGGGGTCGTTTCCGTGGCAGGCCCAGTCAATCTTTCCACCTTCAACCATCAGGAAGAAACCCTTGTTACTGCCTTTGGTCAGGAAAGAGATGGCACTTTCGGTAATTTCGGCCAGCGTCAGGTCGCCTTCCTGGCGGTCGATGGCATAGGGCAGGCAAGAAGGCTCTGCCCCTTCTTTCTGGATAAGAATCATCTTGTCCGCCTGGGCAGACTTCGACTTATATTCGTCAAGGCCCCTTGCAACGGTATAGCCGGCTTCTTCAAAGATAGGGAAGATGCTCGGAGCCTCTTTCTTATCGGCAGTGGTAGTCGGTTTCAAGAAACCACCGCCTGCATAGAAGTCGAAACCGGCTTTCGGCAGGTCGAGGGCTATCTCGTAATACATGCCACGGTCCGGCTGATGGGCATAGAATGCGGCGGGAGTAGCATGGTCTACACTGACGCTGGTAGTTACCCCAACTTTCTTACCGGACTTTTTGGCTCTCTCGGCCACACTCTGAAGCACACTCTTGTTATCGTCCATACCAATGGCGCCGTTGTAGGTCTTTGCACCGGTAGCCAGGGCTGTTCCGGCAGCAGAAGAGTCAGTCACCGAGTTGGTGGCAGAAAAGGTAGTTGCCATGCTGGCAACCGGGAAAGAAGTGAACAGCAAAGGCTTTACACCGATGCGCCCTTCTTGTTCGGCCAGATACATCTCCGTACCGTTCACCTGGTTCACACCCATTCCATCACCGATGAAATAAAACACGTACTTCGCCTGCTGGGCATAGGCCATGCCGCTGGTCAGCAGTACAAAGAACAACACATACATTAATCGTTTCATAAGCAGTTCTTATTTAAAGTTATTCGGAAAATTGCCTTTATTGTTTTTAACCAAGTAACAAAGATAAGGATTTTAAAGGATTCGGAAAACATTTCGCCCCTACAAATACATTACATATTTGCAGGGGCGAAACCACATCCGGACTCCGGGAAGCCGGAACCGGGAAATATTACAGCGATATTACTTCTTCAGAATATCCATCGTGTCCGAAGCAATCATCAGTTCCTCGTCAGTGGGGATTACCACCACCTTCACCTGAGAATCTTCGGTAGAGATAACCATTTCTTCACCGCGTACTTTGTTCTTCTCGGCATCCAGCTTTATGCCCATGAATTCCAGGCCTTCACATGCACCCCAGCGGGCACTTGCCTGATTCTCGCCGACACCACCGGTAAATACCACGATATCCACACCACCCAAAGCAGCGGCATAGGCACCGATATATTTCTTGATGCGGTAGAAGTACATTTCTTCAGCCAGAACAGCCTTCGGATTGCCGGCAGCTACGGCATTTTCCAGGTCGCGCATGTCACTGGATTCACCGAAGATACCCAGCACACCGCTCTTCTTGTTCAGCAGGTTGGAGATGCCGTTGGCATCCAGACCCTCTTTCTCCATGATGAAGGAAACGGCACCGGCATCAATATCACCACTGCGGGTACCCATCATCAGACCTTCCAGCGGGGTCAAGCCCATGCTGGTGTCTACACACTTACCGTCCTTGATGGCAGTAATGGAACCACCGTTGCCAATGTGGCAAGTGATGATTTTCTTTCCTTCCGGCTCTACACCCAGGAACTCGCAGACGCGCTGCGATACGTAGCGGTGTGAGGTTCCGTGGAAACCATAACGGCGTACGCCGTACTTTTCATAAAGTTCGTAAGGCACGGCATACAGATAGGCATGCTTCGGCATGGTCTGATGGAAAGCCGTATCGAACACACCAATCTGCGGAACATTAGGCAGAATGGCAGATATTGCATTTACCCCCTTCAGGTTAGCAGGATTGTGGAGCGGAGCCAGGTCGTTGCAGGCAGTGAAGGCGGCAAGCACTTCCGGCGTCAGCCGTACAGACTCGCTGAACTTTTCGCCTCCATGCACCATACGGTGACCTACGGCATTGATTTCGTCCAAAGACTTGATGGCTCCATATTCAGGGCTTGTCAAAGTGTTCAGGATAAATTCCACACCTACGGTATGCTCTGGAATGTCCTTCTCAAGAACTTTCTTCTCGCCACTGGGCAAGGTGAACTTCAGGAAAGAGTCCTTCAAACCAATTTTTTCGATACCACCCTGGGCGATAACTTCTTTCCGGTCCATATCAAACAATTTGTATTTGATGGACGAGCTACCGCAGTTCAATACTAAGATTTTCATACTATATATCAGATTTAAAAGTTATTCAGCATTCTTTTTGGCAGCAATGGCCTGATTGGCAGTGATGGCAATCATGCGATACACATCCTCGATGGAGCAACCGCGTGAAAGGTCGTTCACCGGACGGGCGATACCTTGTAGGATAGGTCCTACGGCATCAGCATGTCCCAGACGTTGCACCAGTTTGTAGGAGATGTTGCCCACTTCGAGGCTGGGGACAACCAATACGTTAGCATGTCCGGCGATAGAAGAACCCGGAGCCTTGCTTGCACCTACTTCCGGCACCAAAGCTGCATCGGCCTGCAACTCACCGTCGATGGCAATATCGGGAGCCATCTCCTTGGCAATCTTCAATGCCTCAACCACTTTATCCACCACTTCGTGCTTGGCAGAGCCCTTGGTAGAGAAGCTCAGCATGGCAACTTTCGGGTCGAGACCGGCAACTGCCTGGGCTGTACGTGCCGTACATACGGCAATCTGTGCCAATTGTTCTGCATCGGGCACCGGAGTCACAGCCACGTCACCCATCACCAGGATACCGTTCTTTCCATATTCAGGAGCATGTGTCAGCAGCAGCATGGCACCCGAAACGCAAGTGATGCCCGGGGAAGTCTTGATAATCTGCAAAGCAGGGCGAAGTACATTACCCGTAGTGTTGCGTGCACCTGCCAACTGGCCGTCAGCGTCGCCGTTCTTTATAATCAGGCAGCCCAGATAAAGCGGATCGACAACCAACTTGCGAGCCTCTTCGATGGTCATGCCTTTCTTTTTGCGGAGCTCGCAAAGCAGTTGGGCATATTCTTCTTTCTTAGGATGGTCTTCCGGGTCGATAATGGTAGCTTTGTTTATATTTCCCAGCCCCCACTCTTTGGCACAAGCCTCTATCTCGGCAGGTTTTCCAAGGATAATCAAGTCGGCTACTCCGTCAGTCAGGATTTGATTGGCAGCTTTCAGTGTACGCTCTTCCGTACCCTCGGGAAGAACAATTCGTTGGCGGTTTGCTTTGGCACGCTCAACAATTTCGTTAATTAATCTTTGCATGATATTTTAATTGTCTATTAAGAATCGGCAGTATGTGTTATTCACGCCGCAAAAGTACACAATTTTGCAATATCTACATTGCAAACATCGGTCTTTTTACCGTTCAGACCATAATTATTATAATATTTAACATTAGGTATTCCCAGCATTCATGTGTACGCACACGTGCCCCTCTGCAACAAACAATTACCCGTCCGGCAGGAACAACCCGCCCGACTCTACAAACGACATAAAAAAAATCAGGATACAACGATAACAAGCAATACATAGAATACCTACCTTTGCAGCGTTTTCAACGTATAACAATAGGTATTATAATAATATGATTCGTCAATGCGCCATCCTTTTCGGATGCTTAGCTTTGGGTGAACTGATTGTTTTCTTTACGGGTATCAAGTTACCTTCCAGCATCATCGGTATGCTGTTGCTCACCCTATTCTTGAAATTGGGTTGGATTAAACTGCACTGGGTGCAGGGTATGTCCGACTTCCTGGTTGCCAACCTGGGCTTCTTCTTCGTACCGCCCGGTGTAGCTCTCATGCTTTACTTCGATGTCATCGCCTCCGAGTTCTGGCCGATAGTGACCGCTTCCATAATCAGCACCCTGCTGGTGATTGTAGTCACCGGATGGGTTCATCAACTAACACGTAAAATCAAATGAACTTTTTAGAAAACGAATTTTTCCTATTGGCTGTCACCTTCGGGATTTTCTTTCTGGCCAAACTCCTGCAGAAAAAGACCGGCATCATGTTGCTGAACCCCATCCTGCTGACAATTGCCATCCTCATTGTCTTCCTGAAGATGACACATATCAGTTATGAGACCTACAATGAAGGAGGACATCTGATAGAATTCTGGCTGAAACCCGCTGTTGTAGCCCTGGGAGTCCCCCTATACCTCCAATTGGAAACGATTAAGAAACAGCTGCTCCCCATCATGCTGTCACAACTTGCCGGCTGCATTGTGGGAGTTATCTCTGTCGTGCTGATAGCTAAATTGATGGGGGCTTCCGACGAGATTATCTACTCCCTGGCGCCCAAGTCGGTCACTACGCCGATAGCCATGGAAGTAACTAAGTCGCTGGGCGGCATTCCCTCACTTACCGCCGCCGTAGTGGTCTGTGTAGGCTTGCTGGGAGGAATACTGGGCTTCAAGACCATGAAACTGACCCACATCGGCAGTCCTATGGCACAAGGCCTTTCCTTGGGAGCCGCCGCCCACGCGGTAGGAACTTCCACAGCCATGGACATCAGCCGCAAATACGGCGCATTCGCCAGCCTCGGCCTGACCCTGAACGGTATTTTCACTGCATTGCTGACCCCAACTATTCTGCGATTATTAGGGCTACTCTAACAAAATCTTCTTATTTTTGTTATCTATAATCATAACCAACTAAAAACAACGTATGATTTCATTTAAAGATATCGAATTACAAGACAAAGAACTGATTACTTCCTATACACAGAACAGTCCGCGACGGAATTGTGACCTCTCATTCTCCAACCTATGCAGCTGGCGTTTTCTATACAATACAAAGTTTGCCATCATGGACGGCTTCCTCCTGCTGAAATTCTGGGCAAACGATGAACTGGTGTACATGATGCCGATAGGTAACGGAGATTTGACAAAAGTACTGGACGCACTGGTCGAAGACGCACACCGGGAAGGGGAACCTTTCTGCCTGCTGGGAATATGTTCGGGCATGTGCTCGGAACTGGAAGCCTTCATGCCCGGAAAATTCCAGTTCACAGCAGACCGGGACTATGCCGATTACCTCTATCTGCGTACAGACCTCGCCACGCTTGCCGGAAAGAAATTCCAGTCCAAACGGAATCATGTCAACAAATTCAAACGCACCTATAATTACGAATATACTCCCATCACTCCCGACCGCATCCAGGAATGTCTGGACCTGGAAGCCGAATGGTGTAAGGCCAACAACTGCGACCAGCATGAAGGAACGGGCAACGAACGTCGCGCACTGGTCTACGCCCTCCACAATTTTGAAGAACTGGGATTGACCGGAGGCATCCTGCATGTAGACGGCAAAATTGCCGCCTTCACTTTCGGAATGCCCATCAACCAAGATACCTTCGGAGTACATGTGGAAAAGGCCGACACCAGCATAGACGGAGCGTACGCAATGATTAACTATGAATTTGCCAACCATATCCCCGAACAATATGTCTACCTCAACCGTGAAGAGGATTTGGGTATTGAAGGATTGCGCAAGGCCAAACTTTCGTACCAGCCTGCCATTATTCTGGAAAAATACGTGGCATGCCTGAAAGATGAACCGGTGGAAGCTATCAAATGGTGAGAGTAAGGATTAGAGATTAAGGATTAAAAGGATAAGGGATTGATGATACGGGAAAAGGTAAAGAACTTATGGAAGCTCTGTTTCAATGATAGCGAGGAATTTACTGAACTGTATTTTCGGCTCCGCTACAACAATGATATCAATATTGCCATCCAAAGCGGCGAAGAAGTGATTGCCGCCCTACAGATGTTGCCTTATCCTATGACGTTCGAAGGAGAAGATATTCATACGGCCTATATATCCGGCGCCTGCACACACCCTGATTACCGTAACCGGGGCGTAATGCACGAGCTGTTATCACAAGCCTTTGCACGGATGCTACACAATAATGTCGCCTTATCCACCTTGATACCGGCAGAGCCGTGGCTGTTCGACTACTATGCCCGCAGTGGTTATGCACCCGTATTCCGCTATGCCGAAGAGACTTTTATCGCTTCCGGCACACCGGCAGCCGATACGGGCCTTACTTTGGAAATGTCTGCCGAATATACTGAAAAAAGATATGAATATCTCGACCGGAAATTGCGGGAGCGCCCTTGCTGCATTCAGCATACGGAAGAGGATTTTCAGGTTATCATTGCCGATTTACAACTGGGGCAGGGCTTCGTTTGCACATTGAGCAATGGGGAGGAAATCACGGCTTTGGCCATTACCTATCCGATAGGGAAAGCCAACTGGCGCATTGGAGAAATCGTGTCGGATACTCCCGCTACAAAAACTTTACTGCTTCAACATATCTGCCAAAGCCTGAATCTCCCGTCCATCCGGGTTCTCACTCCTCCCGCTACCGGTGAAAGCCAACTTTTGGGCATGGCACGCATCATCAATGCCAAAACCATGCTGCAACTCTATGCTACGGCCCATCCGGAACTGGAACTCAGCATTCATCTCACCGATGAGCAGGTCAGTGCCAATAACGGCTACTACTACCTGAACAATGGTAAATATATGAATAGTGCCAAGCGTCTGCCGGGCAGCCACTTGGCACTTACAATCGGTGAACTCACCGAAAAAATATTTGCAACATCAAGCCCATATATGAGCCTGATGTTGAACTAGCATTATAATCCGCTGAAGTCGACTCCCTCAAATACCAGCGAAGGAATCTGCCATGAACGGTTCGGTTGAGGGTCATTGCCCACAGCAACCAAGGAATTCCATAAAGTAACCATGTTACCCGTCACATTCATTTCGTTGACGGGCTGTGTCAGCTTGCCGTCTTCAATAAGGAAACCCTCTATACCATAAGAGAAGTCACCGGTACTGCTATTGCTGTTACCGCCATTGAAGCCCGTAACCAAGATGCCTTGTTTAATATCTGCAACCAATCCGTTCAGGTCCTTATCGCCCGGTGTCAGAATTAGACGTGAAGGTGCACTGATAGTAGGAGCTATATCCATCTTCTTACCATTGTAGGTATCGATGAAATAAGTTTTCAGCACGCCTTTGTCAAAAACAGTGCGGGGTTCGGTAGCCACACCCTCATTATCGAAATAGCGTGAACCGTTTGCACCGATAGCATGCGGCTCGTCACGCAACGTGAAGAGGTCGGAAGCCACTTTCGTATCCAGCTTATCCATCAGGAAGGAGTTCTTTTGTTGCAAAGCACTGCCATACAATGCACTTAGCATCGGACTGAGCAGGTTTCCCACATTCATAGGGTCAACCACCATTGTATATTTACCCGACTTTGCTTTCTTCTGTCCCAGCTTGCGCAATACGCGTTCCAATGCCTTGGCACCGATTCCCGTCTTCGTCAATTTATCATAGAACAGAGCCGAGTCGTACCAGTAATCCTGAGGGCGAGCTTCGCCTTCTCCCTTAATGGATACACTGGCTGAGACAGAGAACCAGGTACTCTTCGACTCGCCTTCAAATCCGTTGCTTATCAAACGATAGGAAGAACCCTCGCCATCACTATAAGAAGAATCAACCGAAATGATACGCTCATCCTTGCCCAATACCTCCTCTGCAGCAGCACGTGCAATCGCCACTTTATCATCCGGGTTGACTTCATAGAGTTTCTTGTCAAAAAGCTGCAAGTCAGGCTTGCCTCCTTTATAGTAGCGTGCAGGGTCGGCCAGCATACGCGACTCATCCACCGCCAGATAGCGGGTAGACTCTATACCATTCGTGATAAGAGTTTCCAATTCTTTCTTATCCAGCCGATTGGTGGAAAAAGAGCCGAAACGTCCGTCCACATAAAGATTCAATCCCAAACCATTCTCCGTAGACTGCTGCAAACGGTCCATTTTGCCGTCACGCAGTTCAAAAGAAGAATTAGAATTTGTATATAGCACCAGTTTGGCTGCCTGGCAACCGTTCTTCAAGGCATATTCCATTGCCCATTGTGCCAATTTCTTATTGTCGTCTGTAATCATGTCTTTAATTGATAGTTGATAATTAACTTTCTCCTCCTACAGTCAGCTTGCTGACTAGTGCCGATGGCATACCGCAGGTAACGGGACAAGACTGACCGTCTTTACCACAGGTCCAAGTACCGTTGTCAATCTTATCGTTATTTGCCACCATCGTGATGTCAGCCAATGCTTTCGGACCATTACCGATGATATTTATATCCTTGACGGGCTGCGTCAACTTGCCATCCTCAATCAAGTAACCCGACTTCACAAAGAAGGTAAAGTCTCCGGCACCGATTTGCACCTGGCCATTGGTAAACTGGTCACAATAGATACCTTTCTTCACGGTGGAGATAATGTCCGCTTCCTTCATATTGCCGGCTTCCATATAAGTGGCACGCATACGGGGGATAGGAGTATTACGGAAAGTATCGCGACGTCCGTTTCCGGTAGGAGCCACCCCGTAATGCTTGGCACTGATGCGGTCGTGCAGATAGCTGGTCAGGATACCTTCTTTCACAATATAGGTCTTCTGGCCTTCCACACCCTCATCGTCAAAGTTCACGGCTCCGCGGTTGAAGGCAATGGTACCATCATCCACCACATTGATATGCTCGTTGCACACCTTCTTGCCAAACAAGTCGCAGAAGATGGAAGTACGCTTACGGTTAAAGTCAGCCTCAAAAGCATGTCCTATGGCTTCGTGTAACAAGATGCCCGAACCACCCGCTCCCATCACGACAGGCATTTCACCGCCTTTGGGCTTCACTGCCTTGAACAAGATGGAGGTCTTATCCACAGCTTCACGCGCAAGGGTATCCACAATATCGTCCGTCATGAATTCAAACCCTTTGCGGTAAGAACGACCGGCATAACCGTTCTCCATTTTTCCATTCTCTTCCATAATACACACGGCCATGAAAGAGACCATTGGGCGGTAATCATAGTAGCTCACGCCCTCTGAGTTACAGAATAAGACATGAGAAGTACTGTCTACAAGAGACGCCTGGACCTTGCGCACCCGGTTGTCCAGAGAAAAAATCTTTTCGTTCAGTTTCTCCAGATAAGGAATCTTTGCCTTAAGGCTCACGTCTTCCCAAGGTTCGGTGACGGCATAACGGCTTTTGGCAATCGTCTTCTCCGTCAGCCCCACAGGCTTTCCGGCCTTACCCGAAGAAGCTATACGGGCAGCCGTACGGGCAGCACGCAGCATTTCTTCTACGGTCACGCCTTCTACATAGGCATAGCCAGTCTGGTCGCCTGCTAATACGCGCACGCCCATACCGAAGTCAATGTTGGCTCCACAATTGTTTACTTTACCGTCCATCAGAACCACACTATTATTAAATGTGTGTTCAAAATAAAGGTCGGCATAATCGCCGCCTTTTTCCAGAGCGGCAGCCATCACTTTCTTCAAGTCAGCCTCCGTCACACCGAAGTGAACCATTGCCGAAGCTACGGCAGACTGATTATCTGCTCCTCCTAAAGCTCCGCGTACTGACGCAGGCATAGCCAACGAGGGTACTGCCAGCGAACCTAACATCGCCAGACTTCCCGTCCGTAAGAAATTTCGTCTATCCATCCTTTTCAGTTATTAGTTATAAGATATTGTTTTTTATATCATAGTTATATGACGTAAAAATAGGAGATTTTGTCACACCTTAGCTTTCCTTTGTTAACAAACTTTCCAATTCCTCTGCATTCAGACGCAGATAGAATTGTCCTTTGTAAGCCACTGAAATACCTCCGGTCTCCTCCGATACAATGATGGCATGCGCATCAGACACCTGGGAAATTCCCATGGCAGCACGATGCCTCAGCCCCAGTTCCTTAGGAATGTCCAGATTATGGGAAACAGGCAGGATACATCCCGCCGCTTTGATACGTTTCTTACTGATAACCATCGCTCCATCGTGCAACGGACTGTTCTTAAAGAAAATATTCTCAATCAGACGCTGGTTTATATCGGCATTGATAATTTCTCCCGTACGCACCACATCATCCAAAGGCAAATTATGTTCAATGACAATCAAGGCACCAACCTTCTGCTTCCCCATGCTGATACATGCCATTACCACCGGCATGATGTCGTCATGTTCCAACTTCTCTTTCTTATTGCCGGTGAAGAAGCGTACCAGCGCACTGGCATGCTGATGCGAACCGAGTGTCAGCAAGAAGCGCCGTATCTCGTCCTGAAACAAAATGATAAGCGCCAGCACGCCCACACTGACCAGCTTGTCGAAGATGGAGCCGAGCAATTTCATCTCCAGCACCTGCGACACCACCAGCCATATCAGGATAAACACCAGGATACCCGTAAACACATTGATAGAGCCGGAGGCTTTCATCAGCTTATACGTATAGTACAGCAAGAAAGCCACTAACAGAATATCTATAAAATCTTTTATTCCAAATTCAAAAAACACGATATTGAATGATTAGGGGTTAGGGATTAGGAATTATTTCGCATGGCTTGCACAATCCGTACGGTTTCCACGGCTTCTTTCACGTCGTGTACGCGGAGGATGTCAGCACCTTTCAGCAAACAGATGGTATCGAGCACCGTAGTACCATTCAGCGCCTCCTGAGGAGTAATGTCCAACAAGCGGTATATCATCGATTTACGTGAAACGCCTACCAGCAAAGGCAACTCAAAAATACGGAACTCTTCCAGATGGGACAGCAATTCATAGTTATGCTCCATTGTCTTTCCAAAGCCGAAACCGGGGTCCAGAATGATGTCTTTTACACCTAAGTCACGTAATTGCTGCACCTTGCGCGCAAAATACAAGAAAACCTCTTTCAGAAGATTGTCGTAATGAGGATGCTGCTGCATACTTTGCGGAGTGCCTTGCATGTGCATCATAATATAAGGTACGTTCAATGCCGCAACGGTATGGAACATATTCGCATCCATCTCACCGGCCGCAATATCATTGATGATGGCAACACCATACTCCTCCACACACATTCTTGCCACATCCGCCCTAAAAGTGTCTACTGACACCACAGCATCCGGCTGTATCTCAAAAAGTATTTTCAGGCCCATACGCAACCGTTCCATCTCCTCCCTGGCAGAGACATTGTCGGCATTAGGACGGGAAGAGTAAGCGCCTATGTCAATAATGGCCGCTCCCTCCGAAACTATCTGTTTCACCCGGCGTACTATTTCCGCCTCTGTCTGTGTACGGCTACCGGCATAAAAGGAATCGGGAGTAACGTTCAGTATGCCCATGACACGGGGTTGAGAGAGGTCGAGCAGCGAACCGTTGACATTTATATATCGGGCAGTTGTAATTTCCATAGGCAGTCTGTTCTATATAGTACCTGCAAATGTAAACAAAAAAGTGGTTTCAAAATACATAAACTCATAAAACTGATAAGTTTTTTGCTTGTACCCGGGAAGGGAGAGGATTAAAACTATATCTTTGCACGATGGTTTACCACAGATTACACAGATTCACACAGATTGATTTAATTATAAAGTCATGGATATAACAGCTAT
Source organism: Bacteroides sp. AF20-13LB (assembly GCF_003603065.1). NCBI lineage: Bacteria > Pseudomonadati > Bacteroidota > Bacteroidia > Bacteroidales > Bacteroidaceae > Bacteroides > Bacteroides sp. AF20-13LB. The sequence goes on from NZ_QTMH01000001.1 coordinate 190,177, forward strand.
ACATCAGATATTCCTAACATGCACCAGTGTCACTACTGACAGCCGTAACTGCCCCCAAGGCTCTTTATTCATTGCGCTGAAAGGCGAGTCGTTCAACGGAAATGCCTTTGCCGCCCGGGCGCTGGAAAGCGGAAGTGCTTATGCCATAGTGGACGAAGAAGCCTATGCCCCTGAAGGCGATACACGATACATCGTGGTGGAAAACAGCTTGAAAACCTTGCAACAACTTGCCAATTACCACCGTCGGCAGATGCGTACACCCATCATCGGCATTACGGGTACAAACGGAAAGACTACTACCAAGGAACTGATGTCCACCGTACTTTCGCAAACTCACAACGTGCTCTATACCTTGGGAAATTTGAACAATCACATCGGTGTTCCCCTCACCTTGCTTCGCCTGCGCCCTGAACACGACCTTGCCGTGGTGGAAATGGGTGCCAGCCACCCGGGAGACATCAAGGAGCTGGTAGAGATAGCCGAACCTGACTACGGGATCATTACCAACGTAGGAAAAGCCCATCTGGAGGGATTCGGCTCTTTTGAAGGAATCATCAAGACCAAAGGAGAGATGTACGACTATCTGCGGACGCGGAAAGAAGCTACCATCTTTATCCATAACGACAACCCCTACTTGAAAAAGATAGCCTACGGACTCCACCAGATTGCCTACGGCAGTGAGGACGGGCTGTACATCAACGGACACGTCACCGGCAATTCTCCTTACCTCACCTTCGAGTGGAAAACGGACAACGAAAGCAAATATCACGAAGTACAAACCCGGCTTATCGGTGAATATAACTTCCCCAATGCTCTGGCAGCTGTCACCATCGGACATTTTTTTGGTGTGGAACCGGAGAAAATAGACAAGGCACTGGCCGGATATACCCCGCAAAACAACCGTTCACAACTGAAAAAAACAGCGGACAACACTCTGATTATCGATGCCTATAATGCCAATCCCACAAGCATGATGGCTTCCATTAGTAACTTTCGGAACATGCAGGCCGAAAACAAAATGTTGATATTGGGAGATATGCGGGAGTTGGGTAAAGACAGTGCCGACGAGCACCAGAAGATTGCAGACTATCTGGAAGAATGCGGATTCAAGGATGTAGTTCTTGTAGGGGAATTGTTTGCCGCCACACGCCACCCTTATCAGAGTTATCCCGATGTGACCGCACTCATCGCAGAGCTGCAAAGGGAGAAACCTTGTGGGAAAACTATTCTGATAAAAGGGTCGAACGGCATCAAGCTAAGTTCCACAGTTGAATACTTATAATCCTATTTCATCCTTGGCCTTAAAATAAAATAGCCGACCATTGATGCAAGCACCGCTCCCGTGGTATTGGCCGCAAAATCCAGCCAGTCTCCGCCACGGTATGTCGTGCAGTATTCTTGCAGCAACTCCACCATTCCGCTGAACAAAACGGGACAGACAAACGCCCCTGCCCATGCATGCCATAAAGGGGCGTTGTCTCTCCGGTGAGCGCGAAGAAACTCCAGCCACAGCATTCCTGACATGCCGAAATACATACAGATATGCACCACCTTGTCTATATTGGGAATCTTGCTTATTTCTGTAGAAGGCGGTTTAAAGAATGAAAGATAAATCACCGTCAGAATAATAAAAAGCGACACCGGATATTTCTTAATATAATATAGCATATACCAAATTATCAACGAACTGTGCGCAAAAGTACAGAACATTTTCTATATTTGCATGTTTTAGCTGGTATTAATAACGAATTGAAAGAAAAATCTACGTTTTATGACAAAAAGTGACAGAGCCAACTTCGGAAGCAAATTAGGCGTCATACTTGCCTCGGCAGGCTCCGCAGTCGGTTTAGGCAATATCTGGCGTTTCCCGTTTGAGACCGGGAATCACGGAGGTGCGGCATTTATCCTTGTATACTTGGTTTGCGTGCTCATTCTCGGCATCCCCATCATGATTGCAGAATTCCTCATCGGCAGGCGCTCGCGTGCCAATACGGCAAGGGCTTATCAGAAATTGGCACCCGGCACGCATTGGCGCTGGGTAGGACGTATGGGCGTACTGGCCGGATTCCTTATTCTGGGATATTACTCCGTTGTGGCAGGATGGACGCTTGAGTTTATCGGCGAAGCGGCTACCAACAGTTTTGCCGGGAAGTCGGCAGCCGATTTCATCGCATCCTTCAACAGCTTTGTCAGCAACCCCTGGCGTCCGGTCATCTGGCTGGTGCTGTTCCTGCTGGCCACCCATCTCATCATTGTCAAAGGAGTGGAAAAAGGTATTGAAAAATCAGCCAAAATCATGATGCCAATGCTATTTGTCCTATTGATAATCCTTGCCATCTGCTCCATATCCCTGCCCGGAGCAGGAGCAGGCATTGAATTCCTGTTGAAACCGGACTTCAGCAAAGTGGACGGCAATGTGTTCCTTGGAGCCATGGGCCAGGCATTTTTCTCCTTGAGCTTGGGGATGGGATGTCTCTGTACATACGCTTCTTACTTCCGCAATGATACGAACCTGCCCAAAACGGCACTCAACGTGGCGGCTATCGACACCATGGTAGCCATTTTGGCAGGATTCATCATCTTCCCTGCCGCCTTCTCTGTAGGCATCAAACCGGATGCGGGTCCTAGTCTGCTATTCATCACCTTACCTAATGTCTTTCAGCAAGCGTTCGGCAATATTCCCTGGCTGGCGATACTGCTGTCTCTGATGTTCTATATCCTACTGGCATTGGCAGCACTTACTTCCACCATTTCCCTGCACGAAGTGGTAACTGCCTATCTACATGAAGAGTTCAAGTTCTCACGCAGCAAGGCAGCCAGATACGTGACAGCGGGCTGTATTTTCTTAGGAGTATTCTGCTCACTGTCTCTCGGTATCGGCAAAAGCTATACCGTATTCGGGCTAAACCTATTCGATTTGTTCGACTTTGTAACGGCCAAGCTAATGCTACCGTTAGGCGGTTTCTTCATTTCCATCTTCATAGGCTGGTATCTGGACAAGAAAATCGTATGGGAAGAAGTCAGCAACAATGGCACTCTGAAAGTATCCGTCTACAAGCTATTGATATTCATCCTGAAATATATTGCTCCGATAGGAATTGCACTGATTTTTATCAATGAACTGGGTTTTCTGAAATAGGCCATCATGCAGAACCCCTTTAAAGAATTCCTTTATTTCTCCCGGGGAGAAAGGCGCGGAATACTGGTTTTGATTACCGGCATTATTCTCGTCTTTCTCTCCGGGTATATTTATATATACCAAAGAGAGAACCGCCCCCTCTCCGATGAAGTAATCCGGCGGCAGGCCACTGCCATGGCAGAATACGAATCGTTCATCGCATCCATACAAGAAAAGGAACAAAAATGGGACAACAGACTTAAACCTTCCTCCCAAAAACAACCGACAACCGTCTCCTTGGCCCGTTTCAATCCCAATATCGCCGACTCCGTCATTTTTTGCCGACTGGGACTGCCCGGATGGATGGCGCGGAACATACTCCGCTACCGTAGTAAAGGAGGGAAGTTCCATAAGGCAGAAGATTTCCGGAAAATATATGGAATGACAGAAAAACAATATCAGACACTCCTACCCTATATCCACATCACTCCGGAAGACACAGAAACAAGAACCGTCCAGTTATACAGCTCTCCTGCAAGCAATGACAGCGCCGTTACTTTCCGAATTGCACCGGAAAAATATCCGTCTGGGACCCTTGTCGACCTGAACCGCGCCGACACCACAGAACTGAAGAAAATACCAGGCATCGGTAGTGGCATTGCCCGTCTAATCATCGGTTATCGGCAACGCTTGGGAGGATTCTACAACATCACGCAATTACAAGAAATCCATTTGGACACCACCCAATTGCAGTCCTGGTTTTCCATCGACACCCGGGCCATCCACCTCATCAACCTGAACCGTAGTAGCATAGAGAGGCTGCGCCACCATCCTTACATCAACTTCTACCAGGCAAAGGCCTTTGTAGAATACCGGAAGAAGAAAGGCGACCTTCATAGTCTGAAACCTTTTGCACTTTACGAGGAATTCTCCGATACCGATTTGGAGAAAATCAGTCACTACGTTTGCTTTGAATAACAGCATCATGCAACATTTTTCAATGTCTGATGCAACCTTTTCACCAGTCATTTCGTCTAACAAGCAGAAACACCCTAAAAACAGGAAGGCCTACTGCAATAAGGATTAGAACCATCGTATCAATATGAAAAAATTAATGATTATAACCATGCTGCTGGGCAGTATGGCACAGAATGCTTTTGCTCAAAAAATAGAAATAAAAGGAACCGTCCGCGATGCTTCCGACAAGAGTATAGAGTATGTCAATGTGGTATTACAGACCATCGACTCTACTTTTGTCGCCGGTGTGACCACAAGTCCAGAAGGAGAATTCATCTTCAAGAACACGGCTACCGGAGATTACAGACTTGTTCTTTCCAGCATCGGGTATAATACCGGATACATCACCCTCAATGGAGTAAAGCGCCATACCGACCTTGGACCAATCGTATTAGACAGTGCTTCTATCGCACTGGAAGGAGTGACTATCACCGGCTCCAGCCAAATCAGCCGTGCAGACCGCAAACTGGTTTTCCCATCCGAAAGACAAATGAAAACTTCCACAAACGGAGTGAATCTGTTGCAGGAACTGATGCTGCCACGTATTCTGGTCAACCCCATGAACAATGAGATTGGATTGTCCGGCGGTGGAGAACTGCAATTACGCATCAATGGAGTCAAAGCCGAAATAGACGAGATAAAAGCCATTCGCCCTGCCGACATTATACGTATAGAGTACCATGACAATCCGGGACTGCGCTACGGTAATGCCGAAGTCGTTTTGGACTACATAGTGCGCCGACCTAAAACGGGCGGAAACTTCGGTGCCGACATTTCCCAAGGGTTGAACACGATGTGGGGAAACTATAATCTGTACGGCAAAGTAAACCACAAAAAATCAGAATTCGGCTTCTCCTATTACATGGGACCGCGGGATTTTAACGGCATGTACCGCGACAATGAAGAAGAATTCCACCTGGCAGACGGCACTACACTCAGACGCCTGGAGAAAGGAGAGCCCAGCAAGGCAACCATGTGCCAGCACAACCTAAACGTAAATTATAGTTTGCAGGCTTCTGAGAATTCCCTTTTCAGCGCCACCTTCCGCCTTCGAGGAAACAATCAGCCACACTGGGATTATAAAGGAACTCTCTATAATGCCAATGATGAAACGGACGTGGTAGACATGACCGACCGTACCGACCAGAGCTGGACACGTCCCTCACTGGATTTGTACTACCAACAGAATCTGAAAAACAAGCAAACCCTGGTATTCAATGTAGTAGGCACCTACAATCGGGAAAAATCGCAGCGGCTCTACCAAGAAAGCACCCCGGGGAACATATTGACCGATATTGACAACAATATCCGAGGCAACAAATACTCCCTGATTGCCGAGGCCATTTATGAGAAGCAATATTCCAAGGGGAACGCATTGAGCTTCGGTCTGAGCCATACACAGTCCTACTCTAACAATGAATACAGAAACGGGCATTATTATGAAACCAATATGCACCAAGGAAACACATACATATTCGGAGAATACCGTGGAAAGATAGACAAACTAAACTACCGGCTGGGAGTGGCCATGACTCGTTTCTACTATAATCAGAGCGGCAAGGACAAATCTACCGAGAACTACAGTTTCAACCCGAGTATCGTTCTGCACTATGCCATGTCAGACAACTCCTACCTCCGCTGGAAGGGAAACATCTATAACGCTTCTCCTTCATTGGGCGACCTCAGCGATGTGGAGCAAGCAGTGGACTCATTCCAGATACGTCGTGGCAACCCGCATCTGAAATCATATATGTGCTATCATACGGAACTGACTTACGAATGGAAAAAAGGCATCTTTTATACCAATCTATGGGGAGCCTATGACTATCGTCCCAATGCCATTATGGACGAAAAGATTCAAGAAGGCAACAAAATAGTGCAGACTTGGGACAATCAGAAGGATTGGCAGAAACTCTCCGGACGTGCCATGCTCCGCGTAGGACCCATCCGCGACATTCTGCAATTTTCTTTTACGGGCGGTGTCAACCATTACATGAGCCATGGCAATCACTACTCACATACCTACACCAACTGGTTTTGTGAGGCAGAAGCCTCATTAAACTACAAACAGTTCTCTCTGTTCTGGCAGATAAACACCAATTGGAACAATTTCTGGGGAGAAACCCTCTCGGGAGGAGAAAACATCCAGATGTTAGCTGTATATTACAAGCATAAGAATCTTCGGGTAGGAGTCGGTGCATTCAATCCTTTCACCGACAACTATAAAGTACAAAGCGAAAACTGGAATAAATTCGCATCCTACAAGACAAATAATTATATAAAAGAAAGCTCCCGCATGTTCCTGGTGAACTTTTCCTACAACTTCTCGTTCGGCCGCAGTTTCAAGACAGCACAGCGGAAGGTAAACAACAGTGACAATGACTCGGGAGTAATGGGCACGGGGAAATAGGCTCAGACCATTTTATTGATTTCCCCGTCAATCAGATGTATCGTCCGGTCGGTGAGCTGCGCCAGTCCTTCATCATGGGTTACGATAACAAACGTTTGTCCGAAACGGTTACGTAAATCAAAAAAGAGCTGGTGCAGTTCTTCCTTATTATGGGTATCCAAGCTGCCGGAAGGTTCATCTGCCAGCACCACTGCTGGATGATTGATGAGAGCACGGGCCACCGCCACACGCTGCTTCTCACCTCCCGACAACTCATTCGGCTTGTGGGAGGCCCGTTCGGCAAGCCCCATGAATTCAAGAATTTCCGTAGCCGCCTCCTTGGCTTCCTGCTGTCCTCTTCCGGCAATGAAGGCTGGTATCATTACATTCTCCAAAGCCGTAAACTCCGGCAGCAGTTGATGGAACTGGAACACAAAGCCGATATGGCGGTTGCGGAATGCGGAAAGTTCCTTCTCCCTCATACGGTTGACTTGTGTACCGTCAATAACCACCGAACCGCCATCCGGCATATCCAACGTACCCATGATTTGCAGCAAGGTAGTTTTACCCGCTCCACTGGGGCCTACAATGCTGACAATCTCCCCTTTCTCTATCTCCAGGTCAATACCCCGCAACACTTGCAGGTTACCGAAACTCTTCGTTATATTCTCTAAATGAATCACTAGGCTATTTACAATTTGACAATTTACTATTTACTATTTGATAGTTTTCTTTCAAGTGCTATTACTATAGTCTTTTAATTACATATTCGGCCAAATAGCAGCCAAAAACTGCGGGCATGTAGCTCACTGTTCCACAGGTGGACTTCTTGTTCATCTCGTCGTCCGTCAGCAAAACGGCATTCGGATCAGCCTGTTCGGTGCTGAAAACAACTGGAAGTTTCCGCTTTATGCCCATTTTTTGCAGACGCTTACGCACAGCCTTGCTCAACCCGCAATGATAGGTATCCCAGATATCGGCAAAGCGCACTTGCGAAATGTCACTCTTTGCTCCTGCCCCCATGCTGGACACTATCTTGATATGCCGCTTCATGCTTTCCGCTATCAAGTGGCATTTTGGAGCAAGCGTATCGATGGCATCCACCACAAAGTCATAAGCCGCATCATCCAGCAGTTCCGGTATGTTCTCATCTTTCAAGAATACGGGCAACACTCTCAGTTCCAGAGCCGGATTAATGTCCCTGAAACGTGATGCCAATATCTCCGCCTTCTTTTGCCCCAGGGTAGAATGCAGAGCCGGCAACTGACGGTTTATATTCGTAGGCTGCACGGTATCGGCATCGACAATCGTCATCCGCCCCACTCCGGCACGGCATATCATCTCGGCCGCATAAGCACCTACACCACCCAGTCCTACGACAAGTACATGTGCCCGGCGCAGGCGTTCCATTTTTTCATCTCCTAATAAAAGTTGCGTTCGTTGTTGCCAATCTTCCATTTTCACCACAGATTACACGGATTTACACAGATTTTTGTCAATTATCAATTGTCAATCGTCAATTCTTCTTGAACCATTTATAGAACCATTTGCCTACCTTCTCGTAGTGCTGCGACTCGTTGTTGCCACGCGGGTTGGAGAAGGATACCGCATCCTGCGGCTCGCCCAGTTGGTCGGGATAGAGTACTATCAGGCTGTTATTTGCAAAGTACTTGCTGATTTGTGCCGGTAGCTTCTCGAAGGAGCTGTCATAGGAGATGGAGCCGCGGCGGGCGCTGATGATGACCAGCAGATGGTCGAAATTCACTTGTCCGGTCAGTATCAGCAGGTCTCCCCAGTCGTCCAGGCGGGAAAAGTCTGTCAATGTCTGTCCATATTTGGCTTTCACCAGCCCTTGAAGATGGGCGGTAGTCTCTTCATTGGCATAAAAATGCACCCGACAGCCCAAAGTACTCCCCAACCGGCAGAAATGTTCCACCCACTTCAGGAATCCCGCCTCATACTCGGCTTTCGGAGGTACCGCCACAATCACCCGCCTAATTGTGTTAATGGGCATCAGGAACTTGGAAACCATCACCTCGCGATGCAAGCCCTTCAGCAGATTCTCCGTCAGCATACCGAAGAATGAATCCACAATATTGACTTTACGGTGCAGACCTATAATGACATCCGTTGCCGCATATTCTTTTGCTGTATGGATAATGCCCGAAGCGATATTCAAGTCGTAACGCGTGATTTGCCTCAACGGCACATCTGCCGAGGCCGTTATCATGGCAGCCTTTTCCAGATAGCGTTTCCCGCGTAGTTCGGCACTTTCAGAGCTACTATCATCGTTGATGACATTCAGTGCCAACAGATTATCCCGTTGCTTCGGGTCGCGTATCACCAAAGAAAGATTTATCAAGTCTTCAATCGTATCGGGGTTGGCTATCGGAATCAATATCTTCTCCGCTTCCACGGAGCGGTTTTCTTCCAGATGCGCCTCCTCCATGGCAATCTTCCGTGCGGCACGCTCCGTAATGAACGAGCTCACAATGCAAGTTACAAGAATCAGCAGGACAGTACCATTCAAAACATCATCGTTCAGCAAGCGTTCCTCATTGGGCAGAATGATGTTGTATCCCACCAACACAGCCGCCAGCGTTGCCGCTGCTTGTGCATTGCTCAATCCGTACATCAGCTCCCGTTCAATCCCTCCCATCTTATATATTTTCTGCGTCAGCCAGCAGGCAATCCATTTACCTGCCAATGCCACCACAATCATTACAGCCGCTACTTTCAGAGCATCGCCATGACCGAAAATCACGTGCACATCAATCAGCATACCCACACCTATCAGGAAATAGGGAATAAACAAGGCGTTGCCCACAAACTCCAGATGGTTCATCAACGGAGAGACATGCGGAATCAGCCGGTTCAAAACCAAACCTGCAAGGAAAGCACCCAGGATACCTTCCATCCCCACAAACTCCATCAATCCGGCTCCGAGGAAAACCATGGCAAGCACAAATATGAACTGCATCACGTTGTCATCGTACCTCCGGAAGAACCAACGGCCTATGCGTGGAAACAGATATACAATCAAAATACCCAGGAAGATAACCTTTATGACAAGCCATACCCAGAAGAAGCCGTCCGACTCCCCCTTGAACATACCACCCACAACGGCCAGGACCAGCAAAGTGAGTGTATCCGTAACCGCCGTCCCCCCCACTGCAATACTCACACTGCGATGCCGCGACACACCGTAACGAATCACGATGGGATAGGCCACCAGTGTATGCGATGCATACATACTTGCCAGTAGGACAGAGGTCAGTACCCCGTACTTCAACAAAGCTATATTCGTTACCAAGCCTATGCCTATGGGCACAATAAAAGCCAAGAGCCCCAGAACAAGCGCTTTGCCCCGGTTCTGTTTGAAGTCTCCCATATTCATTTCCAGACCGGCAAGGAACATAATGTAATACAAGCCTACTTTGCCGAAAAGCTCAAAACTGCTATCACGCACCAAGATATTGAAACCATGCTCCCCAATGACAAGCCCCGCCAGTATCATTCCGATAATGTGCGGAATACGAAGCTTATTCAACAATATGGGAGCAAACAATATAATGAGGAGTACAAGGAGGAATATCCATGTAGGGTCGGTGATGGGAAGTTTCAAGCTGAAGTCAAACCAATCCATAGGCTATAAGTTTTAGGTTTTGAATGCAAAATAACGAAAAACTTTTCACTTTATGCGGTGTTATACAGCATTTTGTTATAAATTTGCGACCAATTCTATCTTTTTAGAGATAGTATTTCACTTTTTTATAAACTTAATTTAAAACAAAAGAAAAATGAAAGTAGCTATTGTTGGAGCAAGCGGAGCCGTGGGACAAGAGTTCCTGCGAGTGCTCGATGAAAGAAATTTCCCGTTGGACGAGTTAGTATTGTTCGGTTCTAAACGCAGTGCCGGAACCAAATATACCTTCCGCGGTAAACAGATCGAGGTGAAACTCTTGCAACACAATGATGACTTTAAAGGGGTTGATATCGCTTTCACTTCCGCAGGCGCAGGCACCTCCAAAGAATTTGCCGAAACCATTACCAAGTACGGAGCAGTGATGATTGACAATTCCAGCGCTTACCGTATGAACGACAATGTACCTTTGGTAGTGCCCGAAGTGAATGCCGCCGACGCCAAAGAACGTCCTCTCGGTATCATTGCCAACCCTAACTGTACGACTATCCAAATGGTAGTGGCACTGAAAGCCATCGAACAGCTTTCCCATATAAAGACCGTACACGTTTCTACCTATCAGGCTGCCAGTGGTGCGGGCGCCGCTGCCATGGATGAGTTGTACGAGCAGTACCGCCAGGTATTGGCAGGCGAACCCGTAACCGTTGAGAAATTCGCTTACCAGCTGGCATTCAACCTCATTCCGCAAATCGACATATTCACCGACAACGGTTATACCAAAGAGGAGATGAAGATGTTCAACGAGACCCGCAAGATTATGCACTCTGATGTAAAAGTCAGCGCTACCTGCGTACGTGTTCCCGCTCTCCGCTCCCACTCCGAAAGTATCTGGGTAGAGACCGAGCGTCCTATCTCCATCGAAGAAGCCCGTGAAGCATTTGCCAAAGGCGACGGACTAGTGTTGATGGACAACCCGGCAGAAAAGGAATACCCCATGCCGTTGTTCCTCGCGGGCAAAGACCCGGTTTACGTAGGTCGTATCCGTAAGGACCTCAGCAACGAAAACGGATTGACGTTCTGGATTGTGGGCGACCAGATTAAGAAAGGCGCTGCACTGAATGCCGTGCAGATTGCAGAATACCTGATTAAGGAAAAGGCACTGTAAGTTCGAGGATTACCACATAAAATTATTTGAGGGTACTGAAAGTATAAATTATTCATATTTTCAGTACCCTCAAAAATTTCTCACTACTTGAGCAATCTCCGTCTATAATTTCACAAGGCTCATCATGGGAGCGGATTCATTATGTAAACGGTCAAGAGCTGTCACTACATAACGATATTCCGTTTCCCCATCTTTATAAGGCAATCTATAAAAGTTGTCGCATACGATGGATACAATATTTAAAGGATCATCAAGATCTATTTTTTCATTGGAAGTAAAACGATAAACCACATATTGCACAGCGCGATCCATTTCACTCTTATACTTCGGCTCATGCCACTGAAGCATATATTCACCGTTCACCCACAAAGCTGTGAGTTTGCGCACTTTTCCCGGTGCTTGGTTATCTATAAAAGTAAACACGGGTGGCAATGCAGGATACTTATGATACTCCCGTTTCAAACGTTCACGATACCCAGCTGTATCTGCCAGTAAAGTAAAAGCCGACCATTGACAACTACCTCCTATCTCGGGAAAAGAACGCTGTAACATCATCTTACACCCCAGCTGACTAAAGGCCGGATTATTGGGGTCAACATTTCGTACTGAATTTTCCACCGATTGCCCTATGAACAAAGGACGCTCTTCTGCATGTCTCGCCCACCATTCTACGAGTTCTTTATAATCTGCCCGCGGATGCCCTATTTCCCAGTAAAGCTGAGGAATATTATAATCCACCCAACCCTCACGAAGCCATAAAAGCACATCAGCATACAAATCATCATAGTTTTGAAGACTACCCGTCCTACTACCGAGTGGATCAGTAGTAGCATTCCGATAAATGGCAAACGGAGAGATACCAAACTTCACCCACGGTTTAATCTCCCGTATAGTTTTATGTACTTTTTCAATCAGCAAATTTACATTATTACGCCTCCAATCTCCTTTATCGGTAAAATTCTCACCATAACGAATAAAGCTCTCATTATCTGGGAAATCTTGTCCCTTAATCGGATAAGGATAAAAATAATCATCCATGTGGATAGCATCTATATCATAACGCCTCACAATATCACCCACAACCCTACATATATGCTCGCGACTTTCAGGCAACGCTGGATCAAAAAAAAGTTGGTCACCGTAAACAACAAACCACTCTGGATGCCGATTATAGATGTGTGTAGATGCCAATTCATCATCCAACTTATTCTTTACCCGATAAGGATTAATCCAGGCATGAAACTCCATAGCCCTCCGATGACATTCCTCGATCATAAAGCGCATAGGATCCCATTCCGGTTCCGGCTTTTTCCCTTGCTCCCCAGTGAGGAAACGGCTCCATGGCTCTAACTCCGAAGAATAAAATGTATCCGCTTCCGGGCGAACCTGAAAAATAACAGCATTCATGCCAACCTGCCGCAGAGAATCCAACATAACAAGCAAAGTATCCTGCAACTGCCTCGTAGGCATATCACGAAAATGCCCATGTACTGTTTGTATCCATGCTGCCCTAAATTCACGCTTAGGATGTAAAGATGAGGAAAGTGACTGCGCTTGTATGGATAAAACGAAAAGACAAACGCCCCCAAATAAAAGGATCCTTTTTAATCGCATTTCTGACTATTTTTTTATAATTAGAACAAAAGGGTGTACCTCAAATGAAGACACACCCTCGTTTATTCAACAATTAAAATAACTTTGTCACCAACCTGGATTCTGAGTCAATACCTGACCTTTATTCTCATAAATAGTCAACTGTGCAGCCGGTATGGCACGCAAATAGTAGCGTTCCGAATTCAATTCACCAGCCTTGAATATACGAAGTTCCTTTTCACGAAGATAATAAATATACCCTTTTTCAGTATCCTCATTACCCGGATTCTCCGGGTCGAACAGATAGAGCACTCTCTTGCCGGAATCATCTTTTGAAGATATTTCCGGATAATCGGCCATATTGACATAAGCACCCAGGAAAGACATGGCAGGATAACCATTTGCATCTTCTGAGTTTAAGTATTCAAACTTGGCCCAACGACGGAGGTCTTCACCACGACGGCCTTCCATAATCAACTCAATACGACGCTCACGACGGATTTCCCACAAAACCGGATTGACATCAGGGTCACGGGCAGGGTCATTGATAACAACTCCATTCACACTCAAGTTGCCGCCATTCAGTTGAACTTTCGGCATTGTCTTGGCTTCAGTATCTCCCCACTTCGTCAGCTGACGGTCACGGAGTTCATTGATAGACTTGTCAAGGTCACTCTGAGTGAAAGCGTTACCACCCACTTGGGCAATCTCATAACGCGCCTCTACATAGTTCAGCAATACTTCCGCATAGCGGATGCACGGCGCATCAGCCGGACTTAATCTACCGGTACAATAATCCAGACCAGCCACCCACCACTCGTCGTTCAAGAACTTTTTGGTAGGATATCCCGTTGGTGATGTACCTTCGGTATAATTTGTCCCCATGGCGCTCATGATACGAAGACTGTCGGCAACTGTTTGATACAAACGCGGGTCACGGTCTTGAAATGACTTCTGAATACTCGGGTCTTCCTTACCTTGATACAGCGGAGACTGACCTATCGGCAAACCGTCACTACAAAGATAAGTGTTGATTACATCTTGCGTCACACCACCCTGAGTCTGATCTTCCGGACCATTGTAGGACATCAAAGCATTACACTGCAAACCGCTTGTATATTCACGATACCAGATGACTTCCGGATTGTTAGCCAAATCGTCCGTAGTAAACAAAGCATTATAGGTATTGCCTATTGAATAGATACCAGAGTTCATCACTACCTCTGCACCATTAATGGCTCCTTGCAGCAAGTTCTTAATATCACCATCCGCCACCTTCTCTGAAGTAGGACCTACAGTAGTACCGTGATACTTCAGCCATGTGGCATGATACAGCATTTCGCGTGACATATACGCACCAACCACATATTTGTTGACTTGGCGCTTCGTATCATCCGTACGTACATTATCCAATGCATATTGAAAATCCTCTTGTATCTTCTGCGCTACATACAAATAAGAATCACGGTCTTTATAAAGAGCCGGGTCTGCCGGGTCTGTCACCTTATCGTAGTAAGGAACACCGCCATAATACTTTGCCAGCGTACTATAGGCCATTGCACGGAAATAGCGTGCAATACCTTCCCAGTGTCTCTTGGCTTCGTCCGAAATATTCATTCCGGGAATCTTCTCAAGCATGACATTGGCTTTATAAATAACACTATAATTGCCCGACCAAGTTCCTGTCTGGCTATTCCAGTCCGTAGTGGCAGAAGTGGAGAAATAAATATATCCTGAACCGTTTGTATTTGCATTATTCAGATTGATAAAATCATCCGTATAGTCATCTCCAGAGAAATAACCGGCAAAAACAGTATAGTCGGTACCATATCCTGTAAAGTAGGAAGAATAGAAGTCTTGCGCATAAGTACGCAAAGAAGTTTCAGTCTGCCAATAAGTGTCATTGGTCTGCTTGTCCTGCGGGTCTTTATTCAAAAAATCGTCGCAACCGCAGAGCGAGCCCATTGCCAACGCACAAACGATGTATAATAAATTTTTCTTTTTCATAACTGCAATTACTATTAGATTATAAACTAAGCTGAATACCGAACGACACTGTCTTCTGGTATGGATAGCTACGGCCAAAGTTACGCTGGTCACTCTTACCACTGGCCGTACGTATTCCTATTTCCGGATCGATAGCAGGTTTCACACCGTCGATGGTGAAAAGGTTTTCACCAGTGAAATAAACACGCAAACCTTGCACTTTGAATTTACTCAACCAAACCTTAGGAAGAGAATATCCTACAGTAAACGTCTTCAGACGCAGATAAGCCATATTCAGCAAATAGCGGTCATTCACGCTATAGTTACCCGAAGCAGACTGCTTGTAATCCATCGGACGGGGATAGAAAGCATCTGTGTTTTCGGGAGTCCAATAATCCTCAGCACCTTTGTAGAAGGGTTCACCGGTAGTAAAGCCTGGTAATACCTGGTTACCTGCCGCCCAAAGTTTTCTTTTGGCTACCCCCTGGAAGAACATGCTTATATCAAAGCCTTTCCAAGCAGCATCCAGATTCAAACCAAACTGTAAACGCGGCAGGGCGTTACCTATAACACTAAGGTCACCCTTGTCATTTGTATTGGTCTGTTTTACGATTTCACCGTTGTTGTCGAGGTCTTTATAAAGCACATCACCGGGAGCAAATTGATAACCGGCAGGGAATACTTTAGTCTGGTCGGGCAAACCGGCTTTCAAAGAACCGTCAGCATTAAAGTCATCTTCCGTCAAGAAACGGTCGAACTGCAAGCCCCAGATATCTCCCAAAACCATACCTTCTTTATAAGCACTCTTATCCCACCAGCCGGTAGCTCCATAAGAAGGAATCTTTGTATTATACGTCCACTTGGTTACTTCAGTCTTGTCATCGGCAACAGAAGCCGTCACGCCAAAGTGCAGACCATTCTTGAAGGTATGGCGATAGTCAATGGCAAGTTCCCATCCTTTGGTCTGGATAGTACCCATATTTTCATATGGAGCGTCAGCACCCAATGTGGCAGGTAGGTTGGCAGTAGTCAAAATATCACTGGTAGTACGGTTATACCAATCAAACGTTACTCCCAAAGCGTCATTGAAGAAACGGGCATCCAAGCCAAGGTCAAGTGTAGTAACCTTCTCCCAAGTAAGGGTTGAAGACACAATAGTCGGTTTTTGTGTTGACTGTACTTTCTTTCCATCGATAATCCAACTGTCTACAGAAGTGGACAGAGTGGAGATATAACGGTCGGTACCTACATCCTGGTTACCAATCATACCCCAAGAGCCGCGAATCTTCAACGTACTCAGATAAGGCTTCAGTGACTGCATGAACGGTTCTTCAGAAATACGGTAACCGGCAGACATGGATGGGAAGAAACCGAAACGATTCCCAGAGGGGAAACGGGAGGAACCGTCATAACGGCCGTTCAGTTCCAACATATATCGGTCTTTATAAGAATAATTAAGACGTCCGAAGAAGCCTGCTACAGACCACCAAGTATGCGAGGAGCTTGTAGTCTGGTCACCTGTAGCCAGATTCAATTCCGGTTTTGCGGGGTCGAGCAGACCTTTGCGTTGCGCCCAGTAATATTCATATTCGCTCTTTTCAAGGCTGGAACCTGCCATTGCCTTAAAATCATGATCTCCCCAGCGTTTGGCATAAGTTGCCACGAAATTGGCTGTCAGATTCTCCGTGCGTCCGGTTTCCTGATATACATAATCATAAGTAGCAGCAGATAGATAACTGCCATAAGAATCACGTAATGCCTCAACAGACGGACGGGCAGTGAAGATTTCATAACCACTGGTCAAGCTCGGTGTACCATACTTCTTATAGCGATTTTCCACGCTGCTATAAGCAACATCTATATCCAGTGTTAAATCTTTGATAGGCTTGATAGTTGCACCACCTGTCAAACGCAGATACTCACGTTCTTTTGTGGTAATAGGAGCACTTTTCTGTTCGGTCAAGGCGTTACGGAACTCCTTGCCTTCAAAAGTACCGTAAGGCATCATCGGCTGCCAACGATACAGATAGTACATCGGGTCGTAAAGATCAGTATTATAGTTGAATGGCTTGTCGTAGTCAGAACGGGTGAACATGACACCTGTACGGATAGACACATATTTGTTTAATTCAGAGTTCAAAGAGATATTGGCATTGTAACGCTTATAGTTGTCCGAATTGACTTTCATCATACCATCCTGGCTCAGATATCCCAAAGCGATATTGTAATTAGTCTTTCCGTTGCCACCGTTGATAGAAAGGCTATGGTTCTGCTGCGGAGCCCAGTCCTTGATGTATTCATCATACCAGTCCCAAGTACGGATAAAGAACATACCGCCATCGCGGAACTCAAAGTCACGACCCAATTCCATCTCACGACCAAACTGGTCACCATAGCCATATTTGTCCCAGTAATCCTTCATTTTCTGCACATGTGTAGCATCCACACGCATATTACCCACTACGTTATAAAATGCGGTAGACCCCTTAGTCTGATTGATTACACCTTGCAAGTTAATATCAGCCTGCTGCCATCCCGGAAGTTGTTCGGGTGTCTTGGTCGGCGTACGCCATGCAAAGTTATTGGTATATTTTACAGAGAGACGTTCATGTTTACTTCTTGATTTTGTGGTAATCAGCAATACGCCAAATGCACCACGGGCACCGTAAATAGAAGCAGAAGCGGCGTCTTTCAATACAGAAATACTTTCAATATCGTCCGGATTCACCATAGAAATATCCGTTACTTCCACATTATCTACCAGAATCAACGGTTTGGAGTCACCATTCGGAGAACCGATACTACCACGAATCTTGATAGTAGGCGCACCACCTATCTCACCGGAGTTAGTAGTAATGGTCAATCCCGGTACCGCCCCCTGCAAGGCACGGCCTATATCCGTGATAGGACGGCTATCAATTGTTTTGTTCACATCCACGGAAGCCACCGCACCGGTCAGGTTCACCTTTTTCTGTGCACCATAACCTACTACGACAACTTCATCCAACAATTCCGTATCATCTTTCAAAACAACCTTCATTACCGAAGTTGCCTTGACTTCTTGAGTAGTATATCCCACAAATGATACTTGCAGAATAGCACCGGGCTTTACATTTAATTTGGAAACTCCATCCAAATCCGTAATACCACCATTGGTCGTACCTTTCTCAATGACATTGGCGCCAATAATAGGTTCACCTTTTGTATCTACAACTGTGACAGTCACAGAGATAGATTGCATCTGTTCTTGTACTCCTTGTGAGTCGTTGGATGCTGTTTGGGCAGCCATCACGTTGCCACTGCCTAAAAACAGAGCACAGATTGCCACCGCCGTAAAGAACTTACCATTGGCAAGTCCTCGTTTTTTGCGATCTTCATTCATAAGTGATTGATGATTTTGTTAATTAAACCAGTTTTTCAAAATTAGGGTAAGGGAATCATATAGTTCGGATTAGTCAGACTATTTCCGAAGGCTTCTTTAATTTCTCATAGGCGTTTTCTTTATTTAAAGGTTCACATTTTTATATTATCTCTCTTTTTTCTATTTATTTACCAAGTCCAGATGGAACTTAGTTATATATTATACAAGGTTAAAATCTTGTTAATTACTTAACTCTATTGGTTGTTTTAAGAGATAAAAAACTCGTTATTAACAAAGGTGAGAAATGATTCATTCATTTCGTCCTAACAAAGATACATTATTATTTAATATCAAGAACATTCCTTTGCATTTATTTAACTTTATATTTATACATTTGCAAAAAGGAAGTTATACACCTTATTATATAAAGAATTTAAGGTTCTTCTATATTTAAAGAATGGAATTCAATCAAGCCATTCATTGGTGTTTCTTCAATGATTTCCAGTTCGATGCCAAATTCACGGGCAACTTCCCGCAAAATGGCCGCGTAGCTGTAAGCCAATGAACCCACAAAACGAATAGGATAATTTTTGTAGTCATATTGGCAGACATTACGAGTAAAGAAATTTCTCAGATTACCGGTAATCAGCTCAAATACATAGTCATCATTGGTATAATCAGCCAAAAAATAAGATATAGTAGACAAAAAGCGATTGGGGAACGGGCGGTTATACACAGATTCCATAACCTCATTCGGACTTATACGGAACTTCTCAAAGAAATCCGCCGTTACATCTTTAGGAGCCAAACCTTTCAGTACATCAGACAAAAACATTTTGCCCAATACAGCACCACTACCCTCATCCCCCAGAATGTAACCTCCTGCCCGGACATTCTTTACAACGATTTTCCCATCATAAAAACATGAGTTTGAGCCGGTTCCCAAAATACAAGCAATGCCGGCCTCGCATTTGAACAAGCCACGTGCAGCTGCCAGCAAATCACTCTCTACCTGAATTGGAGTTTTGAATTGTGCTACCAATGAAGCTCCCAATACATTTTTCTTTTCATAAGAAGTACATCCGGCACCATAATAATAGACTTGTTCCAATTTCCTTTTGAAAAAATGCTCGGGTAATCCTAACCGCACACTTCGGCTAATCTCTCTTCTCGTTTGAAAGAAAGGATTTAAGCCCTCTGTGAAGGCTCGCTGTATCAGACGATTATCTTCAACCAGCGCCCATTCTGTTCTCGTAGAACCACTTTCTGCAATTAGTTTCATAGGTAGTTAGTTTTAGAATTGAATACAAATATATAGCTTTTTTTAATCTTTCCAAGGCTATTTCAAGAAAAAATCATTTTACTGGCCATACATCTCCCTTTTGCTCATATCCTCAATCATCCAACAAAGTATTCCCACTTTTCCAACGCAACCGCGTTTTAGTCAAAACAAGACGATAACAGACTAACAATAAGATACTATCTGACTGAATTCCAAGTTCCATCTGAACTTAGCAAACAAATAGGAAAACAAGAGATAATATAAAGTTATGAACCTTTAAAAAGAGAAAATGCCTATGGAAAAAGAAACAATCCTGCAAGTTGAATAGTCTCACTATTCGGCCCTTATTACCCTTACCCTAAATTTAAGAAGTATTTAATTAACAACAAATCATCAATCATTTATGAATGAAGATCACAAAAAACGAGGACTAACACATAGCAAACTCCTCACAGCAGTGGCAATCAGCTCACTGTTATTAAGTAGCGGCAACGTGATGGCTGCCCAAACAGCATCCAACGACTCACAAGGAGTACAAGAACAGATGCAATCTATCTCTGTGACTGTCACAGTTGTAGATACAAAAGGTGAACCTATTATTGGCGCCAATGTCATTGAGAAAGGGACTACCAACGGCGGAATTACCGACCTAAACGGTAAGTTTACATTGACCGTAACACCGGGAGCAACACTAAAAATATCATTTGTGGGCTATCAGACACAAGAAGTGAAGGCAGCCAAAACGATGAGAATAACTCTGAAAGAAGATACCGAGATGCTGGATGAAGTAGTAGTAGTAGGCTACGGTGTACAAAAGAAGGCTAACTTGACAGGAGCAGTTTCTACAGTGGACTTAAACAAGACAATGGCAGGTCGTCCACAACAAGATGTAGCCAAAGCATTGCAAGGGGCTGTTCCGGGACTAAGCATTCTCACCACAAGTGGTGCCATCGACGAGACAGCCTCCATGCGTATACGTGGTTTGGGGACATTGAGTAATGGAGAAGTCAGCAATCCACTCATTGTAGTGGACGGCGTTCCGATGGATGACATTTCTTTCCTCGATACGCAAGACATCGAAAATATTTCCGTACTGAAGGACGCTTCCGCTTCCTCCATTTATGGAACGCGCGCCGCTTTCGGTGTGATTCTAATCAATACCAAGAGCGCAAAGCCTAGCGAAAAGGTTACCATCAATTACAGCAACAATTTTGCATGGGATCAAGCTACTTACCTGCCGGACTATCCCGATGTACCCACACAATTAAAGATGGGTATCGAAGCCAGTATGAACGGTGGTGCCGGTATGCCTGAATTGTTCGGTATGTATTTCGACAAATTGTTACCTTACGCCGAAAAGTGGCAGCAACAGAACGGCGGCAAGACCGGCTACCGTCCTATGAACCTCTACCAAAGCGATAGTAACGTGGGTGACTATATCGTATTGGACGGCACTCCTTTTTATTATGCTGACTGGGATGTACAGGACATCTACTTCAACAAAGCTGCTCCTTCCATGAGCCACAATGTTTCTATACAAGGAACATCTGGTAAGACCAATTACTACCTATCTTTCGGCTACAACGAAAAGCAAGGACAGATGAAGATTCACCCGGACGAACTAAAAAAGTACAATGCCTCAGTCAATGTCACCACTAATGTTTACGACTGGCTACAGGTGGGTGCACGCATCAACTATAGTCGTAAGAACTATAAACGCCCGGACACATGGGCCAACACCTACCAATATTTGTGGCGTTGGGGTTCTTATTTCATTCCTTCGGGCACAATCGACGGCTATGACACACGCGTCATGGCCATGCAGAAGCAAGCTGCCGATCGTGAAGTGACAACAGACCTGACCCGTATGAACACCTTCTTGAAAGCTGAAATCGTTAAAGGACTGACCCTTAATGCAGACTTTACATATGCCATTCAGAATATGAACAGCGGTTCGCAGGACAACTCCGTTTACGGCATCAATTGGAGCGGGAAACCGGTACCCTCTTACATCGTCACTAAAGGCAATAGCGGTATCTGGAGAGACTTTTCCAAACAGAACACATGGACGGCCAACGCATACGTAAACTATACCAAAACATTTGCCAAAAAACACAACCTGAATGTAATGGCAGGTGTCAACGCAGAAGAAGAGGAATACAAATATCTGTATGGTACCCGCAATGTGATGTACGATCAAGAGGGATACCCCGAACTGAATATGGCTGGCAAGGATGGACAAGATTTGAGTTGGAATCATACATCCCGCGCTTCTGCCGGTTATTTCGGCCGTATCAATTATGACTACAAAGGCATTTATTTATTGGAACTGAACGGACGTTACGACGGTTCTTCCCGTTTCCCCCATACCGACCAGTGGGCCTTCTTCCCTTCTGCATCCATCGGCTACCGCTTCTCCGAAGAAGCCTACTTCGCCCCACTGAAACATATTGTCAGCAATGGTAAGTTGCGTGCTTCTTTTGGCGAAATCGGCAACGAGGCTGTGGGCGACTACATGTTCGAACAATTAATAAGCCAACGGTTGAACAATAAAAGTACCGGCTATATCTATTGGATTGAAAACAATAATGCCAACGCTAATCTCCTGACCATGTATAACATGCCGGATTTGGTATCAAGTACTTTGACCTGGGAGCGTATCCGCACCCTCAATATAGGTCTTGACCTGGGTCTCTTGAATGACGAACTGACTATAGGTTTCGACTGGTTCCAACGTGAGAATCGTGACATGCTGGCACCGGCACAAGTATTGCCGAACACTCTGGGTGCTTCTGCTCCTTATGAAAATGCCGGTACCTTACGTACACGTGGATGGGAGTTGAACTTGAACTGGCGCCATACCTTCGGCGACTTCGACGTATATGCCAACTTCAACATCGGTGACTCCAAGACTAAAGTAACAAAGTGGGACAATGATTCCAAACTGCTCAGCACCTATTACACCGGTAAAACCTACGGTGACATTTTCGGTTTTGAAACCGACCGTTACTTCGAGGAAAAAGACTTCACCAGCCAAAATGCAGACGGCTCATGGAATTATGCAAACGGCATTGCAAGCCAGGCAGGACTGGAATCCGGTAATTTCCATTACGGCCCGGGAGACGTCAAGTTCAAGGATTTGGACGGCAATGGCAAGATTGACGGTGGAAAAGGCACAGCAGACGACCACGGCGATTTGAAAGTCATCGGAAACTCTATGCCACGCTACGAATACAGCTTCCATTTAGGCGGAGCGTGGAAAGGTATCGACCTTGACCTCTACTTCCAAGGTGTAGGCAAACGTGAGGACTGGACGACTTCTTCCCTAAACCTTCCCGCCATGGTACATGCCGACGTAGCCATCTATTCCCACCAAACAAGCTATAACAAAGTGCTTTGGAATTCAGACTATACCGCCATTACCGGTTATGAGGTAAATCAAGGCAACCGTTATCCACGTCTTTATCGTGGTACAAATAATAGTGGAGGTACCGTATCCGGTATAGCTAACGGCTGCAACAACTACTATCCCCAATCCCGCTATTTGACAGACATGTCCTATCTTCGTCTGAAGAACGTAACTGTGGGATATACCCTTCCGAAAGAGTGGACACGCAAAGCCTACATTGAGAAAGCACGTATCTACTTCAGTGGCAGCAACCTCTTTCTGCTCCACAAAGGGAATGACCTTCCAGTCGACCCCGAAATCAGTACAGGCAATGGACTTACAGCCGGTGGATGGGGACGTATAGCTCCTATTACACGCACATTCTCATTTGGAGTCCAGGTAACATTATAACAACCTCAAAAACTTAAGAACAATGAAGAAATTATTTATATATGGGGTCACAGCGCTGGCGATGTTAACCGGTTGCAACGATTTGCTGGACAAATCCCCCTTGGATACCTTCACGAATACTCCGGCATACTGGAGCAACACCGATAATTTGGATAATCAGTGCAATACTTTTTATAACAACTTTACCGGCTTTGGCAACGGAGCCAGTGGAGGATGGTTCTACTTCAAAACAATAAGCGATGACCAGGTAGATGCAGAAAGCCATAACTGGACTTACACTAACGTGGTCGCATCTTCCACAAACTGGTCAGCCCCTTTCACAGAAATCCGACGCGCCAACTATATCATTGCCGGTGTACAGTCTTCCTCTCTTGATGAAGCAACAAAGGCCCACTATGAAGGTCTTGCACGCATGAACCGTGCGTGGGAATACTATCAGTTGGTCCGTATGTACGGCGATGTGCAATGGATAGACAAAGTTATCGACCCAGCCGACAGCGAAGCCCTCTACGGACCACGCACCGACCGGGATGAAGTGATGGACCATGTGCTGGCAGACATCAATTATGCGTGCGAACACATTACCGCAAACAGCAATCGGCAACGTTTCAGCACCGACATGGCATATGCCATGAAAGCAGACATCACCTTATATGAAGGTACATACTGCAAATATCGCACTCAAGCCGAGAATGGCAAAGCCGCTGATGAGAGCCGCGCCAACAAATACTTGCAAGAATGTGTATCAGCCTGCGAATATCTTATGGCCAAAAACTACTCTCTAAGTAACAGTTACAAAGCCAACTATAATTCTGTCAGCCTGGCAAGCAATCCGGAAATGATTTTCTACAAGCCTTATGCACAAAGTTCGCTAAGGCACTCCACCATTGACTACACAATCAACACAAGTGGTACGCACGGCATTTCAAAGGACGCATTCGACAGTTTCCTTTTCCTTGATGGAAAACCGTTGGCAACAACCTCGAAAAACAAGGACGATGCAGCCGTATTGGATGCAGACAAAAATTACTCTATAAGAGAGGTTTTGGCCGTACGCGACAAGCGCCTGTCCGAAATTCTTGACCCGGTACTTTCTTTCAGAGGCCACGCCTACAGCCGTGCCGGTGTAGCAGCCTTCACCACATCGACCGGTTATGGCATCGCCAAGTATGATAACCCCGAAGAATTGAGTGTAAGCGACCGAAACAACATCGGCTACCAATACACCGACTGCCCGCTCTATTGGATTTCAGTTATTTATCTGAACTTTGCAGAAGCCAAAGCCGAAATGGGTTCTCTCACACAAGACGATCTCAACAACTCCATAAACAAGCTTCAAGCTCGTGCCGGCCTGCCGGCTATGACAACTACTCCAGATGCCGATCCTGCCAATAATATGGGAGTAAGCAATCTGATTTGGGAGATACGCCGCTGTCGCCGTTGCGAACTGATTATGGATAACTGGTACCGATATTGGGATTTAATCCGTTGGCACCAGCTCGACAAATTGGATTCAACCAAGTACCCGAACACCATGTTGGGCGCCAACGTAAGCAATGTGCCTGACTGTGAAGAAGCGACCAAGAACGGATATATAGATGCCTCCGATGCACAAATCCGTACTTATGAAGCCAAACATTATTTCTACCCGATTCCAACTACACAGTTGACCCTAAATAAAAACATGAAGCAGAATCCGGGTTGGTAATCAACTAAAAACAGCATATCGCGCTGTACCTCGTTTGGATTTAATTAAAGCGTTCATACATTCCATGTATCTAAATACAAATGTATGGACGCTTTTGTTATTCCCTTTAAAAGGTGTATAGAAACACGAATAGCACCTTCTAAAAGGAACCATAAATCAATATCATATACTTTCCCTTCGTTCATAACATACTAACAAGAAACATATCATGAAAAAGAAGAACATATTTTTCGTACTACTAATCTGCTTCATCAATAGTAGTTGCAACAAAGAAGAACAAACAGACGAGTTACAAGATAAGGATTTCTATTCTGATGTCACAACACGTGCTTCCTACATAAGCGGTACTATTACGGGCGAAATGAACCCCTATGTTAGTGATGGTTACTACACTTATGATTTAAGTATTCCTATACAAAAACAATCTGTAGGTATAAGAATTTCAGCAGTCGGTGGAGAAGCACGATTCAAAACAAACTACCAAGAACGATTCGAGAGTACATGGGTAACCCAAATTCCAGCAGGAAAAAACCATTTTCCAATAAATGTATTATGGACTAAAGCAGGTAGTAATTCTACCCTGATGGTACGTCCTGAAAAAAGTACAATCGAACTTACCGCAGATCTAAGAAACATCAATGTCAAAATGAAACCTATGCCAATCAATGCCCCTTCAACATTTGAATTGGGAGATACGATAACACTTTGGTGCAATTATTCCATAAACAAAGATACGGGCATAAAGTGGACTTACGATAAAAATCTATTCGCTGAAGTCTCTCAAAGTGCATCTGTCACACAAAGTAGATTCCAAATAAATTTGAAATCAAAGCAAGCCTTCAAGAACAGCGATGTCGGAGTAGAAGTCCATGATTTCTACATAAATTCTATCGGAGCAAAAGAGTATTTCATGGCTCGGAAAAGCAATATCAGTTTTCCCAATATGGGTCCTCAAATAGATGGCTACAGAAATATTGAACAATATAAAGAATACATATATTCCATCAATGACAGCAAGGCACATACATTTTATTGGACCGGGAAGAATATTAAGATAGTAAGTGGTCAGAACAGCTCTACGGTAACAATCGTACCGACACAACCCGGTAACGCAAGTGTCAAAGTGAGCTACAAATATAAAAATCAAACCGATAATTTTACCAATGAGCTACCTTTGAGTGTATCTAAGACATCAATGCAACTGATTGGTCCTGACGTAATCTGTGACAACGGGACATTCAGTATCAAGAATTTTCCCACAAAAGCAACAGTGGATTGGATTGTTGGCAACGATTTATATTCGCAATTAAATCAGGCATCACCTGCTATCACCCTGAATAATTTAGGGACACCCGGAGGCAGTTCCATTTATACGACCTTAACCGCAATAGTACACACAAAGGAATACACTGTTCAGTTTTCCAAACCAATTACTTTCAATGTATCAGGAATACAAGAAAATGACCATGACATTATATATGGCTATCTGTCACAAAGCGGAGGTGAATGCGGATTGAATCCTATTCCTGAAGGTGCGCATGATTTTCATTGGAGTGTTGACTGCGATTGGGAGGTAGACATGCAAGGATATTATTTCACTACTTTCAGCAGTCGGAACAGTCATGAAATTGAACGAGTTTGCGTAACGGTTGATTTCATAAATGCATGTGGAACCAGAACATACATATATAACTATTTCGACATCGGCTCAACAAATTCAGGAACTTATTCCACACCTAAAAACAGCCTTTCTCCAAAATAGCCCCAGACAGCTTTCACGAAAAAGCCCCCATCCATTTGCTCGTTACACAAAAGAAGCTTATATTTGCTTACTTAAAAACAGACAGCTATCATGGTACAGCAAGACATACGATGGATACAGCGTTTTGAATATACCCACGAACTGGCCTGGAAAGTGATGAAGGACTATGCAGAATATCAGGGGTATACCGACATCCGCAGCTCCCGTGATGCCATACGCAAAGCCCTTGAAATGGGATTGATTGATGACAAGCAATGGACGGAGACTATAGAAGCCCGAAATCTGACATCGCACAATCATGACAACGATGTAGTCTCTGAAGAGAAAATGCAATCCTTGAATACACCATCCTTATTCGATTGAGCTATGTACGGATTGACCGACAATGAACTGGAAAAGCTATGCAATCTCTTCCGGAAACATGAAGAAATAGAGCAGGCTGTTTTGTACGGCTCACGAGCCAAAGGAAATTTCAAGCCTTTTTCCGACATAGACATCACGCTGATGGGAGACAGACTTACGTATAATACTTTAAGCAGCCTTTCCGATGAAATAGACGACCTGCTTTTGCCTTACAGCGTAGACCTTTCCATCTATGGCAAATTAAAGAATGCCGACCTTTTGGAACATATACACCGTATGGGAATACCCATATTCAGCCGCCCATCAAACTAAACTAAATTTCACACATCCACCCTCACCACCCTCACCTTTCGCACGCATCGCCCTATTCATCGGCATTCAAGAGGTGGGTGAGAGCAAATTTAAAAAGTGAGGGCAAAATTTGCCCTCACCACAAGATTTCTTCGTTCAAAGTTATAAGTCACTCATTCTTACCGTAATATCCTGAAACGGGTACATAAATCGGTTGCAGCATTGTTCCCTCATTCTTCAACTTTCCTTCGGTGCGCAGCCGACGGATATGCCGCATGGCAGTAGTACGCATCATGCCGCAAACGCTTTGAAAGTCATTCCGTGTCATAAAAGGGCGAGTGGCGAAATAGTTGGTCAGCCGACGGTCTATCTCTTTATCCGTCAGTTTAGCCGAATGCTCGTTTGCCTTCAAAGCCTTTGCCTTGATGGTACCAATTTCATTTTTCAGTTTCTGGTCGGCACGAAATTTCACACCCGCCATCTTCACCTTCGTCAACTTACGCTTGGTAGCAGCCACTACCGGTTCGATCGTGGTGAGCGACACGCGAAAGTAGCCGATGCCGTCGAGATGCACCTGCCTTCCTTCGGCAAGTTCCCTGCCCATGACGTGCGACACAGCATCAAGCACAGCCGTCACATCGGTTTCTGTCAATGAGCAACGTGCCTGGATGTCCCGCCGCAATTCATCGGTAGACCTGCTCCCATTTAGGCGGAGACGGGGATGAAGGATTTTATCTTCCGGAGATTTGTCGTACGAGTCCGGATTCTCGTACCAATCAAACAAAATAGCCATAGTTCAAACTGCGTTAAAGGGTTACATTATACGATAAAGCACTGCACGGAACACGTGCGAAGTACGTAC
Source organism: Bacteroides sp. AF20-13LB (assembly GCF_003603065.1). Taxonomy (NCBI): domain Bacteria; kingdom Pseudomonadati; phylum Bacteroidota; class Bacteroidia; order Bacteroidales; family Bacteroidaceae; genus Bacteroides; species Bacteroides sp. AF20-13LB. The sequence continues at coordinate 218,516 of NZ_QTMH01000001.1, forward strand.
GCAGTCTGTTGAAGTACAAAGGTTATATCACAGCCCAGCCCGTGAGCAGAACCGTTCACTGTAGTGAGCTGCTCCGTTCACTAATATGAACAAGAAAGACCACTTTAGTGGACTGTTCATAAACTCTGGTGTAAAAATAGACAAAACTATGGGGATAAGCAAAGAAACAAACACCTTTTATAAAAGAAACATATAGACATTCCACCCCAAAAAAGAAGCCAATCGGAAAATAATCCTTGAAAAGCTTGTATCCCCCCCTTTCCCGGCGTATCTTTACAAGAATATTACATACACGATAAAGAATGAAAATCACACTGATCAGAGAGGAACGCGAAAGCGGAAAAGAGGCCGTCAGCACACAAGAAACGGACATGTTGATGGAAAAGCTGAAAACAGAGAACAAGACCGGATACATTACGGAGCTGCGTAGCATCATCCCGCATTTGAAAGGGACCAACGCCCGATATGAGCATATCGACAGACTGCCGCGTCTCTATCCCGCCGTAGAAATGACCCGCACCAAAGCAGGAGAACACCGGATAAAGACCTACAACGGGCTGGTACTACTGGAAGTAAACAATCTGGCCGGGGTGGCCGAAGCCGAACTGGTGAAACAACAAGCCGCCCTGCTGCCGCAAACCTTTGCCGCCTTCTGTGGCTCCAGCGGACGAAGCGCCAAAATATGGGTACGCTTCACCCTGCCCGACGGAGGGCTTCCAAAGAATGAAGACGATATCGCCTTATTCCACGCCCACGCCTACCGCCTGGCAGTGAAGTGCTACCAACCCCTTCTCCCTTTCCCCATCACCCTCCAGGCTCCTTCACTCCTACAAAGCTGCCGGATGACCGTGGACGAACAGCCCTATTATAGCCCCACCGCCGTGGCCTTCTGCCTGGAACAGCCCTGCGCCCTGCCCTCGGAAGACAACTACCGCCAACGGAAACAGCAGGAAAGCAATCCGTTGCTGAGAATGACTCCCGGCTACGAAGTGGCGGACACATGCAACCTGCTCTTCGAGGCCGCCCTCGACCGCGCCTTCCGCGATTTGGACAACTGGCGACGGGGCGACGACCTGCGCCCGCTGCTGTCCCGCCTTGCCGAACATTGCTTCAAAGCCGGCATTCCTGAAGAAGAAGTGGTGCGCCAGACACTGATGCACTACTACCGGGAGGCAGACGAACCCCTTGTACGCCTGACGCTGCATAACCTTTACGGGGAATTGAAAGGCTTCGGCACCCGCAGCAGCCTGAACAAAGACCAGGAAACTGCTTTCCGGCTGGAGGAGTTCATGAAACGCCGCTACGAATTCCGCTACAACACCGTGCTTGGCGACTTGGAATACCGGCAGCGCGACTCCATCCACTTCTACTTCCAGCCTGCCGACCAGCGCGTACGCAGCAGCATCGCCATGAAGGCACTGAAAGAGGGAGTACGTGTGTGGGACCGCGACATCACCCGCTTCCTGTCTTCGGACTACGTGCCGCTATACAACCCCATCGAAGAATATCTCTATAACACTGGACGCTGGGACGGCAAAGACCGCATCCGCGCATTGGCCGACCTCGTGCCCTGCCACAATCCCCACTGGAGGGAACTGTTCTACCGGTGGTTTCTTGGCATGGTGGCACATTGGCGGGGAATCGACAAACAGCACGGCAACAATACCTCGCCCCTGCTCGTAGGTTCGCAAGGTTACCGCAAAAGTACTTTCTGCCGTATCCTATTGCCACCGGAGCTACGTTTCGGCTACACCGACAGTATCGACTTCAAGAGCAAGCAGGAAGCGGAGCGCAGCCTTGGCCGCTTTTTTCTGATTAACATCGACGAATTCGACCAGATAAACGCCAATCAGCAAGGCTTCTTGAAGCACCTCCTGCAAAAACCGGTTGCCAACCTGCGAAAGCCCTACGGTAGCACTATTCAGGAAATGCGCCGCTATGCCTCCTTCATCGGGACCAGCAATCTGAAAGACCTGCTGACCGACCCGTCGGGAAGCCGCCGTTTCATTTGCATCGAAGTGACCGGCCCTATCCAGACAAACGTCACTATCAATTATCGCCAGCTCTATGCCCAAGCCATGCACGACATCATGAAGGGTGAACGCTACTGGCTGGACGACACTGACGAAGCAATCGTAAAGGAGTACAACCGGGAATTCGAGCGGGTAGACCCATTGGAAGAACTTTTCCTTTGCCATTTCCGTGGCGCGGAGGAGAGCGAAGAAGGCGAATGGCTCACAGCCATGCAGATTTTCAACGACCTGCAACAGAAAACGAGGGATAAGTTGGCCATCAACCGGATAGCAGCTTTCGGGCGCACGCTCCGCAAGCTGGACATCCTCAACAAGAAATCGAACCGGGGAACACTTTATCATCTGGTAAGAATAGAAGAATGAGCCGGCACTCCCACCGATTGTACCAAAGTGAGGGCAAACTTGGCCCTCACTCTTTTTATAAAAAGTATTTCCGTACGCAGTTGATGCAGTTCAACCATTATTAATAAGGTGAACAGTTGACTATTTGCAAATTATGATTGATAATACTAAAAATACCCAAATAAGTGTTTTTGATATTAAAATAAAACGTATCTTTGTTGCAAACAACGTCCTCCTTAATAATACTATTATGAAGAAACTGCTGCTTTTAGCCTTTGTGCTATGTAGTTCTTTACTGTGCCGGGCACAAGAAGAACGAGTTATTTTAGGTGATGAACAGACTTCCGAGTATTTTCCAATCCTAAAAGATAAACGAATTGCCATATTCTCCAATCATACTGGAATGATAGGAGACAAGCATCTGCTGGACATTCTGCTGGAAAACAAGTTCAATGTAGTAGCCATTTTCTCCCCTGAACACGGTTTCAGAGGAGATGCCGACGCAGGCGAACACGTGTCCAGCTCGGTAGACAAGAAGACCGGAGTACCTATCCTCTCGCTGTACGACGGGAAATCCGGAAAACCAAGCGAAGCATCCATGCGCAAGTTTGATATCCTTGTGGTAGACATCCAGGATGTAGGCCTAAGATTCTATACTTATTATGCCTCTATGTGCCGGCTGATGGACGCTTGTGCAGAATACAACCGCAAGGTGCTGATACTGGACCGCCCCAATCCGAACGGACACTACGTGGACGGCCCGATACTGGACATGAAATATAAATCCGGTGTAGGTTGGCTGCCGATTCCCGTGGTGCACGGCATGACGCTGGGCGAACTGGGCCTGATGGTAAACGGCGAACGCTGGTTGCCGGCGTCACGCACTTGCGACCTGACCGTCATTCCCTGCAAGAACTATACGCACCGGACCCTATACAAGCTGCCGATTCCCCCGTCCCCCAATCTGCCGAACATGAAGTCCATCTATCTGTACCCCTCGACCTGCTATTTCGAGGCCACTCCGGTCAGTCTGGGAAGAGGAACCGACCTCCCCTTCCAGGTCTACGGGCATCCCAACATGACGGGCTACAGCTACAGCTTCACCCCGCGCAGTGTTCCCGGAGCCAAGAATCCGCCCCAGTTGGGCAAGCTTTGCCACGGCGTGAACCTAAGCAACATGAGCGACGAGGAAATCTGGAAACGCGGTATTGACTTGAGTTACGTGATAGACGCTTACCGGAATCTGAACATGGACGACCACTTCTTCCGTTCCTTCTTCGAACTGTTGATAGGCACCGACTACGTGCGCAAAATGATAAAGGAAGGGAAGAGCGCCGAAGAAATCAAGGCAAGATGGAAAGACGACGTAGAGAAATTCAAGGTACAGCGCAAGCCCTATCTGCTCTACGAAGAATAAAGACATGTACAATTCACTATTTACAATGTACAATTTCAGAGAAGGTACAATTCAAAAGTAAATGGGAAGGTACAACAGTTTATACTAAAGAAACGCCGCATGGCAAATTGTAAATTGTAAATGAACAAATTGTAAATAAACATTATGACTCCACTATCCGTAATCATCACCATAGCCGCCTACTTCGCGATACTGTTCACGGTATCCTATATTGCAGGAAGGAAGGCAGACAACGCCGGCTTCTTTGTGGGTAACCGCAAGTCATCCTGGTATGTCGTGGCGTTCGCCATGGTCGGTTCCGCCATTTCAGGTGTGACCTATGTATCTGTACCCGGCATGGTTGCCGCCAGCAGCTTCGGCTATCTGCAAATGGTGTTGGGCTTCATTGCCGGACAGCTCATCATAGCCTATCTGCTGGTACCGCTATTCTACAAAATGAACCTGGTATCCATCTACGAATATCTGGAGAACCGTTTCGGCATGTCTTCCTACCGCACGGGTGCCTGGTTCTTCTTCATCTCCAAAATGCTCGGTGCCGCTGTCCGTCTGTTCCTCGTATGCCTGACGCTGCAACTGCTGGTATTCGAACCTTTCGGACTGCCTTTCCTGCTGAACGTGGCCATCACGGTGGCACTGGTCTGGTTGTACACTTTCCAGGGTGGCGTAAAGTCTCTTATCTGGACAGACTCTCTGAAGACATTCTGCTTGGTGGTGTCGGTCGTACTCTGCATCTGGTATATCGCTTCCGACCTCAATCTGTCATTTACCGGTATGGTAAGCACCATTGCCGACAGTGACATGTCCCGCATCTTCTTCTTCGACGATGTGAACAGCAAGCAGTACTTCTTCAAGCAGTTCCTCGCCGGTGCCTTCACCATGATTGCCATGACCGGGCTGGATCAAGACATGATGCAGCGCAACCTGAGCTGCAAGAACTTCAAGGACTCACAGAAGAACATGATTACCAGTGTCATTTCGCAGTTCTTCGTCATCCTGCTTTTCCTGATGCTGGGCGTGCTGCTCTACATCTTTGCCGCCAACCAGCAGATTGCGGTGGAGAAGAGTGACGAACTGTTCCCGCTGATTGCCACCGGCAACTATTTCCCTGCCATTGTGGGCATACTGTTCATCATCGGCCTGATTTCTTCTGCCTATTCAGCCGCAGGCTCGGCACTCACCGCGCTGACCACTTCCTTCACCGTAGACATTCTGGGAACGAAAGGCAAGTCGGAAGAGACGGTTGTGAAGATGCGCAAGAAAGTGCACATCGGCATGGCGGTTGTTATGGGAATCACCATTTTCGTATTCAATCTTCTGAACAACACCAGTGTCATCGATGCTGTATATATCCTGGCAAGCTATACCTACGGTCCTATCTTGGGTCTGTTTGCTTTCGGCATTTTCATGAAACAACAAGTGCGTGACAAGTACATCCCGCTGGTTGCCATCGCCTCCCCGGTTCTCTGCTTCATTCTGCAGAAAAATTCCGAAGCCTGGTTCGGAGGTTATCAATTCAGCTACGAGTTGCTGATTTTCAATGCACTGTTCACTTTCATCGGTCTCTGTCTGTTGATTAGGAAAGATAAAAAGAACAATTAACTTAATACATCATCTATGAACGTAAGACGTCAGTTTTTACTAAGTTTGCTTGCCGCCTCCCTCTTCCCCCAATGGGGAGGTGCGCAAGAACTTCCGACGGATGTCCGTCAGGAAATCGGGAAATTCCTGGATACCACCGCACGGAAAGAAGTTTCCGTAGGACGTATCAGCATCGACTCAGTGGCCGTGGAAGGAAATACGCTGCAACTGTTTGCCAACATGAACTGTGCCTATATTCCTTTCCGCGAGGACAATGTAGCCGAAATATACCAGGGCGTAAGTGCCCTGCTACCGGCGGAGTTTACCAAATACAAGCTGCAAATCCGTACCAACAAGCGCAGCATCGAAGAACTGGTTCCCCAAGTCCTGCGTAGTAAAAAAGACAAAAAGACGAAGACATTCAATCCCGTCGCTTCCAAGCCTTTAGTTACCGACATTTCCGCCCCCTACACCCCTACCAACGGCTTGCAGAACCGGCACATCGCCCTATGGCAAAGCCACGGCTGGTACTACGAGCCGAAACTCGACCGTTGGGAATGGCAGCGTGCACGTATCTTCCAGACCGTGGAAGACCTCTACACCCAAAGCTACGTATTGCCTTTCCTCGTGCCGATGCTGGAAAATGCCGGTGCCAACGTGCTGCTTCCCCGCGAACGCGATTGCCAGACGGCAGAAGTCATCGTAGACAATGACGGTTGCCTGACCGGCCGTTCCGTCTATACAGAAAATTCCGGTGACAAGCTCTGGAGCCAGGGAGCAGGACAAGGCTTCGCCCACCTGCGCCCCCAATACATAGACTTTGAGAATCCTTTCAAGGAAGGCACTTACCGCGCCATAGAAACCATCAAGAAAGGAAACGCAAGCACCGCCGAATGGATTCCCGAAATCCCTTCGACCGGACAATACGCCGTATACGTCTCTTACCAAACCTTGCCAAACAGCGCGGACGATGCCCTTTACACCGTCTATCACAAAGGCGGCACCACGCAGTTCAAGGTAAACCAGCAAATGGGAGGCGGCACCTGGATTTACCTCGGCACCTTCGGCTTCAATGCCGGTCGGAACAATGAATGCAAAGTCGTTCTGAGCAACCTTTCCTCCAAAGTAGGAAGAATCATCACCGCCGACGCCGTGAAGATTGGCGGCGGTATGGGGAACATCGCCCGCCGCATCTCCAACGAGGGCGCTACGGAAAACCTGAAAAGCTCCGACACCCGCAACCTGCAAAACACCCATACAGGCAACATCCAAGACCGTGTAACCTATTCTCCATTGTCCACTATCAATTATCAACTATCTAACTATCCCCGCTTCTGCGAAGCCGCCCGCTACTGGCTGCAATGGGCAGGCATACCGGACAGCGTATATTCAGAAAGCAACGGAAAGAACGACTATACGGATGACTATAAATGCCGTGGTATCTGGGTGAACTACCTTTCCGGAGGCTCTGCCGTGAATCCGACGGAGAGAGGGCTGAACATCCCCGTCAACATGGCCTTCGCCTTCCACTCCGATGCAGGAACTACACTGAACGATTCCATCATCGGGACACTCGGCATCTACCATACCAACGCCTACAATGAGAAGTTCGCCAACGGAGCATCACGCTATCTGAGCCACGACCTGACAGACTTGATTCAGTCCAACATCGTGCGCGACGTGCGTACCCTCTACGAACCTCAATGGACACGCCGTGGCAAATGGAACCAATCTTACTATGAGGCCCGTGTACCCCGCGTACCTACCATGCTGCTCGAACTGCTTTCCCATCAAAACTTTGCAGACATGCGCTACGGACTGGACCCACGTTTCCGTTTCACCGTAAGCCGCGCCATCTATAAAGGTATGTTGCAGTTCCTCTGCTCACAATACCACATGGATTATGTAGTGCAACCGTTACCGGTAGACCACATGGCCTTGCGCATGACCAGCGAGAACGAAGTGGAACTGACCTGGCAACCCGTAGCGGATGCGTTGGAACCGACTGCCGTAGCAGAGAAATACATTGTTTATACCCGTATCGGCGACGGGGATTTCGACAACGGAGTATTGGTGGACGGCAACAGTTACCGAACCACGCTCCCCGCCGGCATGGTATGCAGCTACAAGGTTACCGCTGTCAACAAGGGCGGTGAAAGTTTCCCTTCCGAAATTCTTTCTGCCGGACGAGCATTCAATTCCAAAGGTACCGTATTGGTGATAAACGGATTCGACCGTATCAGTGCCCCTGCCGACTTTACGGCACCCACCCCCGCCGACACCCTCCTTGCCGGATTTCTGGATGAGCAGGACCACGGGGTCCCCTATATCCGGGACATCAGCTACATTGGCAAGATGAAGGAATACCGCCGTTCCATTCCCTGGATGGACGACGACGCCTCCGGTTTCGGCGACAGTTATGGAAATTACGAGACCCAAGTCATCGCAGGAAATACGTTCGATTATCCTGCCATACATGGTGCCGCTATCCTGAAAGCGGGATATTCGTTTGTATCGTGTAGCAACGAAAGCCTCTCCCCCAACCCCTCCCCCGTAGGAAGGGGAGATAAAAATACTTCGGTAGATATGAAAGAGTATAGGTATGTGGACTTGATACTTGGGAAACAGTGCCAGACCAAGATGGGACGGGGAGGCGTAAAACCGTTGGAGTTCAAGACTTTCAGCAAACCGATGCAGGAGGCTATTGTGGCTTATTGTAAGCAAGGTGGAAATATCTTTGTTTCGGGCGCTTTTGTAGGAACGGATTTATGGGACAACCGCCTTGCAACTGCCGACGAAGCCGACAAGAAATTTGCGATGGAAGTACTGAAATATAAGTGGCGTGTGGGACAAGCGGCTACAATGGGTAAGGTGAAAAGCGTAGCTTCTCCGTTCCCCGCCCTTTCAGGAAACTATACCTATCACAATGAGCTGAATGCCGATTCGTATGTGGTGGAATCACCGGACGCCATTGAACCGGCAACCAAAGATGCACACACCGTGATGCGGTATTCTGAAAACAACCTGAGTGCCGGTGTGGCCTACCAAGGCGACTACAAGACTTTTGTATTGGGATTCCCTTTTGAATCCATACGTACTGATTCTGAAAGAGAGGCACTCATGAATGCTGTGCTGACATTCTTCAACGACAACAAATAATATCAACCAATCATCATCTATGAACAGAAGACTGTTAATAATTGTCCTGATGGCTTGCCTGCTCCCCCTGGGGATGCAGGCACAGCAAGGGACATTCCGTTTTGCCCAACTGACAGACATTCATCTGACCCCGAACAATCCGAATCCCACTGAGGACTTGCTGCGTTCCATAGCACAGATTAATGCCACCGACAGTATCGACTTTGTCCTGGTGACGGGCGACCTGACCGAAGAAGGCGACCGTGCCACCATGGAAAAAGTGAAATCGTGCCTTGACTTGCTGAAAGTACCCTACCACGTAGCCCTTGGCAACCATGAAACGAAATGGAGCGACTCCGGCTGCACCGCTTTCGGAGAAATCTTTGGCGGCGAACGCTTCGAGTTCGAGCATAAGGGATTCCTTTTCCTCGGCTTCAACTCCGGTCCGCTGATGCGTATGGCCTACGGGCATGTAGTGCCGCAAGATATCCGTTGGATGACGGAGGAAATGGAGAAAAATGGCAAAGACAAACCGGTGATACTTGTCACCCACTACCCGCTAATGGACGGGGATGTGGACAACTGGTATGAGGTGACGGATGCCGTCCGCCCTTACAACGTGCGCCTGTTTATCGGCGGGCATTATCACAGCAACCGGGATTTACGTTATGACGGCATTCCGGGCGTACTGATGCGCAGCAACCTGCGCGACAAAGAAGGAAAACCGGGTTATGGCATTTACGAAGTAACCAAAGACTCCATCCGTGTATACACGCAACGTATCGGCGAGCCTAAGAAGCAATGGGCTGCCTTCTCGCTGGCCGGGCAATATTACGACCGCAATGGAAAAGCGGAGAAATATCCCGACTTCTCGGTCAACAAGGAATATCTGAAAGTAAAGGAACAATGGATGGTACAGACGGGTGCAGGCATTTACTGCTCGCCCGCCGTAGAAAAAGATAAAGTGTTCGTAGGAGACGATATGGGACGGCTGACAGCCTACGCCCTGAAAAACGGCAAAAAGCTATGGAGCTTTGAATCCGGCAAACGTATTGTCGGTACTCCGGCCGTAAGCGAAGGTATCGTTGTATTCGGGTCTGCCGACCGCCACATCTACGGATTGAATGCCAAAGACGGCAACCTGCTCTGGACGGTAAGAGCTGCCGAACCGGTACTCGGAGCCGTGACCATCGCAGACGGTACCGCCTACATCGGTGCCAGTGATGCCACTTTCCGCGCCACAGACATCCATACAGGAAAAGTAATCTGGACCTACACCGGCGTGAAGGGCTACATCGAAACCAAGCCGTTGGTGACGGAAGACAAGGTCATCTTCGGCGCATGGGACAATACACTGTATGCCTTGAACAAGACTGACGGACGTGAGTTGTGGAAATGGACGGGCGGACTGACCCGCATGCACTTCTCTCCTGCCGCCGTATGGCCGGTAGCTGCCGACGGTAAAGTATTCATTACCGACCCGCAACGCGCCATGACCGCTATAGACATCCATACGGGCAATACCGTGTGGCGCACCTTCCAGTCCATGGTGCGCGAGACCATCGGACTTTCCGAAGACGGTGAACGTATCTATAGCAAAACGATGAACGACAGCATTGTTTGCTATGCAGCTCAAGGAGATACTCCGCGGGAGTTGTGGGCAACCAATGTAGGTTTCGGTTATGAGCATGCCCCCTCCATGCAAGTGGAAAAAGAGGGGGTAATGTTTGGCAGTACCAAAGAAGGACTTATCTTCGCACTGGAAGGAAAAACAGGCAAAGTACTGTGGAAACATAAAATAGGAAATTCACTCATCAGTACCGTAGTTCCGTTGAACGGCCACGAAGTTCTATTCACGGCAACCAGCGGGGAAGTGGGACTTCTGAGAATTAAAAATTGAGAATTAAAAATTAAAAGATATATCATGAATAAAATCAGTTGCTTTCTTCCCTACGCAGGAAAAGAACAAGTAGAAAAAACAGTGAATAGCCTACAGGCGACAGGACTTATAGAAGAAATCCGGTTAATCACGACCGATGCCACTCTGGAATCGCTCCCGGACTGCGAAATATTGTTTGTTGACATGCCCTACAGCAGTGCAACTCTCAAAGCTATTGCTAATGCAGCCAAGGGAGAATACACATTGCTTTATACCAAAGAGACTACGCTCGAAATGGGTATGTTTGCACTGGAACGTATGATACACATCCTTGAAGATTCAAGCGCCGGTATGGTATATGCCGACCACTACCAAATAGCAGACGGCAAGCAGAGCAACGCTCCGGTAATCGACTACCAATTCGGTTCCTTGAGGGATGACTTCAACTTTGGCTCCCTGCTCCTTTTCAACACCGAAAAACTAAAGGAAGCCGCCGGACACATGAAGTCTGACTACAACTTCGCCGGACTTTACGACCTGCGCTTGAAATTGAGCCAACATTCAGACTTGGTACATATCAACGAATACTTATACAGCGAGGTGGAAAACGATACCCGCAAGAGCGGCGAAAAGATTTTCGACTATGTAGACCCCAAAAACCGTGACCGCCAGATTGAGATGGAGCAGGCATGTACCGAACATCTGAAAGAAATCGGGGGATATCTGGCACCGGAGTTCAAGAAGATTGAGTTCTCTGCCGGTAACTTCGAATATGAGGCCTCCGTCATCATTCCGGTGCGCAACCGTATCCGTACCATCCGCGATGCCATCAAGTCGGTACTGATGCAGAAGACAGACTTCAAATATAATCTTATCATCATCGACAACCACTCCACAGACGGCACAACGGAGGCCATCGACGAATTCAAGGACGACGAACGCCTCATCCATATCGTCCCCGAACGCAACGACCTCGGTATCGGCGGTTGCTGGAATGTAGGTGTACACCACCCCAAGTGTGGCAAGTTTGCCGTGCAGCTGGACAGCGATGACGTATACAAAGACGAAAACACACTCGCCATCATGGTACGCGCCTTCTACGAACAGAACTGCGCCATGGTGGTAGGCACCTATATGATGACGGACTTCAACATGAACATGATTGCTCCGGGCATCATCGACCACAAGGAATGGACTCCGGCAAACGGACGCAACAACGCCCTCCGCATCAACGGTCTGGGTGCCCCGCGCGCCTTCTATACCCCGGTACTGCGCGAAGTGAAAGTACCCAATACCAGCTATGGCGAAGACTATGCACTGGGACTGAACTTCTCCCGCCAGTACCAGATAGGACGCGTGTACGACGTGGTCTACCTCTGCCGCCGCTGGGACGACAACTCCGATGCCTCACTGGACATCGTGAAAATGAACGGACACAACCTCTACAAAGACCGCATCCGTACCTGGGAACTTCAGGCACGCATAGCGATGAACAAAAACAAGTGATATGAATCAAACGATACACCATCTTCTGACTGGACAATTGGCATCCTGGGAGACGGCACGCAACAACTATGCCGCCCTCTCCGGTGTGCGGGTGAAAGAGCTGAATGTAAACGGGATACTTTATAAGGTACAGTTCAACCCCGCACGCATCGTTTCCTCCGGTGCCAAAGTGGATGCCAAGTCCATCCTGGAACGGAAATGCTTTCTGTGCCCGGCCAATTTGCCGCCGGTACAGAAAGGTATCCCGTTCGGAGGACACTACAATATTCTGGTGAATCCGTTCCCCATCTTCCCCCGCCACCTGACAGTACCGGAACTGGCACATACCCCTCAACGCATAGCCACCCGCTTCACCGACATGCTGGAGCTGGCCGAGGCGCTGACGGATTACACCATCTTCTACAACGGTCCCAAATGTGGTGCTTCCGCCCCCGACCATGCTCATTTCCAGGCAGGAAACAAAGGGTTCATGCCTATTGAAAAGGACTGGCGCGGACAGACTGCCGGGAAAATAGCCGATTATAGGAAAGCAGCACTGTGGTATCTTGACGACGCTCCCCGTGCCACACTTGTGATTGAATCCACCTCCAAAGAGGACGCGGCAGACTTGTTCGACATCATTTACCGTTCTCTGGACGTGAAACCCGAAGAAGACGAGCCGATGATGAACGTACTGGTCCTATACGAGGCCGACCGTTGGGTGGTCTTTGTCTTCCCGCGCGAGAAACACCGCCCCGCCTGCTATACTGCCGAAGGAGAAGCCAATCTGTTGAGCAGCCCGGCATCCGTCGACTTGGGAGGTGTCTTTATCACCCCCGTAGAAAAGGATTTCTTGAAAATCACTGCGGAAGACGTGGCGCAGATATTAAGTGAAGTATGCCTCTCTGCCACAGATTTCCACAAGGTACGGCAGCGTATCAGGGAAAAAATATGACTTCTGAAATCCAAGAACTCTAATTTTAAAGAAATACCATTATGAAAGAGCCCAAAGTACAAGTAGGCATTCTGTTTGAACCGCAGATAGAATTCGTTTTGCTGAATCCGTATCGCATGGACGGAACGGAAGTCAGCGGCAAGCAGGTAGTGACCTACGACGAAGGCAAGATTCTCTGGAATGGACGCCGGTATGACGAACTGCTGTTTGAACCGCAACACGAGCAGACCGATGCCTTCGAACTATTGGACGTTACCATCGGCATCAATTTCCATTGGGAGCGCAAGGAAGACCAGCGTTTTCTGGGTGCTCTCAAAATCATCGTTGAGAATGGAAAGCTCACCGGCATCAACGTCATCCATGTAGAAGATTATCTGACCAGCGTCATCTCCTCCGAGATGAGTGCCACCGCTTCTCTGGAGCTGCTCAAGGCACACGCTGTCATCTCCCGAAGCTGGCTACTGGCACAAATACAAAAGAATAAGGAAATCACCGAAGCCCAAGCTAACTACTCGGCCTTTACGCAGACCGACGAAGAGCTGATTCGCTGGTACGACCGAGAAGACCACACACGTTTCGATGTATGCGCCGACGACCATTGTCAACGCTACCAGGGCATTACACGTGCCTCTACCGATATTGTGAAACAAGCCATCTCCGCTACCCGCGGCCAGGTACTGACATCTGATGGTAAGATTTGCGACGCCCGTTTCTCCAAATGCTGCGGCGGTGCTTTCGAGGAGTTCCAATACTGCTGGGAAGACATCAAATACCCCTATCTTGCCCAACAACGAGACAGCAAAACGCACGCCACACTGCCCGATTTGACGCAGGAAGTCGAAGCGGACCGCTGGATTCGTACCTCCCCCGAAGCATTCTGCAACACCACCGACAAGAAAATCCTCTCGCAGGTACTCAATAACTATGACCAGGAGACTACGGACTTCTATCGCTGGAAAGTGGAATATACCCAGGAAGAGCTTTCAGCCCTCATTCTGAAACGTTCAGGCATTGACTACGGACAAATCATCGACCTTATCCCCATAGCCCGCGGAACCAGCGGACGCCTCTGGAAACTGAAGATTGTGGGAACCAAACGCACACTCACCATCGGCAAGGAACTGGAAATCCGCCGCACGCTCTCCACTTCACACCTCTACAGCTCTGCCTTCGTGGTAGACAAAGAGGAGTTGTCCGCCGAAGGCATTCCCGGACGCTTCATCCTCACCGGTGCCGGTTGGGGGCATGGTGTGGGACTTTGCCAAATAGGTGCAGCCGTGATGGGCGAGCAAGGGTATAAGTATGATGCAATACTGTTGCACTACTATATAGGTGCCAGCATTGACAAGCTGTATGAATAATCGAATAGAACACAATAAATCAATATCATGAACCATACAAAAAACATATCGCCATGGGCATGGGTACCCACCTTGTACTTTGCACAAGGCATTCCATATTTTATCGTAAACAACATCTCCGTGATGATGTTTACCAAAATGGGCGTACCGAACGGAGAAATGGCCTTGTTCACAAGCCTGCTCTATCTGCCATGGACTATCAAACCCTTCTGGAGCCCGTTTGTCGACATCATCAAGACCAAAAGATGGTGGACCCTTTCCATGCAGATTCTGATGTCTGTGGCATTCATCCTGCTGACGCTGTCCATTCCACGGCCGGACGAGGCGACTATGGCGGCCGGAACAACCCCCATCAGCATGTTCAGCATCACGCTGATGCTGTTCATCATCACGGCTTTTGCCTCTGCCACACACGACATTGCCGCCGACGGCTTCTACATGCTGGCACTGAAACAGAGTGACCAGGCAGCCTTCGTTGGCATCCGAAGCACGTTTTACCGGCTCGCCTCTATCTTCGGACAAGGCGTGCTCGTAGCCATTGCCGGCGCCATCGAACTGAGAACCGAAAACATTCCGCTGTCATGGACCATCACGATGCTGGTTACAGCCGTTCTGTTCAGCCTGGTGACGTTCTATCACCTCTTTGCAGTCCCCAAACCCACCTCAGATAAGTCAACACTGGCTGCCGATGCCGCCACTGCAGGAGCTATATTCAGAGAATTCGGACGAACATTCGCCACCTATTTTACCAAACCGGGCGCATTGCTGGCCATCGTGTTCATGTTGCTGTACCGCCTGCCTGAAGCATTCCTCATCAAAATGTGTATGCCTTTCCTGGTTGCCTCCAAAGAATCGGGAGGTCTGGAACTATCGACAGCAGAAGTAGGTATCGTATACGGCACCATCGGAGTCATATTCCTCACCCTGGGCGGTATCCTCGGAGGATTGTTCGCATCACGCATTGGCTTGAAAAAATCCATCTGGTGGATGGCAGGATGCATGACTCTGCCATGCCTGACGTTTGTCTATCTTGCCATTGCCCAGCCCGACAATCTGTTTGCTATCTCAACCGCCATCGCCATCGAGCAATTTGGCTACGGCTTCGGTTTCACGGCCTACATGCTCTACATGATGTACTTCTCCGAAGGTGAATTCAAAACATCCCACTATGCCATCTGTACCGCATTCATGGCACTAAGCATGATGATACCAGGTATGTTTGCGGGATATATCCAGGAGGCTATCGGATATACGGACTTCTTCTGGTTGGTAATGATATGCTGTTTCGCCACGGTTGTTGTCACCATTTTTGCAGACAGAAGGATAGACCCGGAATATGGAAAAAAATGATTAATGGTTAATGATTAATGTTTTGTGAGTAATATTTAGTGATTGGTTATGAAGAGGACTATTATTATATCCTTGCTCTGCCTCCTTTGCGGAGGTGCGATGCAAGCACAGAAGATCAGAATAAAGACCGGTATCGAGGTACTGAAAGAACAGAATTTCCGATGCCTGGAAGGTAAGCGTGTAGGATTGATTACCAACCCGACGGGGGTGGACAACCGGATGAGGTCCACCATTGACATCCTGCACGAGGCGCCCAACGTGAACCTTGTGGCACTCTACGGCCCCGAACACGGCGTGCGCGGCGATGTGCACGCAGGCGACCATGTGACGGACATCAAAGACGCGACTACCGGACTGCCCGTCTATTCGCTTTACGGAAAGACCCGCAAGGCCACGCCGGACATGCTGAAAGATGTGGATGTATTAGTGTATGATATCCAAGACATCGGTTGCCGTTCCTTTACCTACATCAGCACCATGGGACTGGCCATGGAAGCCGCTGCCGAAAACGGCAAGGAATTCATTGTGCTGGACCGGCCCAATCCCGTAGGCGGATTGAAGATTGAAGGCAACTTGGTTGAAGATGATTGCATTTCTTTTGTAAGCCAGTTTAAAATTCCGTACCTTTACGCCCTCACTTGCGGTGAGCTGGCACTGATGCTCAATGGCGAGAAGATGTTGAAGGATGGGGAACAATGTAATCTCCACATAGTGAAGATGAAAGGCTGGAAACGCAAGATGGATTATACCCAAACCGGACTGCAATGGGTTCCCTCCTCTCCACACATTCCACATCCTCATTCTGCATTCTTCTACCCCGTCAGCGGCATTCTGGGCGAACTAGGATATATGTCTATCGGCGTGGGGTATACCATTCCGTTCCAGATGTTTGCCGCACCATGGATGGAAGCGGAAAAGCTGGCCGGAAACCTGAACCGTCTGAACGTACCGGGGGTCATCTTCAGACCGATGTACCTAAAGCCGTTCTATAGTGTAGGCAAAGGCGAGTTGCTGCAAGGTGTGCAAGTGCACATCATGGATTTCGGCAAAGCACCGTTGAGCGACCTGCAATTCCTGGTCATGCAGGAAGTCGCCGCCCTCTATCCTGACCGTGCCGTGTTTGACCATGCCGACAAGGGACGTTTCAACATGTTCGACAAAGTAAGCGGTTCGCGGCAGATACGCGAGCGCTTCTCGAAACGGAACCGTTGGGAGGACATACGCGACTACTGGTATAAAGATGCCGAAGACTTCCGTAAGTTGTCGAAAAAGTATTATTTATATAAATAAATTTACAGATAAATAAGGAAGGGAAAAGAGCCTGATACGGAGACTATTTCAGTCGTATACAGAACCACATTCAGTCGTATACTTAAATATATTCAGTATACGACTGAATGTACCCCCTCGTAAGACACGTTTACAGAGCACTTTGAAGCGAAGTGATGCAATAAAAAAAGTGAACATGAAAGAGCATAGTTACATGGCTTTCCTGCAGGAAGCAAAACAATTCATTCCGCAGGAAAGGATTTACACCGACGAACTTCGCCGGCTGGCTTGGGGTACGGATGCCGGTTTTTACCGACTGATTCCCCAGATTGTAATCCGTTCGAAAGACGAAGATGAAGTTTCACAACTGTTGAAACTGGCGAGCCGCCACGGGCTGCCCGTCACCTTCCGAGCGGCAGGGACCAGTTTGTCGGGTCAAGCCATTAGCGACTCCATCCTCATCGTAGCCGGTAAGAATTGGGAAAAATACAGCATATCCGCCGACTACGAACAGATAACCCTCCAACCGGGCATCATCGGACAACGTGTGAACGAACTGTTGGCTCCCTACGGCCGTAAGTTTGCACCGGATCCCGCCTCGGTGAAAAGCGCCATGGTAGGCGGTATTGTCATGAACAATGCTTCCGGCATGAACTGCGGTACGCACGCCAATAGCGACAAGGTGCTTGTTTCCGCCCGTATCATCCTAATGGATGGTACCCTGCTGGATACCGGAAATCCCGTCAGCCGCGCCTCCTTCGAAGTGAGTCACCGTGACTTCATTCGCCGCATCTGCGAACTGCGCGATGAAATACGTACCAACGAAAAACTGGCCGAACGCATCCGATACAAATATTCCATCAAAAATGTAACCGGGCTCAATCTGCTGCCCTTCGTCCGTTTCGACGACCCATTCGAAATCATTGCCCACCTCATGGTAGGTTCCGAAGGTACACTGGCGTTCCTTTCGGAAGTGACGATGAAGACTGAATATGATTATCCCTACAAGGCCAGCGCTATGCTCTACTTCAAGACCATCAAAGAAGCGAGCCGCGCTGTGGTAGCCATGAAGAAGCTGGTCGACGAAACCGGCGAATGGACAGTAAAAGGGGCTGAAATGCTAGACTATAAGAGCCTTTCTTCCGTCAATGACCCCGTATTCCTAAAATACAAAGGCAAAGTTGCCTCCTCTGCCCTCCCCGGCGTGGAGCCCGGCGACGAAACCGGGTTGACAGCAGTGCTGACCGAAACCAAAGCCCGTACCCCGGAAGAACTGCAACAGAACATATCTGCCATTGAAGCTTGCCTGCAAGCCTTCACCACCTATATTCCGGTACGCTTCACCGACCGTCCGGAGGAATATTCCAAATACTGGGCCATCCGTTCCGGCATCTTCCCCTCTGTGGGAGGTACGCGCCAGCCGGGAACCACTTGCCTCATCGAAGACATCGCCTTCCACATTGAAGACCTTCCGGAGGCAACGGCAGAACTGCAACAGCTCATAGCCCGCCACGGATATAATGACGCCTGCATCTACGGCCATGCTCTCGAAGGCAACTACCACTTCATCATCAACCAGTCCTTCAGTACCCAAGCGGAAGTGAAACGCTACGAAGACTTGATGAATGACATCAAGACCTTGGTAGTAGATAAATATGACGGTTCCCTGAAAGCCGAGCATGGCACGGGCCGGAATATGGCTCCCTTTGTCTGCCATGAATGGGGAGATGACGCCTACAAAGCCATGAAAGCCGTCAAAGAGCTGTTTGACCCACAAGGATTGCTAAACCCCGGTGTCATTTTCAATGATGACCCGCAATGCCATATCAAGAACTTCAAGCCGCTGCCTTTATTAGTGATGAGTGACAAGAGACAAGCTACGTCACTCGTAGCTGACAAATGCATCGAGTGCGGTTTCTGCGAAGTCAACTGTCTCTCCTGCGGCTTTACCCTTTCCTCGCGCCAGCGTATCGTGTTGCAGCGCGAAATATCCCGGCTGAAACAAAGCGGCGAGGACCCGACACGCCTTGCACTGCTCGAAAAACAATACCGCTATCCCGGCAACCAGACTTGTGCCGGAGACGGCCTCTGCTCCATGTCGTGCCCGATGGGTATCAATACGGGCGACCTTACCCATATAATCCGCCAGGAAGCATTACCCAAAGGCAGTCTGGGATACAAAGCCGGAGACTTTGTCGCCAATCATTTCGCTGGTGTCAAGAGTGCACTGCGTCCCGTATTGTCCTTAGCCAACTTCGGACATTCACTATTAGGGACAAAGGCGATGAGCGGCATTACCAAGGGGCTGCACAATGCATTAGGCATACCTCTATGGACGCCGGCTATGCCGAAAAGTTATCAGTTACAAGCTACGGAGTTACAAGCTACAAGCACTATGCAGCATAATAGCGCAGCACTTGTAGCTCGTAGCTCTGTAACTCGTAACTACAAAGTCGTCTACTTCCCCAGCTGCATCAACCAGACTATGGGTCTGGCAAAGAAGTCTCCCGTAGAGCAGCCATTGGTAAATAAAATGGTGTCCTTGTTGCAAAAAGCCGGTTACGAAATCATCTTCCCGAAAGATATGGACAAGCTTTGCTGTGGCACCATTTGGGAAAGTAAAGGGATGCTGGACATTGCCGATCGCAAGACAGCCGAACTGGAGGCCGCACTTTGGGAAGCCAGCGAACAAGGCAAATACCCCGTCCTCTGTGACCAAAGCCCTTGTCTGCACCGCATGCGCGAATGTATCAAGAAGATGAAACTGTATGAACCTGCAGAATTCATCTATACATTCTTACGTGAGAAGCTGATTTTCACACCTATTAACCGCCCCGTAGCAATCCACATCACCTGCTCCATGCGGAAAATGGGACTGGCAGATACCATTATAGCCCTTGCACGCCTTTGCTCCAATAAAGTCATCGTGCCGGAAGAAGTAGGTTGCTGCGGTTTTGCCGGAGACCGGGGATTCACCTATCCTGAGCTGAACTCGTACGCCCTACGCAAACTCCGCCCGCAAATAGAAGCGTCCGGAGTGAATATAGGCTACTCTAACAGCCGTACTTGTGAAATCGGATTGACAACAAACTCAGGTATCCCCTATGTATCCATTGCCTATCTGGTAGACGAATGTACAAAGGCAGCTGATAATTAGGATTGATAATTAACTTAACACACAAATATTACAATGAACAGTACAAAAGTAAGTAAACGCATCCTTGCACTCGACATTCTCCGTGGTGTCACCATCGCAGGTATGATTATGGTAAACAACCCCGGTTCGTGGGGACATATCTATGCCCCCTTGCGGCATGCAGAGTGGAATGGTCTGACCCCCACCGACCTCGTCTTTCCCTTCTTCATGTTTATCATGGGAATTTCCACATACATTTCCCTGAAGAAATACAACTTCGAGTTCAGCCACGCCGCCGGCATGAAGATACTGAAACGCACCATCGTCATTTTCCTTATAGGCATGGCTATCGGCTGGTTCTCGCGTTTCTGCTATTACTGGGCCTCCGCTCCGGACGACCTCAGTTTCGGAGAGAAGCTATGGGCTTCCGTCTGGACATTCGACCGTATCCGTATTCTGGGTGTCATGCAACGGCTGGCCCTTTGCTACGGAGCAGCCTCCATCATTGCACTAACCATGAAGCATAAACATATACCTTATCTGATAGCCGGCCTATTGACAGGCTACTTCATACTGTTGATGTGCGGCAACGGTTTCGCCTATAATGAAACAAACATTCTTTCCGTGGTAGACCGTGCCATCCTGACCCCTGCACACATGTACAAGGATAACGGCATAGATCCCGAAGGTTTGTTAAGCACCATTCCTGCCATTGCACATGTGTTGCTGGGCTTCTGTGTAGGGCGGCTGATGCTGGATGGCAACAAGTCGGAAGACCGTGCCTCATTTCTCAATTCGCAGCTTATCACACTGTTGCTGGTAGGTGTTATCCTTACTTTCTCCGGTTTCCTGCTAAGCTACGGTTGCCCCATCAACAAGAAAATATGGTCTCCTACCTACGTACTCGTCACTTGCGGACTGGCATCCAGTTTTCTGGCATTGCTTATCTGGATTATTGATGTGAAAGGCTATAAGAAGTGGAGCATGTTTTTCGAGGCATTCGGTGTGAATCCGCTGTTCATGTATGTATTGGGCGGCGTACTTAGCATACTTTTCGGTAGTATCAGTTTCCCGTGGGGAAACAGCAGCATCAGCATACACGGATTCTTATACAATATAGTCCTCATGCCCGTTTTCGGTGAAACCGCCGGTTCCCTTGCCTTTGCCCTGCTGTTTATCGCCATTAACTGGTGTATCGGCTACCAGTTGTACAAACGAAAAATATATATCAAAATATAAGGATTAGGGGTTAGTGATTAAGGATTAGTGATTAATACGTTGCCTATAATTAAGAAACAGTATCACCTACCATTAATCACTAATCCTTAATCACTAACCCCTAATCCCTAATCATTAAACATTATTTATATGATTCTAATAGCAGACAGTGGCTCTACAAAGACCGATTGGTGTGTTGTAGAGAATGGAGTACTTCTCCAACAGATATTCACGAAAGGGACGAACCCTTTCTTTCAGTCGGAAGAGGAAATCAGTAATGAAATAGCAACAGCGCTATTACCTCAGCTGAAGACAAGTGAGCTGGATGCCGTATACTTTTATGGTGCAGGATGCGGATTTCCCGACAAGATAAGTATGGTGCACCGTGCCATAACCAAACACCTCAGTGTGAAAAATGAAGTGGAAGTCAATACCGATATGCTGGCTGCCGCACGTGGCCTCTGCGGACATGACTCAGGCATTGCCTGCATCATGGGGACCGGCTCCAACTCATGTTATTATGACGGAAAAAGCATTGTCACCAATGTATCTCCTCTGGGATTCATCTTGGGAGACGAAGGCAGCGGAGCCTGCTTGGGCAAACTGTTGGTAGGCGATATCTTGAAAAATCAGATGACACCCGAGCTGAAAGAGAAATTCCTCAAACAGTTCGACCTGACACCTGCTGATATCATCGACCGTGTCTACCGTAAACCTTTCCCCAACCGTTTCCTGGCAAGCTTGTCACCATTTCTTGCACAGAATCTGGGTGAACCTTGTGTACGCGCTCTGGTACTGAACAGCTTTAAGGCATTCCTTAAACGCAATGTCATGCAATATGAAGACTATCAGCATCAAAAAGTACATTTCATCGGTTCCGTAGCCTTCTATTACAAGGAAGTTCTGGCAGAAGCTGCCAAAGAAATGGGTATCCAACTGGGTGCAATCATCAAGAGCCCCATGGAAGGACTCATCAAATATCACAACTGAAAGTGACAAATCGTAAATAGTAAATAGTAAATCGTCAAATAGTAAATAGCCTTATGTTCGTAAAAATCTCAGAGCAACCATCGCTCTACAATGACTTGGAAAAGAAATCAGTCCGTGAAATTCTGGAAGACATCAATACCGAAGACCAGAAAGTGGCGCTTGCCGTACAGAGGGCAATCCCTCAAATAGAAAAGTTGGTAACCCAGATTGTGCCCCGCATGAAACAAGGCGGACGCATCTTCTACATGGGTGCGGGTACCAGTGGACGTCTGGGCGTACTCGACGCTTCGGAAATTCCACCGACTTTCGGTATGCCCCCCACGCTGGTTATCGGCTTGATTGCCGGTGGTGACACTGCATTGAGAAATCCGGTAGAGAATGCCGAAGATGACATTCACCGCGGTTGGGAAGAGTTGACGGAACGCAATATTACAGATAAGGATACGGTCATCGGTATTGCTGCATCCGGTACCACCCCCTACGTGATTGGTGCCATGCACGAGGCACGCGAACACGGCATACTGACCGGCTGTATCACCAGCAACCCGGACTCTCCAATGGCAGCAGAGGCAGATGTAGCCATCGAAATGATTGTAGGACCTGAATATGTGACGGGAAGCTCACGCATGAAATCGGGAACAGGACAGAAAATGATACTGAATATGATTACCACTTCCGTCATGATACAGTTGGGACGCGTGAAAGGCAACAAAATGGTGAATATGCAACTCAGTAACAAAAAGCTTGTGGACCGTGGTACCCGTATGATTGTAGAGGAACTCGGACTGGACTATGGCAAAGCCAAGGCGCTGCTGTTGATGCACGGTTCGGTGAAAAAGGCAGTGGATGCATACCGGATTTAGCTATTACTCACTCTTAAATTCCTTTATTATGAAAGCAATATATTTTTTTCTCTTTTCTCTTTGTCTGCAAGCTGCCACCGCGCAACCCTTGCAACGCGTAGCCCCTGAACAAGTGGGAATGGACTCACGCAAGTTGATGTATGCTGACGAAGCGATTGAAACAGCCATCTCCAACAAGGATATTCCCGGTGCCGTACTTGCTGTAGTACGTAACGGCAAGATGGCCTATCTGAAAGCTTACGGCAACAAGCGTATTTATCCCAATGTGGAGCCTATGACTGCCAATACTATCTTTGATATGGCATCTTGCAGCAAATCCATGTCGACCGCCGTATGTACGATGATACTGGCAGAACGCGGCAAGCTCCGTATGCTGGACCCCGTCAGCCTCTACATACCCCATTTCAAGAATTGGGAAAGCGAAGACGGCAAAGAGAAAAAGGTAATCCGCATTGCCGATTTGATGACACACACTTCCGGTCTTCCTCCCTATGCACCGGTAGCCGAGCTAGAAAAGCAGTACGGTTCTCCCAATCCCGATGGTCTCATAGAGTATATCGCTACTTGCAAACGCGACTTCAAGCCACAGACAGATTTCCAATACAGTTGCCTCAACTTCATCACCCTGCAACATATCATCGAGACAATAAGCGGCCAGAGCCTGCGTGACTTTGCCCGTGAAAACATATTCGATGTACTCGGCATGGAGCATACCGACTATCTGCCCTGCCAACGTGACAAGAATGGCAAATGGATAAATACAGCGGACGCAAACTGGGCAGGTATCACCAAAGGAGACTGGCACAATGCCATCGCGCCAACCGAAAAACAACCTGACGGGCAAGTCCTCTACGGACAAGTACACGACCCGCTGGCACGTATCATGAACGGAGGCATCAGCGGCAACGCCGGAGTATTCTCCTGTGCCGAAGATATTGCCGTGCTCTGCGCAACCCTGCAGAACGGAGGCGAATGGAACGGCCGCCGCATCCTGAGCCCGCTGGGCGTAAAAGCCATGCGTACCGTGCCACGCGCCACTGCCAGCCTGGGACGCACTCTCGGCTGGGACTGCTTCACAGCATATGCCTCCAACAACGGGGACTTGTTCGGCCCGAACACCTATAGCCATACCGGATATACGGGTACTTCCATCGTTATCGACCCGGACAATGACACTTCCGTCATACTGCTTATCAATGCCGTGCATCCGGAAGACGGGCATAGCGTGGTTCGTCTGCGTTCATTGGTTGCCAACGCTGTAGCCGCTTCTATCTGTCCCGTTCCACACGCCTATACAGACCACTATTACAAACGCTTCCTACAGTTTATGGATGAGCCTGCCATTACAAGCAAAGACATCGTCATGCTTGGCAACAGCCTGACTGAAGGCGGCGGTGACTGGTCGGCACGCCTCGGCAAGAAGAACGTACGCAACCGCGGCATTATCGGTGACGAAGTGATGGGTATCTATGACCGTCTGCACCAGATACTCCCCGGACATCCCGCCAAGCTGTTCCTGCTTATCGGAGTCAACGACATTTCCCACAATCTGACGTCGGATAGCATTGTAAGTATGATTCGTATGACAATAGAACGTATTCGGAAAGAATCTCCCGATACGAAACTCTACCTACAAAGCCTGCTTCCTTTCAACGAAAGTTTCGGCCGGTACAAAAGCCTGACCGGAAAAACCGATATGGTGCCCGAAGTCAATGCCCGCTTAGAAGCACTTGCCAAAGAAAAAGACATTGCCTATATCAACCTCTTCCCCTTGTTTACAGAGAAGGGAACGAATGTACTGCGTAGTGAACTGACCGGCGACGGACTACATTTGAACGAGGATGGATACAGGATTTGGGTAAAGGCCATCAAGAAGAAAATATAGAACGAACCGGCATCCGAGCGTCTGCCACCACCAGCAGGCAGAAGAAGACATACCCAACCCCCATTAAGCAAATTCCCCCTGCCATAGATGTCTATGGCAGGGGGAATTTGCTTAATGGGGCGTTTCGGCACACACCCTCTTTTATCTTTTATTTCATTCGGCAAAGCTAACCAGTTGCAAGTCAAACGTCAGCAGAGATCCTCCGGGGATTGTATTTGTAGAATAAGGAGCAGTATAATCATTTATACCATATCCGCTTTGATAAGGGATATACAACATCCACCGCTCACCCGTCCGCATAAGCTGCAAAGCAGCTGTCCAACCGGCAACGACACCCGAAACTTCAAAATCCACGAATGAATCAAAAGCCGTAGGTTCTTTTACCGGAGGAATAGGTATATCACGGTCAATAGCACTATAACCGTCAAAGCAACCGTCGAATTCTTCGCCGTTCACATAAGTCCCATAATAATAAGCATTCACCTTTGAATGATAACCCGTATACAACGGACGTTCACCCGTCTCATTCTT
Source organism: Bacteroides sp. AF20-13LB (assembly GCF_003603065.1). Taxonomy (NCBI): domain Bacteria; kingdom Pseudomonadati; phylum Bacteroidota; class Bacteroidia; order Bacteroidales; family Bacteroidaceae; genus Bacteroides; species Bacteroides sp. AF20-13LB. Next base: position 243,946 of record NZ_QTMH01000001.1, read on the forward strand.
CACAAGCTTTTTGCAATAGACATACTGAGCGCCTTCAGAAGTGCTTGCAGTCGTCTGTATGGCATACAGTTTCCCGAGTTCCATAGCATCGGCCTGCTCTGCTGTGGCGACATAGTTATCGCCGGTCAGCCTTCTTATCGAGTCAACAAAAGCCTCGCCGCGCTCTCTCCAGTTATCATACTTTCCAGCCTCTTCCACTTCTTCACAAGAGATAAAAGCACCCACCAGCAACAGCAGGAAAGGCAAAAACAAAAGGGACTTTTTCATTTACTATTTTATTATTTACTATTTACTATTTCAGTTTGTTCACGCACCAGTCCATTCCATAACCGATTTATTGCAACGTTTTCAGCAGCGATGTGATGCTTACGCGGTCTGCAATGATATTGTTCAGTTCGGAGATAGCCACGCGTTCTTGCTGCATGGTATCACGGTTACGCAAAGTCACGCAGTTGTCTTCCAAAGTCTGATGGTCTACAGTTACGCAGTACGGAGTACCAATGGCATCCTGACGGCGGTAACGCTTGCCGATGGAGTCTTTCTCGTCGTACTGGCAATGGAAGTGGAACTTCAGGTTGTCGATGATTTCGCGTGCCTTTTCGGGCAGTCCGTCTTTCTTTACCAACGGCATCACAGCCAGCTTCACCGGAGCCAGGGCAGCGGGAAGTTTCAATACTACGCGCGTTTCACCATTCTCCAGCTTCTCTTCACAATAGGAAGCAGACATGATGCTGAGGAACATGCGGTCTACACCAATCGAGGTCTCGATGACGTACGGGGTATAGCTTTCGTTGGTTTCAGGGTCGAAATACTTGATGTTCTTGCCGGAGAACTTCTCATGTTGGGACAAGTCGAAATTCGTACGGCTGTGGATGCCTTCCACTTCCTTGAAGCCGAAGGGCATCAGGAACTCGATGTCCGTAGCCGCATTGGCGTAGTGAGCCAGCTTGTCGTGGTCGTGGTAGCGGTAATGGTCGTCGCCGAAGCCCAGCGCCTTGTGCCATTTCAGACGGGTAGCCTTCCAGGTCTTGAACCAGTCGAGTTCCGTACCCGGCTTCACGAAGAACTGCATTTCCATCTGCTCGAACTCGCGCATACGGAAGATGAACTGACGAGCTACGATTTCGTTACGGAAAGCCTTACCAATCTGGGCGATACCGAAAGGAATCTTCATACGACCGGTTTTCTGTACATTCAGGTAATTTACGAAGATACCTTGTGCCGTTTCCGGGCGAAGGTATATCTTCATGGCACCATCGGCAGTGGAACCCATCTCTGTTGAGAACATCAGGTTGAACTGGCGCACCTCTGTCCAGTTCTTTGTACCACTGATAGGACAAACGATTTCTTCGTCAAGGATAATCTGACGGAGTTCGTCCAGATTATTATCGTTCAAAGCCTTGGAAAAGCGTTCATGCAGGGCATCACGCTTGGCCTGGTGTTCCAGCACACGACCGTTGGTACTGCGGAACTGAGCCTCATCGAAAGCCTCACCAAAACGCTTGGCAGCTTTGGCCACTTCTTTGTTTATCTTGTCATCGTACTTGGCAAGCTGGTCCTCTATCAACACATCGGCACGATAACGTTTCTTGGAATCGCGGTTGTCAATCAAAGGGTCATTGAAAGCGTCCACGTGTCCGCTGGCTTTCCAGATAGTGGGGTGCATAAAGATAGCCGAGTCGATGCCGACAATATTTTCGTGCAGCAGTACCATACTCTGCCACCAGTATTGCTTGATGTTATTTTTCAGTTCCACACCCATCTGACCATAGTCATACACAGCTCCCAGTCCATCATAAATCTCGCTGGAAGGGAACACAAAACCATATTCCTTACAGTGTGATACGAGTTTCTTAAAAACGTCTTCTTGTGCCATTTTCTGTTGTATCTAAATTAATTTGAATCTTATTTTCAGCTAAAAAGCGCCACAAAGATAGGGATTTATATCGTAAGTAGGACACGGAGGGTATTAATTTATCTTATTCCACCTTTTGAACGGACGCACCGAAGCATAAAAATTACAATTCCCTATCGGTAGGATACGAACGTTTCTACACTTGAAAATAGATACAAGCATAAATACTTACCCTCATTACTTCCACCTACAAGAAGACATTAAATATTACATTTTACCCTTTCCAACCAGCCGATATGCTTCCCTGACCACTTCCTGCGGATAGCCGCACATCTCGATAATCCGGATGGCATTACGTTCCGTCACCGGTCCCGGCTTCAACTTATAATCAAAAGACAATGTATTGTCGGCAACACACTCACAAAAATGAAACAATTCATATTCGTCCTCAAGTAAGGAAGCCAGTTCGACATCGTGAGTGGAAGCAAACACAATACTGTTCTTGTGCGCCAAAGCAGACAGCACAGCTTTGGCTATAGCTATCCGTTCCACCGTATTCGTCCCCTTGAACAACTCGTCCAGCAGGAAAAACCGCCAACACTCCTTTCCGGCTTCCAGCATCTCTCGAACAATTTGCACCTCCTGCAGAAAGAAACTTTTTCCTTCCATCAGACTATCCTCCAGATGGATAGCAGAATATAATGCAGTATCCATAGGAAAACGGAAACTGCGGGCAAAACAAGTATGGAGCACTTGTGCGGAAAGCAGGTTAAGTCCGATGGCACGGATAAAAGTTGTCTTACCGGACATATTGGAGCCGGCAACAAGGACAGATTTGCCACAGAGTGTAATGTCATTAGGGATACAACGTTCTATAAGCGGATGATAAAGCCCTTCTGCATGAAACGTTTCACCCTCGCTGCAAGCTTCCGGTAAAACATAATAAGGCAGCCCATCCCGGAGTTCGGAAACAGAGCAAAGCACATCCACCAATCCGAAATAGCGGAAAACCTCTTCAATCTGTTCCTGTCTACCCCGCAATAGAAAGAAAGCCTTGGAAACCGGAATAACTTCCCGCAGAAAAAACACATTCACTATCTCGGTGAAGAAATAAGCGAAAATGGCGATGTCGCTCTCCAGTCTGATACTGAAACGGAAAGTGGAAAGTTTCTTTCGCAACGGATGCAATGCCTGCAAAGTCTTTTGGATATCCCGATGCACGGATGCACACAACGGAATCTGTGCCAACTTCTCCGCTTGCCTGAGCAACTGCCATAACTGAGGAATGGAAAAGAAATAGCCCTGAATCCGCGCCTTGCTGCGATAGTGCAGTACCATGTTCACCAATACCGATGTGCACAAAATCCCCAGAACATAAAGCGAAGACGTAATGTAAACTATTCCCAACAAAACAAAAGGCGCGAATTGCAAGATAGTCAGCAAACGGTAAAAGCGGCGGGAATACACGGGATGGGAAATGGAGAATAGCGATGCAATGGTATAAGCATCCGGCGTATCCAGTTTCCGCAACTCCGACCGGATTTCTGCACGCAACTCCTTGTCAGCAGAAAACTTACGAATCACTTCCTCTTGTTCCGAAATCTCCGAAAGACGGTTGTAATGCAACACGTCGTAGAGGTACTGTCGGCCCACACAAGAAGAGGTACGGTCAGCCCATTCGAAAAAATCATCCAGATTGAGGTCATCCCAGGTTTTCTGCGACACCAAATGTTCTGTCTCCCTCGCCGACCGGTACTCGTGGTATAGCGATATATCCGAAAATGACTGTTCCATCAAAGAATTATTTGGAATGATGCACAAAAATAATGAAAAGATTGCATTCTATCTAATTTCCTTGCTGCTTTCCCTATATTATGTTTACTTTGCGAATACAAACACTTTTCATTACTTCACCATTAAAATTATAACAAGATGAAACACACTTTTTTCACATTGACACTGTTTTTACTGGCCTTACTGTCAACATCATGCGGAAACAAGAAAGTAGCATATCAGAATCCCCTGCCCATGGCCTTCGGAGACCCGTTCCTACTGAAAGCCTCCGACGGCAAATACTATATGTACGGAACGGGCGGAGTATCGAACGGTTTTAAAGTATACTCCTCCGATGACCTGGTGACATGGACAGACGAGGGTCCCATCTATCAAGGCGGCACCTCCGACTCATGGACCACCGACTGTTTCTGGGCACCCGAAGTGTATGAACGGGACGGCAAATACTACCTATGGTTCAGCGCCAACTGGAAGGAAAATCCCACTAAGGAGCAAGAGAACTTCCGTATCGGTGTAGCCGTAGCCGATAAGCCTACCGGCCCTTTCAAAGACCTGTTCAACCAACCGGTATTCGACCCCGGCTATCCTATCATCGACGCAAACATACTCTTTGACGATGCTTCCGGAAAGACCTACCTCTACTACTCCCGCTGCTGCTACAAACATGCCGTTGAAAGCGAAGTTTCAGCATGGGCTAAAGAAAAGGGCTGGTTTGACGAGATTGAGGAAAGTTGGATTTACGGCGTGGAACTGAAACCAGATTTCTCTGGTATCATCGGAGAACCGGTAGCACTGCTTTGCCCGCCCCAGACAATGGACGACCCTCAAGCGGAATGGGAGAACCGCTCGGTGACTTCACATGAAGTCAACAGACGCTGGACAGAAGGTTCGTATATCGTGAAGCACAAAAATCTTTACTATATGCTGTACTCTGCAAACTTTTTCGGAGGGAAAAATTATGCGGTGGGTTATGCTACCTCCCAGAACCCCTTAGGACCATTCACAAAAGCTGCCAACAATCCAGTGCTGCAAAAGGATACAGAGCAAGGCGGCATCGTGACCGGAACCGGACATTGTATGCTCATCGATATTCACAACCGCCTCTACTGTGTCTATCATGGACGCACCGAAACCACTGGTGACGAACGAATGGTATTCATCGACCTCATAGACATCCAACCAGACGGGAAACTGGTGGTCTACGGACCGAATACGGATTTACAGAAAATCACATATTAAAGCTATCAGGCGCAGACTGTACAGCATTTCACGGTTCATTATTCCCTGTGGCTCTCCTATACATTCCGCGCCTGATGAAAATTAAAAAGGACATATCCATACACAACAATCCGCTCCATATTTGTTCCTGACTTCAATTCTATTTTCACCGGTATCCAATACAATGCCTTTCCATTCCAGTACATTTACGGAATCAGGTTTTGCAGTCCCATATGCTTTGCCATTGATATACAATTTGGCAGCTCCGCTATTGCTGAATACTTGCACACCAACGATTTTGCGGGTTCTGTTTACCAATCGTTTTCCTGCGATATATACAAACTTATCTTCTTGATTCCAGTTTGCCTTATAAAAGTAAAAGGCATCTTTCTTTATTTTCCGGTCGTAAGTCACCAGCCCCTTATCGTTGCGTCCCATAATGGATCCCTCCCTACGGCCTGCCGCCGAAAAGTCGAACATGCACCAGATGAAGTTGCACCACAAGAATTCGCGTTCCTGAAGCTGTTTCCAATTCTCCACATGATAATAAGTCTGCCAGTTTTCGGGATGCCATTGCCCCCACGGTTCCGGATGCCTCAGCGAGTCCTCCTGCTGGAATACGCATGCCCCGGCACCATACTCGCTGATGCCCATCTTCCGCTCCGGATGTGCTGCATGCTCGCGGTCTATCCAGCGCCCCATGTCATCCATGTTGTCGCCATACCAGCCGAAATACTTGTTGAAAGCAATCAGGTCGGTGAATCCGTTGAAGTCGTCATCCTGATTACTGGCTCCCATAGTGGGACGGCTCGGGTCCAACTGACGGGCCAAAGCATGAAGCTCTGCCGCCATACGCGAAGGACGGTCCAGCCAACCGGAATTTATCTCATTGAACAGCCCCCAGAACAAAATGCAGGGGTGATTGTAGTTCTGTAAAATCAGTTCCTTCAATTGCAGGCGCAAGTTTTCATCATAAGCAGGATTATTCACATAAACATTGACAAAAGGAATCTCAACCCATGCCACCAGTCCCCGCTTGTCCATCTGTTGATGCATGTATTTGGCTTGCGGATAGTGGCAAAGACGCACGGCATTGCATCCCATTTCCTGCATCAAGTCCAAATCTTCGTCATGGTCTTGCGGATAAAATGCCGAAGCGCGTTCCGCCCTGTCCTGATGCCGGTTCACGCCATTCAAACGATAAGGCTTTCCATTCAGAAAGAAACCTTTTTCCGCATCGGCATGAAAGTAGCGGAAACCTATCTCTTCTTCGCGGCGGTCTATCTCTTTCCCATCCTTACGCAATATCACCACTCCTTTATATAAATAGGGGTCCTTCACTCCATCCCACAAATGAGGCCTTTCAAGCACCATGTCCATCACCACCTTTTTATCCTCACCCACCTCTGCACTGGCAACACGGCAAAGCAACTTTTCCTTGTCATATAGTTGAAACTCCACCTCGCAACCGGTCACAGTAGTTTCCCTTGCCGAAAGCAGTGCTTCAATTTTCAAATGGGCCTTTTTCTCCGATACATCGGACTGAGTGAAGAATACACCTGAAGAGGCATAATAAGCAGGTTCTATGCAGACATCCTCCGTTACCAGCAGCTCCACTCCCCGATACAACCCGCCAAACATATTGAAGTCACCGCAAATGGGAGCGATATCCATAGTCTGAGCATTGCTGACACGAATTTCCAATACACTTTCTTTTCCCGGAACCAAGAAATCAGTCAGTTCTGCTACAAATGCCGTATAACCACCTTTATGTTGCATCACAAAATAATGGTCGATAAAAATGTCGGCAACCGTCTGTGCAGCCATCACTTTCAAGAAAAAACGTTTGCCCCGATAATGGGCAGGAACAGACAACTTACGACTGTAATTGCATAATCCCCTATAATAATCGGCATTGCCAAACATGCCATCGCCCGCATTCCAAGTGTGAGGCAAAGTAACCTTCACTATTTCCGAAGCAGGTGCCTGAAAACCCCGGTGGAAATTCCATCCTTCATTCAGTGGAATCACCTCTACGGCAAATACACATGTTGACAATATTCCCAAAGAGAATAAAAATAAAATGATGAATCTGTTCATTTTCGATAAAGTATTAGAAGGTTAATCATATTGGCAGGAACCAGTCCTTCCCTGCAAAGGTATGAAATAAATGTTGAATAATAAATGAGAAAAACACTTCAAGACACGCAAGACAACAAACGGATGACATGTTTAAGACTTATACGACCGCGATGCAACATTACAGACCTATTAATGCAACATATTTACGTTTATTTAAATAAGATATTGCTATCTTTGAGAATTCAATTTCAGATTATATAGTATGTCTTTTACAAACTATTTACACAAATTAGTGTTCCCCCTCATTATTCTGTTACTGGCTTATCTGCCGTTAGCAGGACAAACTCCGTATGTATTTCGCCATCTGAAAGTAGAAAACGGGCTTTCAAACAATAACGTAAAAACCATATTGAAAGACTGTGAAGGCTTTTTATGGATAGGGACCGCCAATGGATTGAACCGATACGACGGATATAGCTTTAAAGTGTATCAACCCAAAGAAAAAGACATCCATTCTTTATTGTCTAACGACATCTGGAACTTACAGGAAGACGGTTTGGGCAATTTGTGGATTGGAAGCGAGGCAAGATATTGTATATACGACCGAGACAAAGACAACTTCATTACCGATATTCCCTCATACCTCCTTAAAATAGGCATCCAGATAAATGGTACCTACAAAGTACATGTTGACAAAAGACACAATTTATGGGTACTGCAAGGCCAAAATGCTTTTTACTTCAATTTTTCTCATAAAACCCTTAAAACATTCAAAATAGAAAACTTTCCAGAAGAAACTCCGGAACTGAGTATCAGCGATGATGGTGAAAACCTATATCTTCTTTGGAATTCGACCTTATTGAAACTAGAGAACAACGCAAAGAAATGTAAACGGGTAGATAACATCAGCTTACCCTCCAACTCTATTATCGAAAAGCACATATACATTGATTATCATGGAGGCATCTGGCTATATTCATATACCGATGAACAAATATTCTATAAGAAAAACATAAAATCGGAATGGAACCAAATCAATCTCCATTCTAAAATAGAGACAAAAAGTAATGCGGTAAGGAGCATACTGGATGACTCGAACGGACATGTCTGGATAGGAACGGACCATAAAGGAGTATTCATTTATGACTACGTAAATGATAACCTTGTCAACCTCCTGAATACCCCTATGTCTTCCACATCCCTTGCTTCCAACAGAATAAATACAATCTACCGTGATGATTCAGGCGTCATTTGGTTAGGAAATTTCAAAAAAGGAGTTTCTTATTATCACGAAAGCTTCCATGAATTTATTGATACCCAGCATAAAGAATGTGGTGATATAGCCTCCATTTTAGAGGATAAGGCCGGAAACATTTGGCTGGGAACAGATGGGAACGGACTTTATGTAAAAGAAAAGCAAAAAGGATTTGCCATTCGCAAACTATCCATCCCCGACATAGCCATCATCAGTCTTCTCGAAGACCATAAAGGACGGATTTGGGCAGGAAGTTATCAAGACGGATTGTTCTGCTATGAGAACAACAGTATTCGCCATTTTACTCCAGAGAACAGCCAACTGCCATACAGTGGCGTATGGAGTATGAAGGAAGACCGATATGGAAACTTATGGATAGGTTATGTACTGGAAACTTTGGTTTGTTTTAATCCGGACGCAAATACTGCGACAAGTTATCTACTACCTGATGGGAATAATATCAATGTACTCAATATCTGTTATGACTATGGAGACAAAATGTATATTGGGACTACATACGGACTCTGTGTAATGGACATCGTGACGAGAAAACCCGAAATGATTTATGCCAATCGAAAAGAGACACAGCCATTCAAGCAGCTCTTCATTTCCACTGTATTCAAGGACGACAGAGATATATTGTGGTTAGCCCATAAACAAGGATTGACTGCCTGGGACTTAAAAAATGATTCACTACACTGGTTCGACGTAAACAACGGATTGTGTGACAATCTCATTAACAGTATAACCCAAGACAATCATGGTAACATGTGGCTTGCAACAAGTAACGGATTGTCTATATTGGAAGTAACCCCAGACACCCAGGAAGGAGTAGACTTTTCTTTCAAGAATCTTTCTACCAGAGACGGATTGCCAGAAAATCATTTCAACTCCCATTCCGCTTGTAAATTGTCCAGCGGAGATTTACTGCTGGGAGGCACCAGTGGCTATACATCTATAAATCCGAACAAGCTGACCGAAAAGAGCCGACCGCTGGCAAAGGTGTATTTTACAAATCTGACCATTGGCAATCAACATATAGAAGTAGACTCAATATATGAAGGGCGTAAACTATTAACAACTGTACTTGGCAGAACCCCATCATTGTCTGTCAGATATGACGATTATTTAATCTCCATCGAATTTGCCGCAGGCGATTTGCTGAATGCTGATAAAATAAGATATGCCTATAAACTGGAAGGATTAAATACCCAATGGTACTATACAAACGAGAACAAAATAGCTTTCACCACCCTTCCTCCTGGCAATTACAAACTATTGATTAAAGCTTGTAACAGTGACGGTATATGGAATGACGAAGCTAGTGAGTTGAATATAACCGTTTCATCTCCAATATATTTATTTAATGTTGCTATCATCTTATACATATTGTTTGCCATTGGTATAATATCCTATGTAATATACCGATTCAAAAAGCATCACAACATAAGACTGGAGCAACAACGAGCAAAACTGGAGCAAGAACAAAAGTTGCTCCTGAATGAGATGAAGCTAAAGTTCTTTACAAATATAAGCCATGATTTACGTACACCACTGACGCTTATCATTAGCCCGTTACAAATGTTATTGTCAGAAACCCTGGATGACGGAATACGCAAAAAACTAAATACAATCAATAAAAATGCACAACAATTACTTACATCGATAAACTCTCTGCTTGATTTCCGGAAACTGGATGTAGGAGCCGAGACAGCTCATTACAAATCGGGAGATATTGTCAACTTTATCCGCGAGATTTGCAGTACTTTTCAAGAGTATGCTCTTGACCATACCATCAGCTTCTGTTTCATGTGCGAAGTAGAAAACCTGAACATGTCCTTCGATCCGGTTAAAATAAAAAAAGTAATGAACAACTTGTTGTCCAATGCCTTCAAATACACTCCTGATAAAGGAGAAATCAATGTACATCTTTATCGCGAAGATGACAATGTATGCATCTGTGTGGCAGACAACGGACAAGGTATCATAGACAAAGACAAGAAACATATCTTCGAACGTTTTTATCAGGTGCAACAAACTTCGGAAAAAACCGGCAGTGGAATCGGCCTGCATATTGCAAACGAATATGTACATCTACACAAAGGAACAATCTCCGTTACAGACAATTTTCCTAAAGGTTCCGTATTTACCGTTAAATTGCCTATCGTCACATATGCCAGTGAAAAGGAGGAATTACTTCCGGAACTGCTAAACAATGACAAAGCTCCGAATGAACTTCCCGTTCCAAATGCGGAAGAATTGCGGTATACCATCTTGTTGGTGGACGACAACAAGGATTTCTGTAGTTTCATGTCTGAATACCTGTCCGATGAATACGCCATACAGGTTGCCTACAATGGAGCAGAGGCATTGAAGATATTAGAAAAAAACAGTGTCAATATTGTAATAAGCGACATCATGATGCCAGTGATGAATGGAACAGAGCTATGTCGGCAAATCAAAACAAACATGCAATGGTCCCACATTCCCGTTATATTGCTTACAGCCCGTATGGCAGAAGAATACAAAAGTGAAGGATTTGAGCAAGGAGCCGATGACTATATCGTAAAGCCTTTTGACTTCAAATTACTAAAGCTGCGCATCAGGAAATTTATTGAATGGACAGAAAAAAGCCATCGTAAATTCAGTCAGAAAATAGAAGTGACACCTAATGAAATAACAATCACTCCACTAGACGAACAATTTATTGAAAAAGCTATCAAAATAGTAGAAGAGCGCATGAGTGATTCCGACTTCTCTGTGGAAATGTTAGGAGCAGAATTGGGGTTGAGTCGTAGCCATCTCTACAAAAAGCTGATGTGTATCACCGGTAAAGGTCCGGCAGAATTCATCCGGATTATCCGTTTGAAGCGCAGTAAGCAACTTCTAAAGGAAAGCCAGAAACAAATTGCAGAAATTGCCTATGAGGTGGGATTCAGTTCTCCAAAAAGGTTCACTGTAAACTTCAAGAATGAATTTGGAATATCACCATCTGATTACATCCGCAGTCTAAAATGATAACTTGAAACATAAAGGTATGTTATTTGAGACATGATAGACCTATGCTATTATGATAACTTTCCATATTTGCAGTAGCTTTTAATAACAGTTATTTTTAAATCTTAAATTAAAGTATTATGAAGTTACACGCAAATGTATGCTCTCAATGGGAATGGACAAAATTGAGACAATTGCTTGTTATCGTGTTACTAGGTTTGGGTATTGTTTCCACGTATGGACAAACCAAAACAGTATCCGGTATCGTTAAATCAGAATCGGGCGGTGAGCCACTTGTAGGAGCCACCGTCAAAGTGAAAGAAACCAATACGGGCGGCATTACCGACATCGACGGCCGTTACACCATCCAGGCAAATCTGGGACAAACATTGATAGTCTCTTACATCGGCTACCGCACCAAAGAGGTGAAAGTAGAGCGCACCATCCGCATCGACATACTGCTGCAAGAAGACAATGAGATGCTGGACGAAGTAGTAGTAGTGGGATACGGTACGATGAAACGCAGTGACCTGACCGGTTCCGTAGTCAGCGTGACGGGTGACGAACTGAAAAAGTCCGTAGTCACCTCGCTCGACCAAGCTTTGCAAGGACGTGCCGCCGGTGTGCAGGTGACCCAGAATTCCGGAACTCCGGGTGGCGGTATCTCGGTCAGCATCCGTGGTATCAACTCCTTGAACGGCAACGAACCGCTCTACGTTATCGACGGTGTAGCCATCTCAGGCAACAACACCAGCAACAGCAGCGTGCTCAGTTCCATCAACCCTGCAGACATCGTTTCCATGGAAGTATTGAAAGATGCATCGGCCACAGCCATCTATGGTAGCCGCGCCTCCAACGGTGTAGTACTCATCACCACCCGTCAGGGCGAAGAGGGCAAAACGAAGGTCTCCTACGAAGGTTACTATGCCTTGCAACAGCTTCCCAAGAAACTGGAAACACTGACACTCCCCGAATATGCAGTTTACCAGAACCTCCGCGCCGCCACCATCGGCTTCGGTGCACGCGAAGAGTTCAAAGACCCCTCACTCCTCAGCCGCGGTACCGACTGGCAGAATGAAATCTTCCGCACTGCCCCGATGCACAACCATCAGATAAACATCTCCGGAGGTTCGAAGAGCATGAAATACTCGCTCTCCGGCGGCTACATGCAGCAAGACGGTATTGTATTCGGTTCGGACTTTGAGCGTTTCTCTTTCCGCGTCAACATGGACAACGACATCAACAAGTGGCTCACCACCGGCTTGCGCGCCTCCGTAGCCCGTACACAGCAGACCAACAACGTAGACGGTTCGGGTGCCATCTACAATGCCCTAAACCAGCTCCCCGAAGTGCCTGCCCGCAACCCGGACGGCAGTTTCGGCATGCAGACGGAGAACATGTATGGAACTTACTTCTCCAACCCCCTCTCCGACCTTATCCAAAACGAAAACTATAGTCGCAACACACAAGTCTATGTCAACGCCTTTGCCGACATCAAGCTGTGGAAAGGACTCGTATTCCGCACGGAATATGCCGCCAACTTCAATTACAGCAACGACTATAAGTTTACCCCCTCCTACGACTACGAGCACTTCAAGCAGCAGTCGTCAGCAAGCCGTGGAGCCGGCAACGGAAGCAACTGGACATTGAAAACTTACTTTACTTATAATAATACCTTCGGCAAACACGGCCTCTCTGCCATGCTGGGACACGAAGCGCAAGAAAACAAGTACGAGTCGCTGAGCGGCAGCCGTACCAACTTCCTCTTCAACTCCGTACACGAACTGGATGCGGGTGATGCCACAACAGCAAAAGCCAACAGTTCCCGTGGTTCATCCGCCATCGAATCATACTTCGGCCGTCTGAACTACAACTACAACGACCGCTACTTGCTGACCGCTACGCTCCGTGCCGACGGTTCGTCTTCGTTTGCCAAAGAAAGTCGTTGGGGTTGGTTCCCTTCGGTAGCATTGGCTTGGAAAGTCAACAACGAAGCTTTCCTCAAAGATGTGGAAGCCATCAACTCACTGAAACTCCGCCTGGGTTGGGGTGTAGTAGGTAACCAATGGGCGGGTTCCTATGCCTACGGCGTCACCATGGCTTCGGCAGCCTCCATCTGGGGTACTGGTTTCTATGCAGGCAACTATCCTAATCGTGAACTGAAGTGGGAAGAAACAAACTCCTTCAATGTAGGACTCGACCTCGCCCTCTTCAACAACCGCATAGAGTTCATCGCCGATGCTTATTACAAGAAAACGGACAATCTGCTGATGCAAGCTTCTCTTCCTACCTACGTAAGCGGTCTGATTCGTGCACCGTGGGTCAATGCCGGTGCCATGACCAACAAAGGTGTAGAATTTACCCTGAACACGCACAACATCCAGACACGTGATTTCACCTGGACCTCAGGACTCACCTTCTCCATCAACCACAACGAAGTGACGAAGCTCTACTCCGAATCATCCGCTATTTCGGGAATCAACGGTTCGGAAACACTGACCTACACCATGGTGGGCGAACCGGTCGGGCAGTTCTACGGCTATAAAGTAATCGGTATGTTCAAGGAAGAAGGAGATTTCTACAAGAAAGGTGCCGACGGCAACTTCCTGCTCGACGAAACGGGCAACCGCATCCAAGTAGCCATCCCGAAAGACCAGACCATCGGCAAATCGGGCATCTGGGTAGGTGACTACATCTATGAAGACCGCGACAACAACGGTGTAATTGATGAGAAAGACCGCACGTTCCTCGGCAATCCGGCACCCAAATTCACGTTCGGCTTCAACAACTACCTTTCTTATAAAGGATTTGACCTCAACATCTTCCTGAACGGCTCGGTGGGCAACAAGGCTATCAACCTGATTCGCCGCACCTTCACCGATCCCATGCGTAACAGCAACCTGCTGAAAGAAGCTACCGGCATTGCCCAAATCGCCATGCACGACCCCGAAGTGGGCGACGAGGTACTTTCCAATGTTTACGTGGCCAACGCCGATGCAGCCAAAGTACAACGCATCACTACCAGTAGCGCCAACGACAACAACCGTATCTCCGACCGCTTTGTTGAAGACGCTTCCTACCTCCGCATAAAAAACATCTCGCTGGGGTACACCTTCCCACAGAAATGGTTGCGCCGTTTGCAGATAGACCATCTGCGCCTCTACGTCAACATCCAGAACCTCTGTACCATCACAGGCTACAAAGGCTACGATCCCGAAATAGGCGCTTTGAACTACAATGTATTGCTACGTGGTGTGGACGATGCGCGCTATCCTTCGCAACGTATCTATACATTTGGCCTTAACTTCAATTTCTAATGAGCCAGACAAATCATTTATCATTTAAAATCTCAATATAGTTATGAAACACAGATTTCTAACCCTTATATCATCGCTCCTTCTGCTTACGGCATGCAGCGACTCATTTTTGGAACGTGCTCCCGAAGGAAACTACGTAGATGTGACATACTACACTTCCGACGATGCACTCGAACAAGCCACTGCACCGCTTTACAACCGTGCATGGTTCGACCTCAACTCCCGCGCCATCGTGCCGCTGGGCAGTAACCGTGCCAACGATAACTTCAGTCGCTGGGGAGCTCCCGAGTTCACCAACTTCAAGGTGACAGCCCTGAGCGAAAACCTTGCCAATGCATGGACAGGTTTCTACTCGGTCATTACAATGGCCAATGCAGTTATCAGTGATGTGCAGACCAAATGTAGCAACAGCGTAAGCGAACGTGCCAAGCGCACAGCCATTGCCGAAGCCCGCCTGATGCGTGCTTGTGCCTACTTCTACATGGTTCGCCTCTGGGGACCGGTTATCATCATCGAAGACAACGACAAAGTGGTTGCCAATCCCATGCAACCGCTCCACCGCGAAGAAGATGTGCTGGAACTCGTTATTCGTGACCTCACTTATGCAGTCGAGAATCTTCCTGAAGTGGCAACCGCCAAAGGACGTGTCAACGCATGGGGTGCAAAAGGCATGCTTGCCAAAGTCTACCTCGCCCGCTCAGGCTGGAAAGGAGGCACACGCGACAACGCCGACCTGGAGAAAGCCAAGGAACTGGCCGCTGACGTGATAAACAACAGCGGCATCAGCCTTTACGAAAACTATGAAGACCTCTTCAAGTATAAGCACAACAACAATCCCGAATCGCTCATTGCCATGCAGTGGGTGCCACTGGGTGATTGGGGCGTATGCAACACTCTGCTTGCCGACCTCGCCGGCAACAGCAAGATGACCGGCGGTGTAAACGTATGGAGCAGCTATCAGGCAAGTATAGATATGCTCCAGCAATATGAGTTGGGCGACACTATCCGCCGCAACGCCACCTTCTGCACACCGGGTACATACTATTCATACATCTGCATTGCCGACGGTGGTTATACTTACGACGGCGCCACCTCTTGCATTAAAAAAGGTGTACCGGGCGGTCCGGACGACGACAACGACGGTTATATCCAGTCCATGAACTCTCCGCTCAACACCTACATCCTACGCCTTGCCGATGTTTACCTGACCTATGCCGAAGCTTGTCTGGGCAACAGCGAAGAACTGGCCGGTGGTCCCGGCCTGGAAGCATTGAACCAAGTGCGCGACCGTGCACGTATCCCCCGCAAGGAACGCGTAACCTTCGAAGACATCATTCGCGAACGCCGCGTAGAGTTCTCGATGGAGTATTGTAACTGGTATGACATGGTATCGTGGTATCACTGGAAACCCGACTACATGCTGAATTACTTCCAGAACCAACACCGCGGCTACACAGTAGACCTCATCGTGAAAGACGAAGACGGTTACCTCCACTTCGGCAAGAAAGAAGGCGACACTTTCCTCGAAGGCATAGAAAATTGGCAGGAACCGGGCGAGAACATCGAAATCCACCACGGCAACATCCTGATGCCTTATCCGGAAAGCGATGTCATCCAGAATCCGCTACTGAACGAAGAACCGGTAGCATACGAATTCAGTGAATAAACCAAGTTATACATTCATTATCTCAAATAACGACTTTAATATGAAATATATACATTTTCCTTTTGTGTTGCTCACCATCCTGTTGGCATGCAACCTTTTCACCGCCTGCAACGATGACGAGGGCGGCGGTGTTCCCGTAATCCACCACATCCGTCTTGTCGACCCAGAGAAGGCCGACAGTACGTTCACCGATGTAAATCCGGGCACCATGATTGTAGTCATCGGCGAAAATCTGAATGATGTGCGGAAAGTGTTCATCAACGAACAAGAAGTTTCGTTCAATAGCAACTACGGCACTTCCACCAGTCTCATCCTCACTATCCCCGGCGAATTGCAACTGACGGGTGCCAACCCCGAACTGAAAGGCGAACTGCGTATCGAGACCTCGCACGGCATTGCCACGTACTCCATGCATGTACTCTCGCCCGCACCCTACATCACCCGTGTAGCCACAACCTTCCCCGTGGAGACGGGCACGCCTCTGCGCATCGTGGGCGGTAACTTCTACGAAATTCAGCGCGTTTATTTCACCACTGCCGTGGACGACATCACCAATGCACCTGTTTCGGTAGAAGTAACGGACTACACGGTAAACAAGAACTTTGACGAAATATCATTCAATGCTCCCGCAGGCCTGATTGATGAAGGCAGTCTGGTAGTGGAGTGCTATACCGCATCCGCATTTACTCCCTTCCGTCGCACAGCCCTCCCACCAAGTATCAGCAAGGTAAGCTCCATGATGCCTATCACGGGTACCACAGTTACCGTACTGGGACAGAATTTTATGGATATCGTCTCCATCACAATGGGCAATCGCTCGGTAGATCTCTCTACTGTTACCGTAAGCGAAGCTAACGATATGCTTACCTTTACCATGCCGCGTGCACCGCAAGGCACTTGCTCACTCGCCATTACCACAATGGGCGGTACTGCCGAAGTTCCGGGCTTCTATCCTTTGGAGAATATAGTATTGAACTATGACAACATCGGTTGGTTCTCCTGGGGCGGGCAAGCTGTACCCGTCACTGCCGACGGTACAGCAGCTCCTTTCTTCTCGGATGGTAAATGCTACAGCATATCAGGGGAACTTTCAGCATGGAATTACTGGTGGGGCCAATTGCAGAACGGTGCCGTATGGGGCATTGACACAGCCTTCCTGCCTACCGATACACCGACTTCCGAACTGGCTTTGCAGTTCGAATGCTTCGTGGCAGTGGAATATGGCGAAGGTCCTGTATTCCGCATCTACCTCAAAGGGAATGAGGCTCACAACTACACGAACTATCGTCCGGTGAGCGACTTCACCGGAAAAACCGAAGTAGGCCAATGGATGCAGTGCAGCATTCCGCTCTCCGAACTGGTAGACGAAACCACTTGGGGCGAGTTCCAAAAACGTGACGGTGACGAGTTGGCACTCCAGATGACAAACCCCAGCGAAAACGGTCCATACAACATCGAAATGTATTTTGATAATTTCCGAGTTGTCAAGATACAATAATTTGAATTAAATTCTGGCACAGGATTACACAAAGTGACACCTTCTTTTAAACTCTTAGACGCTGATTCAATTGAATCAGCGTCTAAAAATAAATACACCGAAATTATTAAAACGAAATTTTACCGATACCATGACACAAATCTTCAAGAAAACCTTATTAACCAGCCTGGTTCTATTTCTGATGACAGCTTGCTCTGACGATAAAAAGGAGCTGAAAATCATCGTAGAGCCTACTTCTTTCCATTTTGAACAAACGGGTGGTAGCAAGAAATTCGGTATCACCCCCAATGAACCAGCCACTTTCCAAAGTTCGGAAGCATGGTGCAAAGTAACCTCGGAAAGCAGCACTCCCGTACAGGCAATCTATAACATAACCGTAGAACCCAACACTACGCCCGACGTGCGCAACGCCATCATCACCGTCAGCGTAAAGGAGCATATACAAGAAATCAACGTGGAGCAGGCGGCCTATATCCAAAGCGATGAACCGGAAAAATACACTGTACGCGAGAATCTCACAACCCACCAACTGATTAACGAAATGGGACTGGGCATCAACCTAGGCAACACGCTGGATGCCGTGGGCGACTGGATAGACCCAAGCAACATTCTCAATTACGAACAAGCATGGGGAAGCCCTATTATCACACAAGAAATCATTGAAGGATATGCCAAAGCGGGCTACTCATCTCTGCGCATACCGGTCAGCTGGGGCAATCTGCTGTCCGACGACTTCAAAGTGCATCCTGACCTGATGGACCGCGTAGAGAAAATCCTAAACTGGACCCTCGACTGTGGCATGGTGGCTATCATCAATATCCACCACGAAAACGAATGGATTAAACAAGTACCCACCGACAGCAAAGCAAAAGAAAAATTCACTTCCATCTGGAAACAGATATGTGAACGCTTCGAAAAGTACGGTGACCACTTACTGTTCGAGCCAATGAATGAAATCGGATACGATGAGATTTGGACTCCGTGGGGCGGTAGTGAAGCCGACAAGGCAAAGGCACTGGGATACGTGAACGACCTCAACCAGCTCTTTGTCGACATAGTAAGAAACAGTGGCGGCAACAACGCCAAACGTCATCTGTTGGTGGAAATCTACAACACCAACTTGGAGTATGCTTACGACCCCTTGTTCAAGATGCCGAATGATCCCGCAAACCGACTTGCTCTTACAGTGCATTACTATACTCCCGCAAACTTTGCCATACTGGGTGGAGGCGAGGTTGTCGATTGGGGTGTAGGCCGGGAAAGCTGGGGAACGGAAGCTGACTTCAAGGAACTGAACGACAATATGGACCTACTGAAGAAGAATTGCGTAGACAAAGGAATCCCCGTCATCATAGGCGAATATTGCGCCGACTCCAGAAACAGAACAAAGGAAGTGATAAGACTCTTCTGTGTTTCCGTAACCGAAGCCATCTACTCGCGCGGCATGTGCCCAATGCTATGGGACACTCCGGGGGGACAATACAACCGACAGACTTGCCAGTTCGACGACCCTCTCTTCTTAGAAGAAATGATGGCTATTCCGGTTAAATATCCACGGAATTAAACAAATATTCATAATCAATAATCAAATAAAAATGAACAGAATCAGCACTTGTTTCGCCAGCCTATTGCTTTCTTGTGCATTGACGGCACAAGCACAGCAATATCAACTGAATTCACCGGACGGAAAACTAATTGTCAACATCGAAGCCGGACAAACCCTCAACTGGGCGATTGCCCACGACGGTACCACCGTTCTTTTGCCTTCAGACATTGCCATGCAATGCACCGAAGCTGAGGGAAAGCCCATTGCTTTCACCTTCGGCAAAAATGTGAAGGTGACCAAAGCTACCCGTACTTCCGTCGACACTTCCTTCCCCACTCCTTTCTACAAAAAGGCGAATGTGAAGGACACTTATAACCAACTCACGCTGAAATGCCGTAACGGCTATAGCATACAGTTCCGCGCCTACGACGACGGAGCCGCCTATCGTTTTGTTTCCGAACTGCGCAAACCTTTCTGCGTGAAGGACGAGATTGCCGAGTTCAACTTCGACCGCGATTACCACGCTTTCGTGCCCTATATTAACGACAATCGCGCCGGCGAGCGTTACTGCTACTCCTTCGAGTCCTACTACGATGAGGCCCCCCTCTCTCGCATGTACAAAGACTCGCTTGCCATTACTCCGCTGATGGTAGAACTGGAGAACGGAAAGAAAGCCGTCATTATGGAAGCCGGATTGTCCAACTATCCCGGCATGTTCCTCACTGCCAACCCACAGATGCCCCACGGAGTGAAGGCAGAATTCGCCCCCTATCCACAGGAAACAGTCATCGGAGGCTATGACCGCTTGAACCTCGTCCCTACCAAACGTGCCGACGTTATCAGCAAGCCCAACAATGCCCCCTACTTCTGCCCCAACGGGCGTCCCACAGGGAAACAGACCTATCCTTGGCGTGCCGTGCTTGTTGTTACCCACGACACACAACTCGCCAACAACGACATGATGCAACGCCTCGCACCCGAATGCCGCATCGCTGACACATCCTGGATTAAACCCGGAAAAGTGGCATGGGACTGGTGGAATACTTGTAACCTGACCGGCGTGGACTTCAAGGCAGGCATGAATACGCCCACCTATAAGAAATACATCGACTTTGCCGCCGAAAACCAGCTGGAGTATATCATCATCGACGAAGGTTGGAGCGGAAAGGAATCATTAATGGAAGACATCAGTCCCGAAATCAATCTCGAAGAACTGGTGGCATACGGCAACCAAAAGGGCATAGGCATCATCCTCTGGGCAAGCTGGCGCAATCTTACGGGAGGAGGCGACATCTCCCCTGCCGTGGAACAAGTTATCAGCCACTACGCACAAATGGGAATCAAAGGTTTCAAAATTGACTTCTTCGACCGCGACGATCAAATCGCCATCTCTTCTACCGAACAGCTCGCAGCATGCGCCGCCAAACATCACATGTTGCTTGACCTACACGGACTGAAACCCTTTGGTATCCAGCGCGCCTATCCCAACATCCTCAACTTTGAAGGTGTGAAAGGACTGGAAAACAGCAAGTGGGAGCCCATCGTGAACGGTGCGCCCTTGCATGACTTTCCACGCTACGACGTTACCGCTCCCTATCTGCGCCAACTCGTCGGTCCGATGGACTATACGCCGGGAGCTATGGTAAATGCCACCCGTTCCTTGTTCCGCTCCGTCAACGATCACCCCATGAGCCAAGGTACGCGTGTACACCAGATGGCTATGTACACCGTCTTCGAGGCACCCTTGCAGATGCTTGCCGACAGTCCCAGCAAATACATAAAGGAACAGGAATGCACCGACTTCATCGCCAAGGTTCCCACTACCTTCGACGAAACCATTGCCCTTGATGGTAAAATAGCCGAATACATCACGATAGCACGCCGCAAAGGAAACACTTGGTTTGTAGGCAGCATGACCAACTGGACTCCGCGCAGCTGCACCATCGACCTCTCCTTCCTCGGCGAAGGAAACTATGAAGCTGAAATCTTTGCCGACGGCGTCAATGCCGACCGTGAAGCTACCGACTATAAAAAAGAAGTACGCATCGTCACTGCCAAAGACAAACTCAATGTACAACTGGCACCCGGCGGTGGATGGACAGCACGAATTACAAAAAAATGAATCTGAGAAAACTGTTTCTGCCATTGTGTTCAGTAGCCTTGTGCCTGCAATCCTATGCACAAGACAAATCCTTCCTTAAGGATATGCTCTGGTATATAGACAACCCTTCTGTATTTGAAAAAGGACAAGAGGAAGGACACGCTTGGCATATGCCCGAAAAGAGCATGCTACTGAATGGGACATGGAAGTTTTTCTGGTGCGATACACCGGAAGGGATACTTGCACACTTTTTTAACCCCGAATTCCCGGATAAGCAATGGGGCGACATCAAAGTTCCCTCAAACTGGGAAATGCAAGGTTATGGTGACAAGCTGTTCAGAAATGTATCTGCTCCCTTCGGGGTGAATCCACCACATGCTCCCAAAGAGTATAACCCTACCGGACTATACCGGCGAACATTCAAGGTACCTGCAAGTTGGGCAGCAAAAGACCAGATATTTTTAAGGTTCGAGAAAGTGGCATCCGCTTCTTTTGTATGGGTCAACGGTCATGAAGTGGGCTACAATGAAGGAGCACAAGAACCTGCCGAATACAACATCACTCCTTATTTGAAGCCGGGCGAAAACACGCTGGCTGTCTGTGTACTAAAGTATTCGGACGGCTATTACCTGGAAGGACAAGATTATTGGCGACTGGCCGGAATCTTTGACGACGTATGGTTGTACGCCACACCTGCTGTCAGGATATTCGACTGGCAAGTAATCACAGAGTTTGATAATACGTATACCGATTCGCAGTTAAGTATTCAGGTAAAAATCAAGGACTACCAAAAGAAGCCAAATGAGAATTATGGATTGAAAGCTTACTTAAAGGATAAAAACGGCAAGATTATCTGTAACTTTTCCGCAGCTCCATTTGAAATGGACGCTGCGGAAAAGACAATACAGTTGCATACCTTGGTACAAGAACCCCGGAAATGGACAGCCGAGACACCCGAGCTTTATACGCTCGGTCTGGAATTATCCAATCCGGCCGGTCTGCAGAAAGACAAGATAGAAACGGTCATCGGATTCAAAAAGACGGAAATCAAAGACGGTGTTTTTTATCTTAACGGTATCCCACTGAAAGTCAATGCACAAAATTCGCACATGCAGCATCCCGAAGAGGGACATGTCATGGACGAAGCCACCATACGCAAGGATTTTGAATTGTTGAAACAGTTTAATTTCAATGCCGTACGTACCTCTCACTATCCTCCGGTGAATAAGTATTTGGAACTGGCCAATGAATACGGGCTTTATATCATAGACGAGGTGGGCGATGAAGCCCATGCCTCGGAATGGATTTCAAGTCTCCCGGAATACGAAGAGATGTATCGCGAGCGATGCCGCAGAATGGTGTTACGGGACAGAAACCATCCCTGCGTCTTGTTCTGGAGCGCAGGAAACGAAAGCGGTGAAGGTATCAACATTACCCACACCATTGAAGAAGGGAAATCGCTGGACCCCACCCGCTTCTGGATGTATGGCGGAAATGCATTCTCCCATCCGGCAGAAGATATTATCGGACCCCGTTACCCTACTCCTATGGAACTGGAAATGCAGGTAGGCATAGGAGAGGATTCCCGACCATCGTTTATGGATGAATACTTATCGGTTGCAGGCAATGCCGGCGGTGCCCTGGACGATTATTGGGAAGCCATCTACCGACATCCCCGCCTGATGGGAGGGGCCATCTGGGATTTTGTAAGTCCGGGACTGACCGAACGGATAAGGCAAGTGGACGACCTTTCGCCCTTCCATACTCCCGCCCATCTGATGGGAAATGCCCGCTTAGTGAAGGAAGGAAAGAACACGGTGCTGGACTTGAACGGTCACGACCAATGGGTAGAGGTCTATCGTGCAGACAATGTGGAGTTGAACAGTAATGAACTGACACTCACTTGCAGAATCTACCCCCGGAAACTAGTAAGCAGTTGCGGCTCATTCATCACAAAAGGCAATTATCAGTTCGGGCTGCAACAACGCGGTAAAGACAAACTGGAATTTTATATCTATACTGATAAAAAGCATTCCGTATGCGCCTCCTTGCCTACTGACTGGGAATACAACTGGCATCAAGTGACGTGCGTCTACGACGGACAGAAAATGTCCATCTATATAGACGGAGCAGAAAAGGCCTCCACACAAGCATCGGGCAATATCCGGAACTTCCCCTACCCCGTCAACATCGGTCGGAATGCAGAAACACACGGCCAAGAGACTTCGGTCTACATCTGCGATGCTCAAATGGACGAAGTCGGCATTTTCGCCAAGGCACTGACTTCCTCTTTTCACCCGGAAGAAGCCGCTCTGTGGCTAGATTTTGAGCAAGAGACGGAAAATGGTACATTCTACAGTTACGGTATCGGTGCACGTACGTACGGCAGCATCTGGCCCGACCGTAGCGTACAGCCCGAAATGTGGCAAATGAAGAAAACCGGACAACCTCTTTCTTTTTCCATGTCGGATGTGACAGAGGGAGTCGTTGAGTTATGGAATCGCAATCATTATACAAATGCTTCCCGATATGCCATACGATGGGAATTGAAAGAAGATGACAAGGTTATTCAATCGGGCGACTTGGCACTCTCAACAGCGCCGCTTAGCCAAGAGCTGGTGCACATACCTTATAAGAAGCCAGCCCTGATTCCCGGCAAAGAATACCGCCTGATGCTTCATGCCGTCCTGAAAAAAGATGAATTGTGGGCAAAAGCCGGACATGAGGTGGCATGGGAAGAACTTGAACTGCCTTGGAGCCTGCCATGCTCTTCGGAAGAAAAGGCTCAAGGCGTACCTTCCTATTCACTTTCGGAGAAAGAATTGGTTGTCTCCGGAGATGGCTTCAAATATGTATTCAACCGTACCGACGGACAACTGACGTCGATGGTTGTTCAAGATATGGAACTGCTGGAATCACCGCTCCGGCTGAATCTTTGGCGTGCCCCGCTGGCCAATGAGCTGGACAACTGGAATGCCTCCAGCGCCCGCTCCTCCAACTGGAAAGAAGGTTACGGATACACGGTAGCCACAGAAATGTATTCTGCAGGGATTGACCGCCTGACACATCAGCCCCTCTCTTTTTCGGTGTCCGAAACCACCGAAGGCGTACATATACACATCATTGATGCGGAATTGATGGGCAAAGGAGAAAAAGAGAAAAAAGACCTCTACATCGAAGGAATACAGAACAACGGCATCATCAACCACTATGAGTATATTATCAATAGTGAAGGGACGATAGAGATACGCCATGTATTGAAGCCTGAAGGGAAAATGCCGCTTTGGTTTCCTCGCATAGGACTTACGCTGACCGTAAGCGATGCGCTCGACCAAGTGAAATGGTACGGCCGAGGACCGCAAGAGAACTATCCGGACCGGAAAACCGGCTATCCGACGGGGATATATGCCTCTACCGTACAAGCTATGTACGAGCCCTATCTAATGCCACAAGATTACGGATTGCGGACAGATGTACGCTGGCTGCAACTGACCACGGACAAAGGCATCGGCCTTCAATTCAAGATGAACGAATGGTTCAACTTCAACATTTATCCGTACAGCACAGACAATCTGACGAAAGCGATGTATACCTACCAATTGCAGAAGCAGAAAGGCATGACCCTGAATCTCGATTATGCCACTACCGGGGTCGGCTGTACGGCCCGCGGTGTATTCGGTGCTTACAAGGCGATGCCGCAGGAATATCGGAGAACCATCAGCATAAGACCTATGATGAAATAAAAATATTGTATCGGACTGGTAAGATTATGAAAAACAAAAATTACTTTATTCTATTAGTGTTGTTTTTAAGCGCTTTACAAATAAAAGCGCAGTATTCATTCGACAACGTGCTTTATGGTGCAGCCTACTATCATGAATATATGCCCTATGAGCGACTGGATGAAGATATCCGGCTGATGAAAAGAGCCGGCCTGACAGTAGTGCGCGTTGGAGAATCTGCCTGGGGAGTATTTGAGCCGCAAGAAGGAAATTTTGAATTTGAATGGATGGACCGCATTCTGGACAAGATGCATGCAGCAGGAATCAAAGTCATCTTGGGAACTCCCACCTATTCCATTCCTGCATGGCTGGCATACAAACACCCGGAAGTGCTGGCAGAACACGCCAAAGGAAACAAAGCCTATTATGGAATCAGACAGAACATGGATTTTACAAACCCGACCTACCAATTCTATTGCGAACGGATTATCCGCAAGATGCTGGAAAGATATGCACAGCATCCGGCAGTCATCGGGTATCAAGTGGACAACGAAACAGAAGCGCGCGGAGTAAACAACAGAGACTATTTCTTCGGATTCAGGAACTACATCAAACAGAAATTCAACAATGACCTGAATCTGCTTGCCAAGGAATGGGGAATGAACTACTGGGGAATGAACATCAACACCTGGGAAGAGTTCTATCCGCGCGATGGAGTGACAAGCCCCTCGTACAAGAATGAATGGGAACGCTATAACCGGAAGGAAGTGGCCGATTTTCTGAATTGGCAGTGCGACCTTGTAAATGAATACAAGCGTAAAGACCAATTTGTCACCCACTGCTTTATGCCCGACTTCCATAATATAGACCAAGTGGAAAGTTTCAGGCAGATGCAATATCCTGCCATCAATGTCTATCACGATGTACAGGATAAACAAGACGGCCAGCGCATCGCTTATGCCGGTGACTTCGTGCGCACCGTGGCCGACAACAATTACATCGTCATGGAAACCAACGCACAAGGCATCGGCTGGGATGCCCGCACCCAGTTTCCTCCCTACGACAACCAGTTGCGGCAGAATGTGTACGCACATTATGCTTCCGGAGCCAATATGGTGGAATACTGGCACTGGTCTACCCTGCACTACGGGCAGGAGACATACTGGCGAGGCGTGCTGGGCCATGACCTCCAGCCCAACCGCATATACAAGGAATTCACCACCACCGCCAAAGAGTTGGAAAGAATAGGCAGCCACATCGTGAACTTGAAAAAGAAAAACCGGGCAGCTATCCTCTACAGTCATGATTCTTATCATGCTCTCGGCTTCATGCCCTACACTTACAAGAGCAATTATCCCATTGATATGGTGCATAAAGCCCTCTATTTCCAAAACATAGAAACGGACATCATCCCTTGTGACAAGACAACCGATTTCAGCGGATATGACATGCTTGTCATTCCCCCTTTGTATGTGGCTACCGACCAATTGCTATTAGCCATTGATGAATTCGTACAGTCCGGCGGACACGTGGTAATGATGCACAAAAGCGGTTACTGCAATGAGCACTCCGCAGTTCGGGCCACCTTGGCTCCCGGGCCGCTACGCAAAGCCTGCGGCTTCCATTACCAGGAATTCTCCACTATCGGTGACTTATCATTAAAGGATAACCCCTTTCAATTAGAGGGAAAGAACCAGATAAGCGACTGGTATGAATTCCTGATTCCCGAGACAGCCACCCCGTTGGCTTATGCAGAGCATCCGTTCTTCGGCAAATGGCCCGTTGTCACCGAAAACAAGTATGGCAAAGGCAAACTGACCTACATAGGAGCCTACCCTTCGCAGGAATTGCTGAATGCCATCGTGCGAAAGGCAGCCATCCATGCCGGTATCATCTCTTCAGAGAGCGACGTGTTCCCCATCATACAGCGTTCGGGAATAAACAAAGCCGGAAAAGCCATCCGTTACTTCTTCAATTACAGCAGCGAGAGCAAAGAAATCACTCATAACTATCCGACGTCCAAAGAGCTGATTTCCGGCAAGACTGTAAAAGAAGGAGACCATGTAACATTGCCCCCCTGGGGAGTTCTCATCATGGAAGTTTATTGACCATCAGAAAACATGAGAAAAAATGAGAAAAAAGATATTTGCCTTTCTATTGCTAAGTGCCCTATATGCCGGCGCCCAAGAAGTTCCGGACTGGGAGAATCCTATTGTAGTCGGCATCAACAAAGAGCCGTATCATGCCACACTGACATTGCCTTCGCAAAAAGCCGATTGCAAAGAAATCATATCCCTGAACGGCAAGTGGCGATTCCAATGGTCTGCCGACCCGGGAAAGCGCCCGGCCGACTTCTACAAGAATGATTTCAATACCGACACATGGGATACCATCATAGTACCGGGAGCATGGCAATTGCAAGGTTATGGGAAACCTATCTATTCCAACGTAAACTATCCCTTCCAGAAGGATGCACCCAAAGTGACAAGCGAGCCTCCCGCCGAATATTACAGTTACGGGCACAGAAATCCCACAGGCTCTTATGTCACCACGTTCGAAGTGACGCTCGATATGAAAGACAAGTGCCTATACCTTCACTTTGAAGGAGTAAAATCGGCCATGTATGTCTGGGTAAACGGAGAGCGGGTAGGCTACAGCCAGAATTCGATGTCGCCTGCCGAGTTTGACATAACCGAATTTGTGAAGAACGGAACCAATCGTCTGGCAGTGGAAGTGTATCGGTGGTCGGACGGCAGTTATCTGGAAGACCAGGACATGTGGCGGCTTAGTGGAATACTCAGGCCGGTAGAGCTATGGGTACGTCCCCGGACAAATATCCGGGACTATAGGTTCAGCAGCGACTTGTCGGACGACATGCGTTCAGCTACATTCGGAACCGAAATTTGGATAAGAAACCAGACCGACCGCAAAGTAAAAGACCTGACCGTAGAAATAAACCTGGTGGGGAAAGACAATAGAGGAAATAAACTCGACAAAAAAATGGTGGCTCCCGTAGGTACTATTCAGGCCTTTTCTGAAACGAGCGTCACACTGTCCGAAATGCTCCGGGAGCCTCAACTATGGTCTGCCGAAAAACCGCATCTATATGACATCCACATCAAGCTTCGCAGGAAGAATGAACTTTTGGAATCGTTCGAATACCATTGGGGCATACGGAAAATAGAAATCGCGGGAGACGTCTTCAAAGTCAACGGGAAAGCCGTCAAGCTGAAAGGAGTGAACCGTCACGATTTCCATCCCCGTATGGGATTCTTTGTCGACAGCCGGACGATGGAGAGAGATATCCGGCTGATTAAACAAGCCAACATCAACATGATACGCACGTCCCACTATCCACATCTGCCATTGCTGTACGAGCTATGTGACAAGTATGGAATCTACGTAATGGACGAAGCGAACCACGAAAGTCATGCCTACGGCTTGGGGAACAAAGTATTAGGGGACAACCCGCAATGGACACTGGCCCATGTGGACAGAGCAGCGGCCGTGGTGGAAAGGGACAAGAACCATCCGTGCATCCTGTTCTGGTCATTGGGCAACGAGGGCGGAAGCGGTGCCAATTTGCGAGCCATGGCAGACACAGTCCGCGCCTTAGATTCCACCAGGCCGATATACGACGATACAGACCGCACCGTATCCGACGTCTATGACGAAGCCTATCTGCATCCCGACGCTTTGAAGGAACTTGGCGAGAAAATAACCGACCGCCCCGTATTCATGAGAGAGTATGCCTACGCCATGGGAAATTCCATCGGCAACCTCAAGGAGTATTGGGATGTGATTGAAAAAGACGAGAGTATCATCGGAGCTGCCATTTGGTGCTGGGTAGACCAAGGCATTCCTAAAAAGCTTAACGGTGCACCGTTAAGTTTCGGCGAGAGCCCCTCGTCACTCCCATTACTGCCTGATGAATTCTGGGCGTATGGAGGAGATTTCGGGGACTATCCCAACGACGGTCCCACCGGCATTAACGGGCTGGTATCTCCCGACCGGGTGCCTCACCCCCACTACTATGAGGTACAAAAAGTATATCAATACATCAAGTTTGAAAAGAAGGGAACGCGGCAAATCAAATTGACCAACGGGTATGCGTTTTCCGATTTGGATGAGTTCGATTACAGCTATGAGTGGATATGTAACGGAAAGGCAGTAAGCAGCGGCGACCTCCAGTTGTCCGAAGGGAATCTGCTGGAGGTACCTTCAAGACCGGATAAGTGTGGGGAACTTTGCCTCAATGTATATGCCACGTTGAAGGAATCCACGACGTGGGCAGAGAAGGGCTTCAAAGTTGCCAAGGAACAACTTACGTATCATGACTATGAATTCCCACAATTGAAGGATGACGGCGGGAAGGCCACGTTTAAGGAGACACCCGAAGCGGTGGAAATTATAGCCGCCGATGCCTTGTTCACCATAGAAAAAGGTACCGGTGCTTTGGTGAGTTGGCGAGTCAAGGGAGAAGAGTTGTTGTACAGTGCCTTGGAACCCTATTTTTGGAAACCGGCAAATGACATTCAGGTCCGCAACGGCTACAATGAACGTTTGAGCGCTTGGAAAAATGCAGAGCAAAAACGTATCGTAAAGGCATACCAAGCAACCGTAAACGATGGTATGGTGATAGTGGATGCCAGTCTCTCCCTCCCCCGGATAGGAGCCGGTTACCATCTCCGCTACACTGTGGACGGCAAAGGCCGCATACAAGTAGAAGCAACCTATCAGCCTGAAAAGGAAGATATTCCGCTGATGCCCAAATTCGGTATGCGCATGAGAATGCCCTCGGCGCTGAATCGGATAGCCTGGTACGGACGCGGCAAGTTCGAGAACTATCCCGACCGCAAGAGCTCCGCTTTCCTGGGAGTCTACGAGTGTGGCATACACGAATTTATCACGAACTACATCGTACCGCAAGACAATGCCAACCGGTGCGATACACGCTGGTTCATGCTGGGAGACAGTGAGCGATGGAAAATACAAGTCAAAGGCCTGCAACCCCTATGTTTCCGTATATGGCCCTACGGGGAAGAAGACCTGGAAGGGAAAGAACATGCGCACGAACTGCCCGAACGCGACTTCATCAACCTGAATATCGACTCCAACATACACGGAGTAGGTGGAAACGACGGATGGGGCGCACAGACCATGAAGCCATACACCATTGACGGCAATCGCTCCTACCGATATGGGTTTATCATGGAGTATATGGACAAAACAGAATAATCCGTTCATCAATGTATTCAAAAAGGAAATAAACATTTTGTAAACAACAATAAAGGTATGAAAAGAAACATCTTTAAAACAATTCTCCTATCTGCCTGCATCCTGCAAGGGGGCAGTGCATTGGCACAACAAGAGAAAGCAGAACCGGGCAAGTTCTCACCCACCTGGGAGTCATTGTCCCAATACGAAGTGCCCGAATGGTTCCGCAACGCCAAATTCGGCATATGGGCACACTGGGGTCCGCAATGCCAACCCGAAGCCGGCGACTGGTACGGTCGTGGCATGTACGAAGAGGGCGGTGCTGCCTACAAGTGGCACTTGGAGCATTACGGACATCCTTCGGAATTCGGCTTCAAGGATGTAATCAACGAATGGAAAGCCGAGAAATGGAATCCGGAGAGGCTGGTAGCCCTTTTCAAGAAAACCGGTGCCCGATATTTCTTTGCCATGGGTAATCATCACGACAACATGGACTTGTGGGATAGTAAATACCAATCATGGAACTCCGTCAACATGGGCCCCAAGCGAAACGTACTGGGCGAATGGGAGAAAGCGGCCCGCAAAAACAAACTGCCCTTCGGTGTCAGCATCCACTCCTCCCATGCTTGGACATGGTATGAAACTGCACAAGGAGCCGACAAGAAAGGCCCATACGCAGGAATCTCCTACGATGCCCGCGTAGTGACTAAGGAAGACGGCAAGGGAAAATGGTGGGAAGGCTACGACCCGCAAGAGCTATACGTACAGAATCATGCCCTGAGCGGACATGCTTGGGTGGCATGGGACTGGCCCGAAGGAACCTCTGTCCCCCCGCAGAGTTACTACGACAACTTCTTCGACCGCACAGTGGACATGATAAACAAATATCATCCCGACCTGGTCTATTTCGATGACAGCGTACTCCCCTTCTGGCCCATCAACGATACGGGGCTGAAAGTCGTGTCGCACTACTATAACCAGAACATGAAGCTTCACAAGGGCAATCTCAATGCTGTAGTCTTCGGAAAGAAGCTGGAAGCTAAACATAAAGAGGCCATCGTATGGGATGTAGAAAAAGGGGTTCCATCGGAATGCCAGGACAAGGCGTGGCAAACCTGTAGTTGCCTCGGTACTTGGCACTATAACCGCTCTGCTTACGAAGACAACTGGTATAAATCAGCCGGGACCGTCATCCACATGCTCATTGACATCGTCAGTAAAAATGGCAACCTATTACTAAGCGTACCAATGAAAGGAAACGGCACCATCGACGACAAGGAAGAAAAAATTCTGGAAGACATAGCCGCCTGGATGGAGGTGAACGGAGAAGGAATATTCGACACACGTCCCTGGTGTATTTATGGTGAAGGTCCCTCCACAGAAACAGCAATACCTTTGGACGGAGCAGGATTCAACGAAGGCAAGAACGCACCCTACACTTCTGCCGACATCCGGTTTGTGAAAAAAGGGAAATACTTGTATGCCCATATCATGAAATGGCCCTCAGACGGAAAAATACAGATAAAATCACTGGCTACCGGCAGTCCCTACTGCAAAGGAGAAATCGAAAAGGTAGAATTATTAGGAGGCGGAAAGGCAAAGTTCAGAAGAACTTCCAAAGGCTTGCTTATTGACCTTCCCAAAGACAAGACACCCAATCCTATTTCTTTGGTACTGAAAATCACTAACCGTTAAACTGCTGATATTGTATGAAAAAGGGATTTTTTTTAAGATTATTTGTCCTGCTGATGCTGACATTTTTCATAGCAGAACAAGGCAGAGCACAAACCTACCAACGCACCTCACAAGGCATAAAAAGCACTGTGCAAGGTATAAATATAGATATTAGCTTCTTCTCTCCTGTCACAGTGAGAATCTTAAAATCGCCTGACGGCTGGAAGTATACCAAAGAAAGCTTGTCGGTCATCGGGCAACCGGAAAAAGTAAAACTATCCGTCTCTTCGAAAGGGGGCATATTGACTATCAAAAGCCATCAGCTTACAGTCCATCTCAACGAAGAGACCGGACAAATAACTTTTGCCTCTTCCGATGGAAAATCGCTGTTGCAAGAACAAAATAAAGGTGCACGTTTTGATGATTTCAACGATGCCGGCACAAAAACCTTCAGCGTTTATCAATCGTTCACCTTAGAGAAAGACGAAGCTATTTATGGATTGGGACAATTGCAAAACGGCAAAATGTCGCAACGTAACCAGACCAAACGCCTTATCCAAGACAATCTTGAAGATGTGATTCCCTTCTTCCAGTCCGTCAAAGGCTACGGTCTCTTTTGGGACAACTATTCGCCAACCATCTTCAAAGACAATCAAGAAGAGACATCCTTCCTTTCTGAAGTCGGCGACTGCATTGACTACTATTTCATGTACGGCGAAAATGCCGATGGAGTAGTTGCCCAGATGCGCTACCTCACAGGACAAGTGCCCATGTTTCCATTATGGACATATGGATTCTGGCAAAGCCGTGAACGCTACAAAAGCCAAAAAGAGATTGTTGGCGTAGTGCAAAAATACCGCGAACTGGGTGTGCCCCTCGATGGAATTATCCAGGATTGGAGATACTGGGGAAGCAACTACCTGTGGAACGCAATGGATTTTTTGAACGAAGAATTCTCCGACCCCCAAAAAATGATGGAAGACATACACGGAATGAACGCCCACATTATTATCTCCATTTGGTCAGCTTTCGGACCACATACCAAACCCTATCGCGAGTTAGACAAAGGGAACATGCTCTTCAACTTCCGCACATGGCCCGAATCCGGTTCCGAGAAGTGGCCTCCCAATATGGACTATCCATCCGGTGCCCGCGTGTACGATGCCTACCATCCGCAAGCACGCGACATCTATTGGAAGTACCTGAACGAGAACCTACGTTCTGTGGGTATAGACGGCTGGTGGATGGACTCTACCGAACCCGACCATTTTCACCCCATTCCTGAAGATTTTGACACGCCCACCTATTTGGGGTCATTCCGTAAAGTACGCAATGCCTACCCTTTAATGAGTGTAGGTGGAGTGTACGACCACCAGCGTGCCGTAACTTCAGATAAACGCGTATTTATCCTTACCCGCTCAGCCTTTGCCGGCCAGCAACGTTATGGTGCCAATACATGGACAGGAGATATCACAGCATCATGGGAAGTTTTGGAGAAGCAAATACCTGCGGGATTAAACTTCTCACTATGTGGCATTCCCCATTGGAACAGCGATATCGGCGGATTCTTCCTATGGCAATATCCCTTGATGCTGGATGACCCGGATTATCGCGAGCTTTATGCCCGTTGGATACAGTTCGGTACATTCTGTCCCATGATGCGGTCACATGGGGAAGGTGCTCCCAGAGAAATCTATCAATTCGGCAAAAAAGGCGAGCCAATATACGATGCGATTGAGAAATACATTCGGTTACGCTACAGTTTGTTACCATACATCTACACAACTGCCTGGGAGGTAACTGCCAATCAGTCCAGCTTCATGCGTGCCTTGGCAATGGATTTTGCCCACGATCGCAACGTGTGGAACATCCACAATCAGTATATGTTTGGCAAATCCCTATTGGTATGCCCTGTAACCCAACCCATGTATACCCAAACAGTTTCGGACACCATCCGTGTAGAAGATTTCAGTACCGTTAAGTCTATACGAATATATCTGCCTAAAAATACGGAATGGTATGATTTTTGGACCAATCAGAAACACTCCGGCGGACAATATATCGTGAAAGATACCCCTATTGACATTTTACCACTTTATGTGAAAGCAGGTTCCATCCTGCCAATAGGTCCCGAAGTGCAGTATAGCACCGAAAAATCATGGGACAACTTGGAGATAAAAGTGTATCCCGGTTGTAACGGCGAATTCACACTTTACGAAGACGAGAATGACAACTACAATTATGAAAAAGGAATGTACAGCACCATTACGATGAAATGGAATGACCGTACTCGCATGCTCACTATTGAAAATCGGAAAGGAGAGTTTTCCGGTATGTTGAAAGAACGGAAATTCAACATAGTAACTGCTGATGGCGCAAAAAAGGCAGTGGCTTATAATGGGAAAAAAGTAACGGTTAAAATGTAATGGTTTCTAAAAACAGCTATTAATTTGCATTATGGAAATAAATACTCGTATGAAAAAATACCATCATTATCTTACCCTTTTAAGTTTATTTATGCTGCTCGGCATCCTGAAATTGCAAGCAGCGATACAACTCCCTGCCATATTTTCCAACCATATGGTGCTACAACGTAACTCAGAACTTACTTTCTGGGGATGGGGTATTCCGGGAGAAACAATTTCCATCGCCCCCGAATGGATGAAAGGAGAAATAATCAAAACCCAAGTCAATAATACGGGGAAATGGTCAGCCCGTGTACCTTCCGGCGAAGCCGGCGGACCTTATGAGATTCGTTTCAGCGGCTCGTCAGAAGTAACCTTGACCGATGTCATGCTAGGCGAAGTTTGGCTGTGCAGCGGACAATCCAATATGGAATGGAGCGCCAACCACGGCATAAAGAACGGAGACGAGGAAACGGCAAATGCCCATTGTCCCAATCTCCGAATTTTTCACGTGGCCAGAATAGCCGCCCCGTTCCCTCAAGAAAACTGTTTCTCGCAATGGACACAGTGCACGCCCGAAACGATGCGCAGCACGAGTGCCCTGGCCTACTTCTTCGGCCGCAACATCCAGGAAGAGCTGGACGTGCCGGTAGGAATCATCGTAGCCGCATGGGGCGGAACCACCGCCGAGACATGGACGCCCCGCGAATGCGTAATGAGCGACCCGGTCTTGTGCGACTATCCGTATGAATCCAATCCTTGGTTTCCGGCTGAAACAGGCACGTTGTACAACAGCATGATTTATCCCGTGATGCCCTACGGCATTGCCGGATGCATCTGGTATCAGGGAGAAGCCAACCAAGGCCGTGCCAGCTCCTACGCCCGGGTGATGCAGCGGCTGATAGGCTCGTGGCGTACCGGATTTAACAAGGAATTCCCATTCTATCTGGTCCAGATAGCCCCCTTCCAATACCACTCCAAAGACAACGGACCGGCACTGCTACGCGAGCAGCAGGCCATGTTGCCCGAAATGCTGGACAAGGTCAAGATGATTACCGTGTCAGATTTGGTGGACAATGTGCAGGACATCCATCCACGTGACAAAAGAAGCGTAGGCAAACGTCTCGCCAATCTTGCACTGGACGATACATACCATATATATGCAGGCCCCTATAAAAGCCCGGTCTTTGAAAGCGCCTGCCGCAAAGGCAACCATGTGACAATCTCTTTCAAAGACATAAAGAACGGACTGGCCGTACACGGGAAAAGGATAGAGGGGCTGATGATGGCCGCAGCCGGCCAGGAATGGCAAGAGGCCCGGGCCAGGATAGACGGGGGAAAGCTGATTGTCCCGGTAAAAGGAATCGAAAGCCCGGTTTCCATTCGCTACTGCTTCAGTGACGCTGCTCAAGGCAACCTTTTTTCAACGGAAGGCATCCCCTTAGCCCCCTTCCGGGCAGACAGCATTGCCTCTTCTGAAAACATTCCGGTTTCTACAGACAGCGCTTTGGAAGAATCTTTTGAATTCTCGCCCAAGTTCTCTACCGGCAATGCCAATCCCCTTCTCGACTTCCAATACATGGCCGACCCCACAGCAGTGGTGCACGACGGCCGCATTTATGTGTACGGCACTAACGACCACCAGCAATATGATGTAGTGGGCCGTAACGGGAAAAACACCTATCAGCACATCCATTCGCTGACGATGGTCTCTTCTGACGACATGGTGAACTGGACTTATCACGGAGTAATCAATGTAAAGGCTCTGGCTCCCTGGGGAATGGCTTCGTGGGCACCTTCCATCGCTTCGCGCAAGGAGGCCGACGGCAAAACCCACTTCTATCTGTACTACTCCAACAGCGGTTCCGGTGTAGGTATGCTGACTGCCACTTCCCCCGTGGGGCCCTGGACAGACCCATTGGGCAAATGTGTGGTAGACGGTAATACTCCAGGACTCGGCAAGTGTAAAGCTCCCTTCGATCCGGGAGTAGTCATCGACGACAAGGGCATCGGCTGGCTCTCCTTTGGCGGGGGCGACAGCGACGACTACATTCCCGGAGACGCACGCATCGTGCGGCTGGCAAATGACATGAAGACGCTGGACAGCGAAATAGTTGAAATAAAAGCGCCATACCACTTTGAAGCAAACGAACTGAACTATCTGAACGGCACTTGGATTTACACCTACAACACCAACTGGAAGAACCGGGATGCATGGCCCCACAAGGATATAGACAAGCCGAGCCGGTGCTGCATGAGCTACATGACGAGTCGCACGCCACTTGAGACAGACAGCTGGACCTATCGGGACAACTACTTCAAAAATCCCGGCGACTATGGCATGTCCGACAGCAACAACCATACACATCTGGTAAAATTTCAAGGGAAGTACTATCTCTTCTACCACTCACTGGGCTTGCAGGACAGCCGCGACCTCAAAGTGGGTGTCCGCAGTATCTGCGTGGAAGAAATAGAGGTGGACGAAAAGGACCTCACTATCCACATG
The DNA here is from genome assembly GCF_003603065.1 of Bacteroides sp. AF20-13LB. NCBI lineage: Bacteria > Pseudomonadati > Bacteroidota > Bacteroidia > Bacteroidales > Bacteroidaceae > Bacteroides > Bacteroides sp. AF20-13LB. The sequence continues at coordinate 280,799 of NZ_QTMH01000001.1, forward strand.
GGCACAGCCACAGCCAAGGGCGTTTCACAAATCAAGCCTCTCGACCCGTTTGCGCAGCAACAGGCCGAGACCACAGCCGCCACACGCGGCGTTGCCTTTGAACCTACCGGACAGACAGGCAACATGTCTGCCGTAGGAAACAAGAGCGGACAGGCCATCTGTGTCCGCGGTGCGGAATTCCCGCAATCACCTCAAGCCATACAGATGAAGATAAAAGGGAAAGGCTCCATCGAAATACACATGGACAGTCCAGACGGTCCGCTCCTATCCACCTTGACCTTTGATACCGATACGTGGCAAACATTGACAAAGCCGTTGGACAAACGGATAAAAGGCAAACACGACATTTACTTCGTATTCGGGAACGGAAAGTTCTTATTTGACGAATGGAAATTCACAAAATAATGAATCCGTCGGCAGAATCTGCCCAGTATCTCTTCACCCTTGTGATGATATCGCTGCACAATTCGAGCCAACACACAACAAGCCAGCAAGTTACTTTGCCAGCGTTTTGCCACCATATTGGCAAAGTTTTGCCATGCCTTTGGCAAAGCTTTGCCAATGTGGTGGCAAAACCTTGCCAACTTGTCGGCAAGAAAGACAAAAGCAACATCGCTGTCCGCAAAGAGGCGGAAGCACGTCCTCAATATAATTCCGCTAACGGGAAAGAGACAGATTGGTTCCATTAACGGGCAGAAGTTTTAAAAAATGGGAAGGATTTGGCACAATAGTTCCGCGCAAATTCTCATTTATCGAACAAAAATTGTATTTTTGCCTGCGACTGAAAAATCAGTAATATCATAGAATAGACAATTCCCGAACAAATATGAGCGAAGATTTTGAAGCACCGAAAGATGATTTGGACAAGGAACTCCCGGCCGGGAGCGAAGAACACTCGGATTACAAACCTGCGGACGCAAAGGATGCCAATATAAAGCACCAACTGAGCGGCATGTACCAGAATTGGTTTCTGGACTACGCCTCATACGTTATATTGGAACGTGCCGTACCCCATATCATGGATGGTCTGAAACCCGTACAGCGGCGTATCCTCCACTCCATGCGCCGCATGGAAGACGGGCGCTACAACAAGGTGGCGAACATCGTAGGACATACCATGCAGTTCCATCCGCACGGTGATGCTTCTATCGGCGATGCTCTGGTACAACTGGGACAAAAGGACTTGCTCGTGGATTGCCAGGGAAACTGGGGTAACATTCTGACGGGTGACAGCGCCGCTGCCCCCCGTTATATCGAAGCACGTCTCTCCAAGTTCGCACTGGACGTGGTATTCAACCCCAAGACCACCGAATGGAAACTCTCTTATGACGGGCGAAACAAAGAACCGGTTACACTACCGGTAAAATTCCCACTGCTGCTTGCACAAGGTGTGGAAGGTATTGCCGTAGGCCTGTCATCCAAAATATTACCACATAACTTCAATGAGCTGTGCGATGCTTCCATCAGCTATCTGCACAACGAAGAATTCAAGCTGTACCCCGACTTCCAGACGGGAGGCAGTATCGATGTATCCAAATACAACGACGGTGAACGTGGCGGTGCGATACGCGTGCGCTCCAAAATAGAAAAGATAGACAACAAGACACTTGCCATTAAGGAAATTCCTTACGGGAAAACGGTGGCCAGTGTATGCGACTCCATCGTAAAGGCCAGCGAAAAAGGAAAAATCAAGATACGTAAGGTAGAGGACCTAACATCCGGCAGTGTGGAAATATTAGTGCATCTAGCCCCGGGTGTATCATCCGACAAGACCATCGATGCCCTCTATGCCTTCACCGACTGTGAAGTGAGCATCTCTCCCAACTGCTGTGTCATCGACGACCAAAAGCCCCACTTCCTCACCGTGAGTGATGTATTGCGCAAATCAGTCGACAACACATTGGCACTGCTACGCCAGGAACTGGAAATCCGTAAGGGAGAGATACTGGAAAGCCTGCATTTCGCTTCACTCGAAAAGATATTCATTGAAGAACGTATTTACAAGGATAAGGAGTTTGAACAAGCCAAAAACATGGATGCCGCCTGCGAACATATCGATGAGCGCCTGACTCCCTACTACCCGACTTTTATCCGCGAAGTGACCAAGGAAGACATCCTCCGGCTGATGGAGATAAAGATGGCACGTATCCTCAAATTCAACTCCGACAAGGCAGAGGAACTGATAGCACGCATGCGAAAGGACATAGAGGAGATAGACTGCCATCTGGCAAACATCGTGGAATATACCGTCGACTGGTTCCGTATGTTGAAGGACAAGTACGGCAAAGCCTTCCCCCGCCGCACGGAACTGCGTAACTTCGACACCATCGAAGCAACCAAAGTCATCGAAGCCAACGAAAAGCTGTACATCAACCGCGAAGAGGGTTTCATCGGAACTGGATTGAAGAAAGACGAATTCATAGGCAACTGCTCGCCCATAGATGACGTGATTATCTTCTTCCGCGATGGAAAATATATCATCACACCGGTGGCCGACAAGAAGTTCGTGGGCAAGAATATACTTTATGCCAACATTTTTAAGAAGAACGACAAACGTACCATCTACAATGTCTGCTACCGTGACGGCAAGGAGGGGACAAGCTATATCAAGCGTTTTGCCGTCACTTCCGTGGTGCGTGACCGCGAATACGATGTGACGCAAGGTACTCCCGACTCCCGTATCACCTACTTCACCGCCAATCCCAATGGAGAAGCTGAAATCATCAAGGTAACCCTGAAACCCAATCCCCGTGTACGCCGTATTATCTTCGAGGAGGATTTCAGCAACATCAATATCAAGGGACGGCAGGCCATGGGAAATATACTCACGAAACTCCCCGTACACAAGATAGCCTTGAAACAACGTGGAGGCTCCACGCTGGGTGGACGGAAAGTCTGGTTCGACCGTGATGTGCTACGTCTCAACTACGACGGGCGCGGAGAATATCTCGGAGAATTCCAGAGCGAAGACACCATCCTTGTCGTACAGAACAGCGGAGAGTTCTATGCCACCAACTTCGACTTGAACAATCACTATGACGATGGCATACGCGTATTGGAGAAATACGATCCGAACAAAGTATGGACCGCCGTACTCTACGATGCCGACCAGCAGAACTATCCTTACATCAAGCGTTTCTGCTTCGAGGCAACCGCCCGCAAGCAAAACTACTTGGGAGAAAACAAGAACAGCAGCCTCATTCTGCTGACAGACGAGTGCTACCCGCGTTTAGAGGTGGTGTTTGGCGGCCACGACAATTTCCGAGAGCCGATGGTGGTGGAAGCCGACGAATTCATCGCCGTGAAAGGCTTCAAAGCAAAAGGTAAGCGCCTGACCACCTATACTATAGAAACCATCAACGAGCTGGAGCCTACCCGTCAACCGGAACCCTCGCAGAAAACCGAAGAGCAGGAAACGGATGAAGAACCGGAAATTCTGGACCCCGACCACGGTAAAAGCGAAGGGGACATACTGGACGAGATGACAGGACAGATGAAACTCTTTTGATGAAGGACGGAAATGAAGTATTAGTGGCTAACGATTACTAATTTGTAATTGATAATTTAATATGTACATATACAAGATAATAATCCTATGCGGACTGCTCTTGGGAAGTGTCGGACTGAAAGCACAAGAAGCACAATGCAGCATCGACCGGAAGCTACGGGCTGACTCCACCAACCGTAACCGTATTATCACCCGTGCCACCATGTATGGTGTCGGCTTCACCAACGTGTTCGACACTTATCTTTCACCTCAGGAGTATAAGGGAATCGATTTCCGTATCTCCCGCGAAAGCATGCGGATGACACGGTTGATGGACGGCAACGTGTCTCTGCAAACTTTCTTCCAGGCAGACTTGGGATATACACACAACAAAGTAGACAATAACAATACATTCTCCGGACTGGCCAACTGGAACTACGGCCTGCATTATAATTTTCCAATCACGGGCAATTTCAAACTGCTTGCCGGAGGAGTCGGCGACTTCAACGGTGGCTTTGTCTATAATCTGCGCAACGGAAACAACCCCGCCCAAGCACGTGCCTATATCAACCTTGCCGCATCGGGAATGGCTATTTGGGACTTGCGCATCAAGAACCGTCCCATCACACTACGCTATCAGGTAAATCTTCCCTTGGCAGGTATCATGTTCATGCCCAACTATGGACAGTCCTACTACGAGATATTTACGTTAGGACATTGGGACGGAGTAGTGAACTTCACCTCCCTGCACAACCAGCCCTCTCTGAGACAAATGCTGACCGCAGACTTTCCGGTGGGACGTGCCCGGATGCGTTTCGCTTACATATGGGACGCACAACAGTCCAAAGTAAATGAAATAAAGACACATACTTACTCGCACGTATTCATGGTGGGGTTCGTAAAGGAACTCTATCTGTTTCCTAACAAGAGAAAGTAAAAAGTGACAAGGTGATAAACGATAAGATGATAAGGATAATGTGCATGAAAAGAAGATATATTTTAATAATTTGGAGTATCCTACTCACGTTATTGCCCCTATTGAACGGATGTATTCGTGAGGAAGAGTTCGACAATACCCCACAAGGCAATTTCGAAGCCTTGTGGAAAATAATAGACGAACAGTACTGCTTCCTGGACTACAAGCAAATAGACTGGGATGCCATCCATGACAAGTACCAGCCACTCATTACCCCGGGAATGAGTTACGACGGTCTATTTGAAATATTAGGTAACATGCTTGCCGAGTTAAAAGACGGACATGTCAACTTGTACTCTTCTTCCAACATGGCGCGCTACTGGGACTGGTATCTGGATTATCCTCGTAACTTCAACGAAAGTATCATTGAAAAGTACCTGGGAAGAGACTACCGCATTGCTGGAGGCGCCAAATATACCATATTGGAGGACAACATAGGATATATCTATTACGGTGATTTCTCCAGCGGCATCGGAAACGGCAACCTGGATGAGATTCTGTTATACCTTTCCGCTTGTAACGGCCTGATTATCGACGTGCGCAACAATGGTGGCGGCAACCTGACAAACGCCACCCGAATGGCACAACGCTTCACGAATGAAAAAGTACTGACGGGATATATTCAGCACAAGACCGGCAAAGGCCATAGCGATTTTTCAGATCCGACTCCCATTTATGTGGAACCTTCCAACAGTATCCGCTGGCAAAAAAAGGTAATTGTCCTGACCAACCGTCATTCCTATAGTGCAACCAATGATTTTGTCAACTCCATGCGCTGTTTTCCCAATGTCACCCTGGTTGGTGACAAAACCGGCGGCGGGTCGGGCCTGCCATTCTCTTCGGAACTGCCCAACGGATGGGGGGTACGCTTTTCTGCCAGCCCGCACCTCGATGCCCAAAAACAGCATATCGAGTTCGGCATCGACCCGGACAAGAAAGTGGATATGAGCAAAGAAGATGAGAACAATGACTTGGACACCATCATTGAGGAAGCAAGAAAAATACTGAAAGTGACTTTCTAAAACGACTTTATCTACAAAACAATTTGCCAAAACGAAAATTCTTTCTATCTTTGCTCCCGCTAATCGGAATTATTCCGCGGATGTGGCGTAATTGGCAGCCGCGCCAGACTTAGGATCTGGTGCCGTGAGGCGTGTAGGTTCGAGTCCTATCATCCGCACAATCCCTATAATAAATTTCAAAAGACAAACAACTAAGAGGGGAGGATATTCATTAAGAAGCATCCTCCCTAACCGCTTCAAGTACCTTTTTTATCTCATCAAAACACAATATTTAGAATACTTATTGTATCTTTGCTTCCAAGAAACACTTCGATTAACCTGAAAAAATGAAACAAAATACGATAAGACCGATGCTTTTCAAGTATTGGGTAGTGTGCCTTCTATTGTTCATCCTCTTCATCCAGGCCAGGGCTTCTTCCTTCATGCCCGCCGTCACCAACTATCTTGCCAAAGACTATGAAGCCGGTTATCAGAACTGGGCATGTGCGCAAGGCAGCAACGGCGAAATGTATTTCGGCAACAGCCAGGGGCTCCTGGTATATGACGGTTATCGCTGGACTCTCCACAAAGTGCCGGGGAACCATATTGTCCGTTCGGTGTATGTGAAAGAAGACCGTATCTATGTGGGGGCATTCGAGGAATTCGGCTATTTCAAGTATTCGGAGGCAGGCACTCTCCGGTACCATTCTTTGAGCAAATTCCTGAAAAATTTCCCCATGGAGAACAACGAGATATGGAACATTGTAGAGCTGGACGGTCGCATCTACTTCCAGTCGTTCAGCGCCTGGTTCTCCTACGACGGGAAGATGGTACACGCTTTCCGCAACAGACAGCAACAGCCGCTCTACTTCTACACCCAAAACGGACATATCTACACACAGATGATTGATGAGGACTTCTATGAATTCGACGGCAAGGATTTCCTTCATCTCTTCCCCCGCAGCCAAGTGAACGATGACAATGTAGTGGCATTACTGCCCGACGGGGACGACAGCTTCCTGATGGTCACAGAGAATAACGGATTGTTCCGCTACAACGGTGACATCACCCCCTGGAAAACAGACATTGATGCAGAGCTGAAGAAACAGCGGGTGAACCGCGCCGTCATGACCAATGATTCCATATTCATGATAGGTACAGTCTTGAATGGCATATACGCCATCGACCGCAAAGGACATTGCCTCTGGCACTTCAATCTGGATAACCGTCTGGACAACAACACAGTCCTGGGCTTGTTCTGTGACAAAGACAACAACGTATGGGCAGCATTGGACGACGGCATCGCATACATCCACCACAACTCACCCGTCATGCTGCTGACTCCTGCCAACCATGAAACCAAACTGGGCATGGTGTACGACATAGCCCACCGGGGCGACTGTTTCTATCTGGCCACCAACCAGGGCTTGTACGAATACCACCAGGTTACCGAGAATCTGCGCCTGCTTCCCCATACTGAAGGACAGAACTGGTATGTGAAGGACATTGACGGGCAACTCTTTGCAGGCAACAATGCCCATACCTTATTAATAGGCGAAAAAGGGAATGTTTCCGTCATAAGCAATACCAACAGCAGTACGTGTCTGATAAAGTGCACCCTCTATGGCGAAGAGATACTGTTGGAATCATCCTACGCCAATTTGCGTATCTATAAAAAGAAGAACGGGCAATGGACCTTTTCGCATGTCATAGACGGCTTCATTGCACCGGTCATGCACTTGGAGGTGGACCAAAGCGGTGTCATCTGGGCTTCACACATGTATCAGGGAGTCTATAAAATAGTCTTGAGCGATGACTTGTCGGCTGTAAAAAGCGTACGGCACATCTCCCATTTAGGCTCGGAATATATCATCGGCCCTATCCAAGTAATGAAAATGCGAGGACGTATCGTCTTTTCCAGTCCCAACGGCTTCTATACCTATGACGACATCACCCGGCAGATTATCCCCTTCCAAAAGCTGAATGCCATTCTGCCTTACATCAGGAATGCTCATTCTGTGGTATCCGTCACGAACGACCGCTTCTGGCTGTCCGGTTCACATGAGTACGTACTGGTAGAGTACGCAGAAGGAGAGTACATCGTGAAGCAGCGCATCCTCATCGAACTGTTTGATTCTCCATGCATAGAGAACTACAACAATGTGTTCGTCGACAATGACGTTGTCTATTTTAATCTGAACAACGGAATCGCCAGTTACAGCAAAAACACAGACAGCCTCAGTCCTACTCTGGAGTCCGCCCTCTCACTGAGCTCGGTCACTGCTTCCTCTTCCGATAAAAAGGAGAAACGCCTGCCTCTGTCTGGAAATGTCGAACTGGAAAGCAATTACCGGGATTTGCTGTTCTCAGTAAGCCTGCCGCATTACAATAAATTGTCCGTACATTTCCATTATGTCCTGCAAGGAGGACAAGGCATGGCGCTGACATCGGACCTGAAAGAGCCCGAAATCCGCTACGGTAGCCTGGATTACGGAGAATACACATTCCAGGCAGAAGCCTATAATGATTTGGGACAGAAAATCGGTGAGGTGGAATATCATTTTGCCATAGCCCGCCCTTTCTACCTCTCCTATTATGCCTTTGCGCTCTATCTCATAGTTCTCACAGCGCTTGTCTACTTTTTCTCCAAGTGGCGCGCCAACCGTGCCATGGAAAAGAAACGGAAGGAGTATGAGGCAGAGCAGGTGCAGCAGAACATCAAGATGCGCGAGCAGGAGCATCTGATAACTCTGCAGCAACAGCAATTGCTGGAAGCCGAGTTGTCGGCAAAGAGTAAAGACCTTGCCAGCATGGCACTGGGTGTATTTGCCAAGAACGAGGTCCTGGAGAAACTTCGTACTGTCGTACAAGAGTCCCTGGTGAAAGGGCAATATGGACGCAAGAACCTCGAATCTCTGCTGAAGCTCATCAACGAAAACATCGAGACACAGGAATTTTGGGATGTATTCCAGAACAATTTCGACCTGATTCATGAGAAATTCTTCCGTAATTTGCGCGAACGTTATCCCAGTCTTACCGCTACCGACCTCCGTTTTTGTGCGCTGCTGCGCCTGAATCTTTCTACGAAAGACATTGCGCAAATGACCAACCTCACTATCCGGGGAGTAGAGGCAGCACGCTACCGTTTGCGCAAGAAACTGGATATCCCCGACGGAACGGGATTAGTGGATTTTCTCATCGACTTGAAATAAAGCGGCTACAAATCATTCAATCACAACAAACTGATTATTAGAAACAAGTAACACGAAAACGTAGTAAAACGGTACCCATTTTTACCCTAAACGTATTATCGTGGTAGTGTTTTTTTTTGCCTTACTTACCGTAATTACTTCCTTTGCCGGCAGAATTATTAACTCTTAAATTTAGTTTATGAGAAGGCAAACTTTATTTCTTCTATTCATGATTTTGTTCTCATTGCCACTGACAGTTTTGGCACAAGGAACAAAGACAGTTAAAGGAACTGTTGTTGATCAGAACAACGAACCGATTATTGGAGCCACGGTTGTAGTAAAAGGCTCTACTATTGGAGCAGCTACCGACCTCGACGGTAACTATGTACTGAACGGCGTCCCCGAAGACGCAACTCTCGTATTCAACTATTTGGGCATGTTGCCGCAGGAAATAAGCGCTGCGGGACAATCCGTCATTAATGTAAAGCTACGTGAAGATGCACAACTACTGGAAGAAGTTGTTGTTATCGGTTACGGTTCGGCCAAGGCGAAAGACCTGACGGCCCCGATTGACGTTGTCAAAGAGAAAGAACTTATCAATGTTCCTACCTCCTCCCCGATGGCAGCATTGCAGGGAAAGGTACCGGGTGTTAACATCATCAATTCGGGAACGCCGGGCGAAGGTCCTAAAGTGACCATCCGTGGTATGGGTTCCTTCGGTGACACCTCTCCTCTCTATGTAGTGGACGGAATGTTCTACGACAACATCAACTTCCTGAACAATTCCGACATTCAGGACATGACCATCTTGAAAGACGCATCCGCATCTGCCATCTACGGTGTACGCGCCGCCAACGGTGTTGTAATCATCACCACCAAGAAAGGAAGCCGCAACCAGGATGCCAAGATTACCTATAACGGTTATGTAGGTATTCAGAAAGCCACCAACCTGCTGGAGATGTGTAACTCTCACGAGTATGCCACCATGATGTTGGAAGCCAACCCGGAAGCTTACCGGTCGATTTTCGAAAAGTCAGTAGCCGAATTCGGAGGCAATATGGAAAACCTGCAATTCAATGCCGATACCAACTGGTATGACGAACTGTTGCGCACAGCCATGATGACCAATCACAGCTTGAATATCTCCGGTGGTACGGAAAAAGCGACCTACTCTGCCGGCATGAGCTATCTGGCACAAGACGGTATCATGGACGTGGAAAACTACTACCGCCGCTTGAACTTCCGTGCCGCCCTTGACTACGAAGCCCGCAAATGGCTGAAAGTAGGCTTCAACGGCGTATTCAGCAACTCGCAGCAGCAGCTTCCCAAGAATGCCGCATGGCAACAGGCATACAACACACCGTCTATCATCCCGGTGTATGATGACCGCCGCGACGATGCCGTATTCCCTAAGAAGTACACATCACCCGAGCAGGTGGGCTTGACCAACAACTTCAACAATCCGGTAGCCACTGCCAACTATTACGACAACCGGAACGAGACCTACCAAGTGCTGACCAACTTCTATGCACAGCTCAACCTCATCCCCGACAAGCTGAATATACGCAGTAGCTACAGCTACGACTACTCAATGATTCGCGGTTCTGAGTTCACTCCTACCTACTATGTAGGCACCAACCAGAAGAAAGAGGTTACCGAACTCACTAAAAAGAACACTAACTACTACAAATATATATGGGACAACGTGGCCACTTATACTGACAAGTGGGGCAAACACTCCTTTACCGGTATGCTGGGTGCATCCATGCGTCAAGAGCAATACCGCCTGCTCGAAGGTACCGCCACCAACGTGCCCGAAGGTGAGGACGTGTGGAAATACATCGCACTGGGCAACAAGGAAGGCGCTACGGTGAAAGACGACGGCTGGAAATACCGCGGTCTCTCCTATTTCACCCGACTGAATTACAACTACAACGACAAGTACATGTTGATGTTCACCTTCCGTGCCGACGGCTCGTCCAAGTACAACGACAAATGGGGCTACTTCCCCTCCATCGGTGCCGCATGGGTCATCTCCCAAGAACCGTTTATGAAGAACCAGAATATCTTCGACTACATGAAGCTGCGTGCCAGCTGGGGTAAGCTGGGTAACGACAAGATTGCTGCCAGTGCAGGCTTCGCAAGCATACAGAACGTACAGTCCGTATTCGGTCCCAATACCGCCATCGACGGATTCATCAACACCACCAACTTCAGCTGGCTGGGTTGGGAAGTAGTGAACGAAACCAACGTGGGCGTCAACTTCAGTACACTGAAGAACCGCTTGAACGCCGACATCGACTGGTACTACCGTCTGACTGACAACGCCGTGATTTCACCCAAGCTCCCGATGAGTGGCGAGCTGCTGGCCGGCAACAACGGACAGATTCTGAATACCGGTATCGACCTCTCCTTGAACTGGAACGACAAGATTGGCCAGGACTTCAATTACAACATCGGCGTCAATCTCTCTTATCTGCATAACGAAGTGAAAAGCCTAAAAGGAAACATGAAAATCATCAAAGGCGGAAAGACCGTGAATATGGTGGGCGAGACGATGAACTCATTCTATGGCTACAAGGTCATCGGCATCTACCAGACTCCTGAACAATGTGCTGCCGACCCCATCGCCGTGGCCAACGGACTGGAACCCGGCGACTTCATCTACGAGGACGTGAACGGCGACCATGTGATAGACGGAAACGACAAGCAGGTGTTGGGCTCATACGTGCCCAGCTTTACTTATGGCTTCAATGCCGGATTCTCTTATAAGAACTTCGACTTCAGCCTCACTACCTACGGACAAGCAGGCGGCGAACTGTGGAACCGTAAGCGTGCCCTGCGCTATGCAGCCGACTACTATAACTTTGACCGTGCACAGTATGAGAACCGCTGGACGGGTGCAGGCTCTACCAACGAACATCCGTCGGCCAAGGCTCTTCTCAAAACCTGGAACAAATCAGACAGTAACAACGCTTCCTATTTCGTAGAAAGCTCCGATTACTTCCGCATCCAGAACATCACGCTGGGCTACTCGTTCAAGAACTTGAAGATAGGCAGCTACGTGATGCCGGGACTCCGCCTCTCATTGACGGCCGACCGCCCCTTCACTACCTTCAAGGCCAACAGCTTCACACCTGAAGTGTCGGATGCCGAAGGTTGGGATACCGAAGTATACCCTCTGACTTCAACCTATACTTTCGGAGTGCAAATAGATTTCTAAACCCTAAAACGTAAAACAATGAAATTCTTAAAGAAAACATTCGCATATATACTTCCGGCCATGATGGTACTGGGAGGAGCTACCGCTTGCACCGATTTCATAGAAATCGATCCGGAGAACAAAGTTCCCGAACAAGGCGTGGACTTTACCAACAAGAACAATATGTACCAACCCGTAGTGGGTGCCTACTCCAAAGTACGCACACAGGGCATGCACTGGTGCAACGCACTATTGATGTTCACCCGCGACGGTGACGTGTGGTCGGGCCGTACCGATGACCAGGGCGATGCCGTGGCCTTCGGACGCAAGTTCAACTACAACAACTCATTCTGGGCACTGAACCAGGTATGGATGAACTTCTACGACATCATCCGCATCACCAATGCCGCCCTGCAAAGCCTCGACGGTTATGCCGAATATCTTGCTGCAGGAAGCGAAGATTACAAAACCTACGAATCCTATTGCGGCGAAGTACGTACCATCCGTGCATGGGCTTACTATTGTCTGGTGACCAATTTCGGTCCCACCGTCATCTACCGTGACAACCTGCAGACCGATTTTCGCCGTTCTACCGTAGAGGCCGTATATAATTATATGCTGGAAGATTTGAACTACGCCATCGACAAACTGCCCCGCATGCGTCCCAACCAGATGGAACACAAGGGAGCCGTGACAGCCTTCACCGCCCAAGCATTGGCCGCCCGCATCTATCTGCTGAAAGGAGACTATGCACAAGTGGAGACACTGACCGATGACATCATCAAGAACGGTGGATTCCGTCTCTACGACGACTTCTACCAGCTGTTCAAAATTCCCGGAAAGTTGTGTGACGAATCTTTGTTCGAATGCCAGGTAACAGACTACGGCAATGGTTCTGGCGATTACCTGGGCGTAGACCAATGGTTCAATTTCCAGGGTCCGAACATGGCAGAGAGGTATGATGAAGTAGTGAACGCAGACGGTACCATCAGCTACAAGCAAGCCGAAGGCACCAAGTCCATAGGCGGCTGGAATTTCATAGGCTATGAACCCGAGTTCGTGGCATGGGCCGAAGCCCGTGGCGAAGGTGTGCGTGCCGAAACTTCTTTCCTGAAAGCCCTGAGCAAGACGCGCGAGGGTTGGCAGGTAGGTCCCACATCGGCCACCAAGACCGACTGTTGGAACGGCAAAGGTTACCTTCCCTACAATCAGATGACTCTTCCACGTACGACCTACGGAGCCAACAACAATGTGCGTATCATCCGCTATGCCGAAGTGCTGCTGATGAACTCCGAAGCCAAAGTCAGACTGGGCAAGGATGGAGACGCAGGCTACAACGAAGTGCGCCGGCGTGCAGGCATGAGCACCAAAACCGGTGTTACCCTGAAAGACGTGATGGACGAACGCCGGATGGAGCTTTGCGGCGAATGGTGTGCCCGTTATGTGGACTTGGTGCGTACCGGCGATGCCGCCACCGTACTCGGTCCCAAAGGATGGACAGCAGAAAAGACTTATTGGCCCATACCAGCCAACCAGTTGGACGACCTTCCCGACCTGAAGCTGGAACCCATTGACGGAATTGCCGAATAAATCCGCTCCAATATGGTAAAAAGATTCCTAATCAGTTGTGGAATAGCCTTTGCCGCTCTGACGGCAAAGGCAACCCCTGACGATTCCATCAAAGTGGTGAAGGGGCAAGTCAGTGACTATTATATCACTGTAACCCAAGACCGTATCGTAAAAGGACACGTACTGGACACCAACCGCCAGCCACTCGCAGGCGCCACAGTCATGTTCTTCGCAAGTCCCATGCACAATACCACTGCCCACGACGGCAGCTTTGCCATCAAAGGAGCGAAGAACGACGTGCACCTGTATGTCTACTATCCCGGGAAAAAGATAGTGAACAGAATCCTGGCACTGGATGAAACCGATATTGAGGTAGTGATGGAAAAAGAGGTACACAAGGCAACCGCAATCCGCCGTCCCGCCCAGGCGACCCGGTGGTATGACCCACAGGCGCCTCTGTCGCGCACCTTCTGCAATCCGATGAACATCAGTTACAATTTCGAGCCTTTCAACAACAATGTGCGTCCCAACGGTTCGTTCCGTTCCTCTGCCGACCCGATGGCGGTGGAATACAAGGGAGAATACTTTCTGTTCTCCACCAACCAGGGCGGTTTTCACTATTCCAAGAACCTGGTGGATTGGGATTTCGTTCCTGCCGGCTTCCAACGCAAGCCTACGGACGACGACCAGTGCGCACCGGCAGCCTATGTAAGCGGTGACACGCTGTTCTATACCGGCTCCACCTACGAAGGCCTTGCCGTGTGGTACAGTACACACCCCAAAACGGGACGTTTCAAACGTGCCATCGAAAAGAATGTGCTTCCCACATGGGACCCCTGCATGTTTCTGGACGATGACGGCAGACTGTATATGTATTATGGCTCCAGCAATGAATATCCGCTAAAGGCGGTGGAACTGGACCGGAATGATTTCTATCCCATCAGCAAGATTCACGAAGTGATGATGCTCCGCCCCGAAGAACACGGCTGGGAACGTTTCGGCATGAACAATGACGATGAAGTGACACTCCGCCCATTCACAGAGGGCGCTTACATGACCAAACACAATGGCAAATATTATTTCCAATATGGTGCTCCGGGCACTGAATTCAAAGTCTATGCCGATGGCGTATATGTTTCGGATTCCCCGCTGGGCCCGTTTGTCTACCAGAAGCATAACCCGATGTGCTACAAGCCGGGCGGTTATGTGCAAGGTGCCGGTCATGGAGGCACGTTCTGCGACGTGAAAGGCAATTACTGGCACGTGGCCACCTGCATGCTCTCCCTGAAGTACAAGTTCGAACGCCGCATCGGTCTTTATCCGGTGGCTTTCGACAAGGATGGTGTCATGTATTCGTCCACTGCCTTCGGCGATTATCCCAACTGGGCAGAACCGATGGACGTAAAGAACCCTGCAGAGCGTTTCACGGGATGGATGCTTCTGTCCTACGGCAAACCGGTGGAGGTATCATCTACGGATAGCATCCATGCAGCTTCCAACCTGACGGACGAAAGTATGCGCACCTACTGGGCAGCCCGTTCCGGCAACCCTGGCGAATGGGCCGGGATAGACCTGGGCAGCACAAAGAATGTACGTGCCGTGCAGTTGAACTTCTACGACCATAAAGCGGTTCAATACAACCGTGCCATGGATATTTATCACCAATACCGTATTTTTGCTTCCGAAGACGGAAAAGAATGGACATTGGTCATAGACAAGAGCGACAGTGACAAGGATTGTCCGCACGACTACATCGAGCTCAACGAGCCGTTGCGTGCCCGTTATCTGAAATACGAGAATGTGCACATGCCTACGGGAAATGTCGCCTTGTCCGGCTTCCGCGTCTTCGGGAACGGTGACGGCGATGTCCCGCAAGCCGTGAAAGGACTGACTGTGAAACGTGACAGGAAAGACCGCCGGAATGCCCTTATCTCCTGGCAACCCGAAGCAAGCGCCTATGGCTACAACATCTACTACGGCACCGCCGAAGGCAAGATGTACAATGCCATCACGGTACTGGGACAGACGGAATATGACTTCCGCGGACTGGATGCGGACACGGACTATTACTTCACCATCGAGGCGCTGAACGAAAACGGCCGCTCGCCATTGTGCAAGACGACAAAAAATTAAACACAAGAAATAAAGATATGAAAAAACCAATAATGATACATGTGCTGGCTTTGTTCCTGATTTCCACATTGGCGAGCTGTGCATCCTGCTCTTCCGACTTGAAGGAAAACGGGAAAGAGAACGGAAAAGAGGAAAAGCCCGACACAGAGGAAGTACGTCCCGAATCATTCGCTTCGGATGACGAAATGCTTGATTACATCCAGAAGGTACATTTGAACTACATGTGGGACGGTGCGGAACCGACCTCCGGACTGGCACGCGAACGCATCCACCTGGATGGGGATTATCCCGAAAAGGACCAGAATGTTGTCACCACCGGCGGCAGCGGATTTGGTATAGCCGGACTGCTGGTAGGCATCGAACGCGGCTTCATCCCCAGGGAAGAAGGCGTGAAGCGCCTGACCAAGATTGCCGATTACCTGAAACGCGCCGACCGCTTCCACGGCGTATGGCCCCATTGGTTGTACGGCCCTACCGGCAAGGTGAAACCTTTCGGACAAAAAGATAACGGCGGAGACTTGGTGGAAAGCTGCTTCCTGATGCAAAGCTTGCTTTGCGTACGCCAATACTTCCGCGACGGCAACGAGCAGGAAAAGGCGCTGGCAGAGAAGATTAACCAATTGTGGAAAGAGATGGAGTTCAGCTGGTATCAGAATGGCAAGGATGTCATCTACTGGCACTGGTCTCCTGAATACAACTGGGAAATGAACTTCCCGCTGGAAGGCTACAACGAAGCATTGATTGTGTATGTGCTCGCAGCCTCCTCCCCCACTTATCCCGTTCCGGCTTCAGCCTACCACAACGGCTGGGCACGCGGCGGCGGCATCAAGTCCGACTCTGCCCCCTACGGCCTGCCTTTGGAATTGAAACACAACGGAGCCGAGAAACTGGGCGGTCCCTTGTTCTGGGCACAATACTCGCACATCGGTCTGGACCCGCGCAACCTGAGCGACCGCTATGCCAACTACTGGAACGTGGTGCGCAACCATGCCCTCTCCAACTACCGCTACTGCGTGGAGAATCCCAAACAATACAAAGGTTACGGCGAGGACTGCTGGGGACTGACCGCCAGCTACTCTACCAAAGGCTATGCAGCCCACTGCCCGGGCGACAACGACCATGGTGTCATCACACCGACAGCAGCCTTGTCCAGTTTTCCCTACACACCGGAGGAATCCATGCGTGCACTGAAGTATTTCTATTCCAAAGGCGACTGGATTTGGGGCAAGTACGGATTCTACGATGCCTTCTCCGAGGGAAGTGACTGGACGGTGCCCCGCTATCTTGCCATCGACCAATGCACCATTGCCCCGATGATTGAGAACTATCGTTCCGGCTTGTTGTGGAAACTCTTCATGAGCTGTCCCGAGGTTCAGGAAGGATTGCAGAAGCTGGGATTTAAGGCTTAGGGATTTACGATTGAAGTTAGTATGCGACATGATGGAGCAGCTAAGCTTAAGTTGAATTTCTATATCACTATTCCCCTCCCCCTTCAGGGGGCCGGAGGGGATAATCAAAATTATATCATATGAAGAAATACACATTATTAGCAGCCTTGGCTTTCTCTGCCCTCACCGTGACGGCAACGCCCAAAGAAAACACATCCCAAGGCAATCCGCAGGAGATGGATAAATTCATTACGGAGCTGATGGGCAAAATGACGCTGCACGAGAAAATCGGTCAGCTCAACCTGCCGGTAACGGGAAACATCGTCACCGGACAAGCCAAGAGCAGCGACGTTGCCGGTAAAATCCGCAACGGTGAAGTCGGAGGTCTGTTCAACCTGAAAGGCGTGAAGAACATCCGCGAAGTGCAGAAACTTGCCGTAGAGAACAGCCGCCTGGGCATCCCCTTGCTGTTCGGTATGGACGTGATTCACGGTTACGAAACGGTATTCCCCATCCCCTTGGCACTCTCGTGCAGTTGGGACATGGAGGCTATAGAGAAATCGGCCCGTATCGCCGCCATTGAGTCGAGTGCAGACGGTATCTGCTGGACGTTCAGCCCGATGGTGGACATCTGCCGCGATGCCCGTTGGGGACGTGTATCAGAAGGCAACGGTGAAGACCCCTTCCTGGGTTCAGCCATTGCACAAGCCATGATTCGCGGTTATCAGGGCAAGGATATGAGTGCCAACAACGAGATAATGGCTTGCGTAAAGCACTTCGCACTGTATGGCGCCGGAGAAGCCGGCCGCGACTACAACACGGTGGATATGAGCCGCAACCGTATGTTCAACGAATACTTCCCTCCCTACAAGGCTGCCGTAGAAGCCGGTGTGGGTAGCGCAATGACCTCCTTCAATGAAATTGACGGAGTACCCGCCACTGCCAACCACTGGCTGCTGACCGACGTACTGCGCAACCAATGGGGCTTCGACGGCTTCGTGGTGACAGACTATACAGCCATCTCCGAAATGATAGACCACGGAATCGGCGACCTGCAGGAAGTATCCGCACGTGCCTTGACCGCCGGAACAGACATGGACATGGTAGCCGACGGATTTATCGGCACACTGGAAAAATCCCTGAAAGAAGGCAAAGTGACTGAGGCCGACATTGACAAAGCCTGCCGACGCATCCTAGAAGCCAAATACAAGCTGGGACTGTTTGCCAATCCGTATAAATACTGCGACGTGAAGCGTGCCGAAAAAGAAGTGTTCACTCCCGAACACCGTTCCATCGCCCGCCAGATTGCCACAGAGACATTCGTACTGCTGAAGAACCAGGACAATCTGCTGCCCTTGCAACGCAAAGGCAATATCGCCTTGATTGGCCCGCTTGCCAACACCCGTGCCAACATGCCGGGCACTTGGAGTGTGGCAGCCACAGCAGACAAATACAGCACCCTGCTGGAAGGTTTCAAGAATTCTGTCGGCTCCAAGGCCAACATTCTCTATGCACAAGGCAGCAACCTGATGTACGATGCCGACTACCAGACACGCGCCACGATGTTCGGCCGTGAACTGCCCCGTGGCAATGACCAAGAACTGCTGGACGAAGCCCTGAAAGTAGCCGCACAAGCCGATGTCATTGTAGCCGCCCTCGGCGAGTCCTCCGAGATGAGTGGTGAGAGCAGTAGCCGTTCCGAACTGGAAATGCCGGACGCACAGCGCCACCTGCTGGAAGCATTGCTGAAAACGGGCAAACCCGTAGTATTGGTATTGTTCTCCGGACGTCCCGTAGTGCTGACTTGGGAGAATGAAAATGTTCCTGCCATCCTGAATGTATGGTTCGGAGGTAGTGAAGCTGCAGACGCCATTGCCGACGTAGTGTTCGGAGACGTTTGCCCCAGCGGTAAGCTGACCACCACTTTCCCGCAGAATGTGGGCCAGTTGCCTATGGCATACAACCACAAGAATACCGGCCGTCCTCTGAAAGAAGGCAAATGGTTCGAGAAGTTCCGCAGCAACTACCTGGATGTGAGCAACGACCCGCTGTATCCTTTCGGCTATGGCTTGAGCTACACCACCTTCCAGTACAGTGACATCACGCTCAGCTCCAAGCAACTGAATGCGGACGGCAAGCTGACCGCTTCCGTAACCGTAACCAATACGGGTAACTACGATGCAGATGAAATCGTACAGCTCTATATCCGCGACTTGGTGGGCAGCATTACCCGCCCCGTGAAAGAGCTGAAAGGCTTCGAGCGCATCCACCTGAAAAAAGGCGAAAGCAAGCAGGTGACCTTCACCATTACCCCCGAATTGCTGAAGTTCTACAACTACGACATACAGTATGTATACGAACCCGGCGAGTTCCATGTAATGATTGGACCCAACAGCCGCGATGTAAAGACTACGAGTTTTGAGTTGAAATAGGTATAGTTTTGCTTTTAGGTAAGAGGGCAGTCCGCGAAAACCGGGCTGCCCTTTTTTAACACCGTCACCAAATCTTTTTTGCATTTTGATTGTTCAGAGGAGAAACTGAATGATTTATCCACTAAAAAATCAATGTAATGAAGAAGAACCTAAACCTTCCCAAGAAGAAAACCGGAAGACTGAGAAACCTATTTCTGACGGTGTGCCTGCTGGCAAGTGTCGCCGCATCGGCGCAGGAGAAAACAGTAACCGGTACCGTGACCGATGCCCTGGGTGACCCGCTGATTGGTGCCACCGTATTGGTGCAGGGAACCTCCAATGGCGTGATTACCGACATAGACGGCCGGTACTCCATCCAGGCCACCCCGGAGAACACATTGGATTTTTCCTATGTAGGCATGGTGAAGCAAGCTGTCAAGGTAGGCAGCCAGTCGGTAATCAACGTCCAGATGAAAGACGACTCGCAGATGCTGGCCGAAACCGTTGTCATCGGTTATGGCAGCGCCAAGAAGCGAGACCTTACGGGCTCCATCACCAACATTAAAGGCGACGAAATCGCCAACAAGCCGGTGGTCAACCCCGTATCCGCACTGCAAGGAAAGATTGCCGGCGTGCAGGTGATAAACTCCGGCAAGGCAGGCTCCGACCCGGAAATCCGTGTACGCGGAACAAACTCCATCAACGGCTACAAGCCACTCTATGTGGTGGACGGACTGTTCAACGACAACATCAACTTCCTGAATCCGCAGGACATCGAATCCATGGAGATACTAAAAGACCCGTCGTCGCTCGCCATCTTCGGTGTGCGCGGTGCCAACGGCGTGATTATCATCACCACCAAGAAGGCGAAAGAGGGACAGACACGCGTCAATATCAACGGCTCGTTCGGTTTCAAGTCCGTCACCGACAAAATTGCACTGACGGATGCCGAAGGCTTCAAACTGCTGTACAACGAACAGTTGAGGAATGAAGGCAACCCGGAATACAACTTCTCGGACTGGACGGGAAACACCAACTGGCAGGATGAAATCTTCCAGACTGGGTTCATCACCAACAACAACATCAGCATCACGGGTGCCTCGGACAAGAACAGCTTCTATCTCGGTGCGGGCTATGCCTACGAACAAGGCAACATCAAGCACGAGAAGTACAGCAAGATTACGCTGAACATCAGCAACGACTATAAAGTGACGGACAACCTCAAGGTAGGTTTTCAATTCAACGGGGCACGCATGCTGCCCGCCGACACGAAGAGTGTGGCTACAGCCCTGCGCGCAGCTCCGGTGGCGCATGTATTCAACTCCGAGTACGGCCTCTACACCTCACTGCCCGGATTCCAGAAGGCACAGATGAACAACCCGATGGTGGACGTAGACCTGAAGGCGAATACCACGAAAGCCGAGAACTACCGTGGCTCGGGCAACGTGTACGGGCAATGGGATTTCCTGAAACACTTCCAGTTCAAGGCCATGTTCTCCCTGGACTATGCCTCGAACAGCACACGGACATACACCCCGGTTATCCAGGTATATGACGCAAGCGTCGAGGGAGACATAGCCACGCTGGGCAACGGCAAGACCGGAGTGTCCCAAGCCAAAGAAACGGAAATGAAGGTACAGAGCGACTATCTGCTGACCTACACCAACTCCTGGGGAGACCACAGCGTGACGGCCACAGCCGGTTTCACCACCTACTACAACAAGCTCGAGAATCTGAACGGCGCCCGTACCCAAGGGGTAGGCCTGGTCATTCCGGACAATCCCGACAAATGGTACGTAAGTATCGGCGACGCAGCCACCGCCACCAACGGCAGTACGCAGTGGGAGCGCTCCACCGTGTCCGTGCTGGCACGCGTGCTCTACAACTACAAGGGCAAGTACCTGTTCAACGGCTCCTACCGCCGCGACGGTTCTTCCGCCTTCTCCTACACCGGCAACCAGTGGCAGAACTTCTACTCCGTCGGCCTGGGCTGGCTGATGAGCGAGGAAGCATGGATGAAGGACATCACCTGGCTGGATATGCTGAAACTGAAAGGCTCATGGGGCACACTGGGCAACCAGAACCTGGACCGCGCCTATCCCGCCGAACCGTTGCTGACGAATGCCTACTCCGCCGTGTTCGGCACCCCGTCTGCCATCTATCCGGGCTACCAGCTTGCCTACCTGCCCAACCCCAAACTGCGCTGGGAGAAGGTGGAAGCCTGGGAAGCCGGTGCAGAAGCCAACTTCCTCCGCAACCGCCTGCACTTTGAAGGGGTGTACTACAAGAAGAAAACCAAAGACCTGCTGGCCGAAGTGCCGGGCATCTCGGGCACCGTACCGGGTATCGGAAACCTTGGCTCCATCGAGAATTCGGGCGTAGAGCTTGCCTTGAGCTGGCGCGACCGGATAGGCGACTGGAACTACAACATCGGAATGAACCTTGCCACCATCAAGAACAAGGTACTGAGCCTCGTGCAGGAAGGCTACTCCATCATAGCCGGAGACAAGCAGCAGAGCTACACAATGGCAGGATACCCCATCGGCTACTTCTACGGCTACAAGGTGGAAGGCGTCTACCAGACCCAGGAGGAGATTGAGCACTCTCCCAAGAACACACTGGCAACCGTCACCCCGGGCGACCTGAAATTCCGCGACGTGAACGGTGACGGTGAAATCACCACGGCAGACCGTACGATGATTGGTAATCCTACACCCGATGTCACCTACGGCTTCACGCTCGGCCTGGGCTACAAGAACTGGGAGCTTGCCGTTGACATGATGGGACAAGGCGGCAATCAGATTTACCGTACCTGGGACAACTACAACTGGAGCCAGTTCAACTTTATGGAGCAACGCATGGACCGCTGGCACGGTGAAGGGACCAGCAACACCCAGCCGCTGCTGAACACCAAGCATACCATCAACAATCTGAACTCCGAGTATTACATAGAGGACGGCTCGTTCTTCCGCATCCGTAACGTGTCGCTGGCATACAACTTCGACAAGGCGCTGATTTCGAAGATAGGCATGCAGGCGCTGAAGCTCTACGTGAACATACAGAACCTGAAGACGTGGAAGCACAACACCGGATATACCCCGGAACTGGGCGGAAGTGCCATCGCCTTCGGGGTGGACGACGGCAGTTATCCGATGCCGGCGATTTATACGTTCGGATTTAATCTGACGTTCTAAAAGCCTCTCCCCTAAAAAAGAGTAACTTCAAACCTCCCCCGACTCCTTCAAAGGGAACGGGGAATGAAAAATATAAATTTATGAAACTGATAAAATACATATTTACATTGCTGGTGGGTGCAACAGCCCTCTCACTGACATCCTGCAACGACTTCCTGGACCGCGATCCGCTGGGGCAGTTCACGGAAGATGACTCTCCCAACGCCCTTGTAGGCGGGAAGATATTCAACGTCTACTACCTGATGCGCTCGTACGACATCACTGCCGGTATTCCTGCTTTTATGGTGCACATGGTGCGCAGCGAGGACTCCGAGAAAGGCAGTGACGCCGGCGACGGCAGCAACGAGGCCGCCATGTGGGACGACTTCGAATACACTGCCTCCAACGGGCCGCTCAGCGCCTATTGGGGACAGAACTACAAAATCATCTACCAGTGCAACGAAATCCTGGACGACATTGAGAAGAGCGGACACAAGGACGACACCGAAGCCATCCGCAACCGCGGCGAAGCGCTCTTCTTCCGTGCCTGGTGCTACTTCAACCTGGTACGCGCCTTTGGCGAAGTGCCGCTGGTCACCATCAAGGTAGTGGAAGCCTCCGATGCCAACGTGCCCAAGACCACGGCGGAAAAGATATACGAACAGATTGACAAAGACCTGACCGAAGCCGAAGAATGCCTGCCCCTGCGGTGGGACAGCGACTATACGGGACGGCTGACCTGGGGCGCCGCACGCTCCCTGCACGCACGCACCTATATGATGCGGAACGATTGGGACAATATGTACACAGCCTCCACCGAAGTGATAAAGTCGGGCATCTACAACCTGAATACACCGGTCGACAAAGTCTTCACCGTAGAAGGGGAAAACTGCGGCGAGAGCATCTTCGAACTGCAATGCGAAGCCACCGATGCCATGAAAGAGGATGCCAGCATCGGCAGCCAGTTCTGCCAGGTGCAAGGGGTGCGCGGAGCCGGCGAGTGGGACCTGGGATGGGGCTGGCACATGGCCACCAAACTGATGGGAGAAGCCTTTGAGCCGGGCGACCCGCGCCGGAACGCCACATTGCTCTACTTCCGCCGCAGCACGGACGAGCCCATCACACCGGAGAATACCAACCAGCCTTATGGCGAGTCACCCGTATCCACCGCCATGGGTGCCTACTTCAACAAGAAGGCCTACACGGACCCGACACTGCGCCGCAAGTACAGCCGTATGGGTTTCTGGGTAAACATCCGCCTCATCCGCTATCCGGACGTGCTGCTGATGGCTGCCGAAGCCGCCAACGAGAAAGGGCTGACGGGCGAAGCCGCCGGGTATCTGGAACAAGTACGCGCCCATGCCCGCGGCACACTGGCAGACGTGCTTCCGAAGGTAGAATCTGCCAGCCAGTCTGTGCTGCGTGACGCCATTCGCCACGAACGCCGCGTAGAGCTGGCACTGGAACCCGACCGCTTCTACGACCTCGTGCGCTGGGGCATTGCCAAAGAAGTGCTGCAAGCTGCCGGAAAGAATTACCAGGACAAGAATGCGCTGCTGCCTCTGCCCCAGACAGAGATAGACAAATCGAACGGAGTACTGGTACAGAACCCCGACTATTGATACCCGGCCAAAGGAAACAGCCGACCCAATCAATGGCAAAAGGTCTGTTTTATAACTTGCTATCAATCAAAGCATTGCTACTGCAAAGAGCTGCAAACTTTTTGCAGTGGCACTGCAAAAGTGTTGCAGTAGCACTGCACAACAGTTGCAGTGTCGCTGCAAAGCAGTTGCAGTAGCGCTGCAAATCGTTTGCAGTATCACTGCAGAGAAATTGCAGCACCGTTGCAAAGAAGTCATAGCGCCACTGCAATAGAGTGACGGCAATCTAAAAACAATGAAGGGAACATACTTACAAACAATTAATTCAATATGAATATGAAGAAAATTTTCAAGAGAACAAGTCTGCTGCTCGCGACCGCTTTAATAGGTGTCACCGCCACCGTGCAGGCGCAGAAATCTCCGCAGGACATGGACCGCTTCATCGACGCACTGATGCGCCGGATGACTGTGGAAGAGAAAATCGGCCAGCTCAACCTGCCCGTGACCGGAGAGATCACTACCGGTCAGGCAAAGAGCAGCGACGTGGCCAAGAAGATTGAGCAGGGGCTCGTGGGAGGGCTTTTCAATCTGAAAGGAGTGGCCAAGATACGCGACGTACAGAAACTGGCCGTAGAGAATTCCCGCCTGGGCATCCCCCTACTGTTCGGCATGGATGTGATACATGGCTATGAGACCATCTTCCCCATCCCCCTCGGCCTCTCCTGCACGTGGGATATGGCAGCCATCGAGCAGTCTGCCCGCATAGCCGCTACAGAAGCCAGTGCCGACGGTATCTCATGGACATTCAGTCCGATGGTAGACATCAGCCGTGACCCACGCTGGGGACGTGTATCCGAAGGGTCGGGAGAAGACCCGTTCCTCGGAGGTGCCATCGCCCGCGCCATGGTGTTGGGGTATCAGGGAAAAGACCCGGACGACCAACTGAAACGGAACGACGAAATCATGGCATGCGTCAAGCACTTCGCACTGTACGGTGCCGGAGAAGCCGGACGCGACTACAACACGGTAGACATGAGCCGCAACCGCATGTTCAACGAATACATGTACCCCTATGAAGCAGCCGTCCGCGCCGGAGTGGGTAGTGCGATGGCCTCCTTCAACGAAGTGGACGGCGTGCCCGCCACCGCCAACCACTGGCTGATGACAGATGTACTGCGCAAACAATGGGGCTTCAACGGTTTTGTGGTGACCGACTTTACCGGTATCTCCGAAATGGTGGAACACGGAATCGGCAACCTGCAGACCGTTTCCACCCGTGCGCTCAACGCCGGTGTGGACATGGATATGGTGAGCGAAGGTTTCGTAGGCACGTTGAAAAAGTCGCTCACCGAAGGCAAAATAACCATGAAGACGCTGGATGCAGCCTGCCGCCGCATCCTTGAAGCGAAATACAAGTTAGGGCTGTTCGATGACCCTTACAAATACTGCGACCTCAGCCGTCCCGCACGCGACATCTTCACCCGCGAGCACCGCGCCGCTGCCCGCCGGATTGCCGCCGAAAGCTTTGTGCTGCTGAAAAACGAACCTTTTGAGGGACAAGGCAAGAAGTCTTCTCGTCCCGTCCTTCCCTTAGAGAAGCAAGGCACCGTCGCCGTCATCGGCCCCCTGGGCAATACCCGCAGCAACATGCCCGGTACCTGGAGTGTTGCCGCACGCCTGGACGACTATCCCTCTCTGTACGAAGGATTGAAGGAGATGACAGCCAGCCGGGTGAACATCACCTACGCCAAAGGTAGCAACCTCATCAGTGATGCAGCCTACGAGGAACGCGCCACCCTATTCGGCCGTTCGCTGAACCGGGACAACCGTACGGATAAGAAACTGTTGGACGAAGCTTTGAAGGTGGCCTCCGGTGCCGACGTGATTGTAGCCGCCCTGGGCGAGTCTTCCGAAATGAGCGGTGAAAGCTCGAGCCGTACCGACCTCGGCATCCCCGACGTGCAACGCACCCTGCTGGAGGCCTTGCTGAAGACCGGCAAGCCCGTTGTACTAACCCTCTTCACCGGCCGGCCGCTGACGCTCACCTGGGAGCAGGAACATGTGCCCGCCATCTTGAACGTATGGTTCGGTGGCAGCGAAGCGGCCTATGCCATTGGCGACGTGCTGTTCGGCGACGTGAACCCAAGCGGTAAGCTGACCATGACTTTCCCGAAAAACGTGGGGCAGATACCCTTGTTCTACAACCATAAGAATACCGGACGACCGCTGGCAGAAGGCAAATGGTTCGAGAAGTTTCGCAGCAACTATCTGGATGTGGACAATGAGCCGCTGTATCCCTTCGGCTACGGTCTCTCGTACACCACTTTCCGGTACAGCGACATCGCCCTCAGTACCCCGGTCATGGGACAAAATGGCTCCACCACTGCCGTAGTCACCGTGACCAATACCGGCAAGCGTGACGGCGCAGAAGTCGTGCAGCTCTATATCCGCGACCTCGTAGGCAGCATTACCCGCCCCGTACGCGAGCTGAAAGGCTTTGAAAAGGTGTTCCTGAAAGCGGGCGAAAGCAAGACCGTATCCTTCAAGATTACCCCTGAGCTGCTCCGCTTCTACGACTACGACCTCAACCACGTGGCCGAGCCGGGAGATTTCGATGTGATGATAGGTGGCAGCAGCCAGGCAGAAAAGACAGCCCGACTGACACTGAAATAAAATAAAATATTTAATATTGCACTCTAAAAACAAGAAAACATGAGATATACTACTTTACTCCTTTGTTTTTGCAGCATTCTGCTCCTTGGCAGCTGCAAGAGCCAGCCCTCCGCACAGAACGGACAGCCGCTGGAAGTGATGACGTTCAATGTCCGCCTGGATATTCCTTCGGACAGTGTAAACAACTGGAATTACCGCAAGGGTGACGCCTGCCGTATGATAGCCTACTACAGCCCCGACTTGCTGGGCATGCAGGAAGTGCTTCACAACCAAATGGAAGACCTAAAACGCGGGCTGCCGCAATACACAGCACTCGGTGTGGGGCGCGACGACGGCAAGGAAGCAGGCGAATACTGCCCGATATTCTTCCGGACCGACCGGTTTACACTGGTGGAATACGGCAATTTCTCCCTCAGCGAGCAACCCGAAACTATCGGCATCAAGGGCTGGGACGCTTCCTACAACCGTGTCACCACCTGGGCGATACTGCAGGAAAAGAACAACGGACAAAAGTTTGTATATTTCAACACCCATCTGGACAACGACGGAAAGACAGCCCGCAAAGAGGGCGTGCAACTCATTCTCGACAAAATCAAGGAGATAGCACCGGACATGCCCGCCATCATCACCGGTGACTTTAACTGTACGCCCGGTGAAGAACCTCTGCAAACGCTGGAAAAGGGAGGAATGGAAAATGCCGCAAAGACAGCTGCCGTCACCTACGGTCCGTCCTGGTCTTTCCATGACTTCGGCCGTCTGCCGGTGGAGGAACGCGTACTGCTGGACTATGTCTTCGTGACCAAAGGCGCAAAGATAGACCGCTACCGCGTTATCCAAGACAAACCGGAGAACAGCTACCTTTCCGACCACTGTCCTATACTTGTTGAATTGACCGTGCAATGAATATAGATAAGTAAATGATAAAAAAACAAGTAAGCATTGGTACAATGAAAATACAATACAGTTTATTATTGTTCCTGCTGTTGCTCGGTTTCACGCAATGCAAAAGCCCCGCCGCCAAAGAAGACCGGCTGAGCGACGATGCCCTGATGGACACCGTACAGCGCCGTACCTTCAACTACTTCTGGGAAGGTGCCGAGCCCAACAGCGGACTGGCACGCGAACGCATCCACATGGACGGTGTCTATCCGGAGAACGACCAGAACGTAATCACGTCCGGTGGAAGCGGCTTCGGCATCATGGCTATACTTGCCGGTATAGACCGCGGCTATGTCACCCGCCAGGAAGGGCTGGAACGAATGGAGAAAATCGTCTCCTTCCTCGAAACCGCTGACCGTTTCCACGGTGCCTACCCACACTGGTGGTATGGCGATACGGGCAAGGTGAAACCCTTCGGGCAGAAAGACAATGGCGGCGACCTGGTAGAAACAGCCTTCATCATGCAGGCGCTGCTCTCCGTCCACCAGTACTACATCGACGGTTCGCCCGCCGAGCAAGCCCTCGCCGCCCGCATCGACAAGCTGTGGCGCGAAGTGGACTGGAACTTCTACCGCCAGAACGGCCAGAACGTGCTCTATTGGCACTGGAGTTCGGAATACGGTTGGGAAATGAACTTTCCCGTACACGGTTACAACGAATGCCTCATCATGTATATCCTTGCCGCCGCCTCGCCTACCCACGGCGTGCCTGCAGCAGTCTATCACGAGGGCTGGGCGCAGAACGGGGCCATTGTAGACCCTCATAAAGTGGAGAATATCGAGTTGCATCTGCGCTATCAAGGCACAGAAGCCGGACCGCTCTTCTGGGCACAATACTCGTTTCTCGGCCTCGACCCCATCGGGCTGAAGGATGAATACTGCGCCAACTACTTCGACGAGATGCGTAACCTGACGCTTGTGAACCGTGCCTACTGTGTCCGCAACCCCAAGCACTACAAAGGTTTCGGGCCCGACTGCTGGGGACTGACAGCCAGCTACTCCGTCAACGGATATGCCGCCCACGCTCCCAACGAACGCGACGACCAGGGAGTCATCTCTCCAACTGCCGCCTTGTCATCCATCGTCTATACCCCGGAACAGTCGTTGCAAGTGATGCGCCACCTCTACGAGATGGGAGATAAGGTCTTCGGCCCCTATGGCTTCTACGATGCTTTCAGCGAAACGGACAACTGGTATCCGCAGCGCTACCTCGCCATTGACCAGGGCCCGATAGCCGTCATGCTCGAGAATTATCGGTCGGGACTGCTGTGGAAGCTCTTCATGAGTCATCCGGATGTGCAGAAAGGGTTGAAGGAGTTGGGGTTCTCAACAGTCAGCAAGTAACTTACTATCATAAAAAATCCCCTTCTGAAACTTGTATTCTCTGATGAATAGCGAGGTACAAGTTTCAGAAGGGGATGTATTTACAACCTATTCACCGCCGCCACCGGAACCACTGCCACCGCTCTTCACATCATCATTGCTGATAGTGCGCGCAGCCTTTTTCACGCTTGCCTTCAACTCACCGATACGGTAGCTGACGCTTATGCCAAAGCGTTGGCGGCTGTACTTATAATTGCTTTCCCGTATAAAACCGCTGCCTTCGGTGGTGGAGCTTTGGTCCATATACTTCTTGAAGAAGTTGCTGGCAAAGGCAGACAAGGTGAGGCGCTTGTCCAAGAAGGACTTGTTGACGCTCAAGCCATAATCAAAGAAGCTGCTGCCCTTACCTTGCAGCATAATCCACGGCGTCTGTCCGAAGACATTCAGACTGATGCGCCAGTCATGGGGCAGCGTCTGCTGTGCACCGCCGTAGGCAAAGAGGCTCCAGCCATCGTTACGCATGCCTTCACTGCCCTCCAGATAAGAGTAATTGCCGCTCATGTTCATGTAGATACGTGTACGTGGAGTGGCATTCCAGTTGACGTAACCGTTCACACTGGCATAACGGGTCTTGCCGATGTTGGCATAGGTAGAATAAAGCACATCCTTGCCCGTGGGGTTCTTCAATCCCTCAATCTCCGTATCGGGCATGAGCCTTGTCACATTCTCAATACTGTTGTTGGTAAACGAGTAGCGGGCCGAGATATTGATATTGAACTTCTGTGTGAAGTTACTGTAACTCAAGTTGAAAGCATGGCTCTTCTCACTGTCCAGCTTCGGATTACCCTGGCTGATATAGGAGGGGTCCGTATCATTCAGATAAGGATTCAGAGACCAGATTCCCGGACGATAGATACGCATGTTGTACCCCAAACGCAGATTGGACATATCCGTCAGCTTGTAGCCGATAGAAGCGGAAGGCACTACGTCGTCGAAGTTCTTTGTGAAATCCTCGCCGCGGCCCACCAGATACTTCACATCTTGGATGGTATGCTCGTAGCGTAATCCCAAACGGCCCGAAAGTCTCTTCACCTTCAGTCCATATCCCAGATAGGCGGCGATAATATCGTTCAAATGCTTGTAGTGTGAGCTCTGGTCCTTGTTGTATTCATACTTTCCGGTATCGTCCGCATCAAAACGGTCGTCTTCGGAGGAGTTGTTGCGCAGAATGTACTTGGCACCTGCCTCCAATGTATGCAGCTTGCCGATAGGCGTGGTATAGTCGGCCTGGAACGTATGCTCCGTGGTATTCTGCTCACCGTCGTTATGCTGGTTCTTCAAACGGTTCAGATAGTCTGCCCAATCGGGGTTATAGCCATTGTCTATTTCATATTCCGTATAGGAATCCGACGTTTGCGGACGGGTGTTTATCTTGTAGGAGAACGTCAGCATGCGGTCCTTGACCTTGAACAGACGCTGGTAGTCGATACCTCCGTCGATGGAATACCAGGAAGACTTGCTGCGGTTGAAGGCAGAGTAGCTGTAAATGGGAGCAGCGTTTATGTTCTCTGGAAAGGTGGCGATGTAGTCCGTAGAGCCGTTACTCTTATTCCCACCGCCCCAAAGTCCGAAAGACATGGTAACCAAGCGTAATGTATCTATTTCGTAGCTGGCCTCCATGCTGCCCGACTGGAAAGAACCGTGTCCCTTGTTGCTGCCGTCATAGTCCAGATTGGAAGAATTCTCCGTAACAGCTTCCGGTGTCACATGCTGGCTACCACTGCTGTAGTTGCGGGGCTGGTCGTTGTAATTGTAATTGTAGCGGGCGCTGACGGTCAGCTTTCCGCTCTTTATGGTACCGAATGCCCCGCCGCCTGCACCGCGGTTGCTGACGTTGGCACTGAACGTAGCCGTATAGCCTTCGAGTCCGCTGCCCACGGTGACGATGTTCAGAATACCGCCCACACCCTCGGCGTCATACTTGGGGCCGGGATTGGTTATCACTTCAATATGCTTGATACTGTTTGCAGGCATACTTTTCAGCACTTCCGTCGGGTTGTTGCTCATCATGTTGTTGGGCTTTCCGTTGACATATACCTTAAAGCTGCTACTCCCGTTCACCTGAATATTGTCCTCGCCATCCACCGTTACCAACGGTACCTTGCGAAGCATTTCCAGCACGGAGTTCGACTGGGCGTCAGGGTCATCCTGCACATTGTACTCTATCTTGTCGATATCTGCCTTCACCAGAGGCTTCTGTGCCACTATTTCCACCTGCCCCAGCTCATTGGAGGCATCTACGATATACAGCGTGCCGAAGTCCACCAGCTTCTCCCCTGCCTTCACAGAAAAGTCCTTCACGATGGGAGTACGTCCCACGGAAGTGATGGTCATCACGAAGTTGCCCGTACCGGGTACTTTCTCCTGGAACTGGCCTTTCATGTCCGTTACCAGCATTTTCAGCGCCTTTGCAGGGGCCTCTTTCTTCACGATTTTAATGGTAGCATAAGGTTCACCCTCCTGGGTGAGTGAGTCGAGCAAAATTCCTTTAACCTGGAAAGAAGTGTTTGCCGTGTTTTGCGCTGCAAGCAGTCCCGAAATCATCAGCATCCATAGCAGCACAGTCCATTTTGTTCTCATTGCGTTTTTATATTTAGTGACTATTCATGTTTATTGTCTTGGTATTAGACGTTTCCCGTTCGAGTTTTGTCACAATGAATTCGGCAAAAATAGCCCCTTTTTCATGCATTTACGAGACTTTCGGAGTTAAAAAAGCAAAAAGAAAGCAATTTAGAGAAAATAGAAGAAAAGTAACAGACAGATATTTGCGGCAATAACAGAGCCGAATCCCCCCAATATCCACGGCCGCAAAGGGCTTTTTCCACCGGCAAAGAATAACGCGTAGCACATGTTTACCGCTATATTGCTGACAATAGCCTGCATGCTGCAAGCCGTAATCACCAGCACCGCCACACTGCCCGTTCCTTGAAGCAGGTTCAGGATGAAAGGAGTAATGTCACTGAACCCCGAAATGAAAGAGAGCAAGTTCAGTCCACCCGTGCCGGCATACACCAGCGTATAGTGGGTCAAGATAGTGAACACCACAAACAGCATGGCAAAAATCAGCGCTACCTTGAACTCCAACGGATTACTGCTGTCCTCGTCCTCCGTGGTCTGCGTGCCGTCGTCCACCCGTTTCCGCTTGGAATGCAGATACCATGCCACGGCAGCCGTTACCACCGACATTATCAGCAGGTAGGGATAAATGGCCAGTAGCGTCTCCCGGCTGAAAATACCTATCAATATCAAGAAACGGAGGAACATCATGCTGACCGCCAACAACATGGCCGCCACATATTCGGGAGCATCCTGCACAGAAGCCTTACGGCTCTTTCGCGCCAGTACGGAAATGGTAGCCGTGCTGCTGTACAAGCCTCCCACGATGCCCGAAACCAGAATGCCCGACTCATGGAAAACGTAACGCTTCAACAGATAAGAAAGGTAGGAAATGCCCGATACAACCACCGTGGCCAGCCAAATACTGTATGGCGTCAGGTTGATGCCGGGAATAAGATTCTCATTGGGCAGCATCGGCAGGATAATGCCGCTGATGGCAAGGAACTTGGCAAGCGTAATCATCTCGTCGTTCTTCATGCGCTGGGCCAGTTCCGTGAAGGTGTGTTTCAGCTCGGTGAAGAGCAGGACGGTCACTATGACCATGACGTAGAACCACGACGGCTGCGTGGCCACAATGGGAGCAATACAGTAGGTGATGAGTGCAATAATGATGGTGGTTACTCCGAACACATGGTACTGTGACTGCTTCACATAATAGTTCAGTCCGAGCAGCAGTCCCAGAATGGCTCCTCCTCCCATGAACAGACGATAGCCCGTAGGGTCGAGGATATAGAGCAGATAGCCCAGAATGCCTATAAAGGTGAAGGTGCGGTCGGTACCGAAAAGCGTAGTTTCCCCTTCGCGCTTCAAGCTGATTTTACGCTGTGAAAGCCCGATGAGTAAAGAGAATACAGTGACCAAAAGGAAGGTGACCAGTTCTCTTGGCAGGTAGTCGTAAAGTTTCTCCATGACGATTAAACAAGTACGGCACACAATTGGTTTGCTACCACGTGGTGAAAGGGTGTTTCATCAGTTGCGAGTTATAGTAGCGGACATCTCCCGTCACCTCCCGTCCGATGAATGCAGGTTTCACGAAAGGCTCGTCTTCCGAGGAGAGTTCCACCTCGGCCACAGTCAGTCCCTCATTCTCGCCATAGAATTCATCCACCTCAAAGACGTGCTGTCCGCTGCGCACCAGGTAACGGGTCTTGTCGATGATACCCGGTTCGCACAGCTTCAGCAATTCCCGCGCTTCGCACAGCGGAATTTCCTTTTCCCACTCGTAGCGGCTGGTTCCCGATTCATTGGATGCACCCTTGATGGTGAGAAATCCCCGTTCATCGCGGATGCGCACCCGTACTGTCCGTCCACGTACACTGCTGATGTATCCTTGTACGATACGGCTGTGTGCATACGCTTGTGGCTTGTATTCTCCCGTCACGAGGAATTTCCGTTCTATCTCCTGCGGCATGTCGTTTCCAGTGATTTTATCAGCCCCAGTAAGAGTAAGCCACAAACATGGCGATGACCAATACAATGGCTATTACTCCCATCGTCATCATCACTTTCTTGGCTTGTTGCTCTTCCTTCTGGCTGTGCATTGCTTTCTTTTTACTTTTTCCCATGGTGTGTTTTATAGTTTAAAGTTCAACGATGAACAAAGTAAGAAGAAATTCGGGAAGAATGCAAATGAAAGGGAGAAAATTTATTCGCCACTTCCTGCAAACTCCATCAGGTAAGCTTTGATAAAGCCGTCTATCTTTCCATCCATCACACCATTCACATCACTGGTCTGGAAGTTGGTACGGTGGTCCTTCACGCGGCGGTCGTCGAAGACGTAGCTACGAATCTGGCTACCCCATTCGATTTTCTTCTTACCGGCTTCCACCTTTGCCTGCTCGGCCATGCGGTGTTGGAGTTCCTTGTCGTAAAGCATGGAACGGAGAAGGCGGAGAGCGTTCTCGCGGTTCTTGGGCTGGTCTCGTGTCTCGGTATTTTCAATCAGGATTTCTTCCTCTTCGCCCGTATATGGATCCTTATACTGATAGCGCAGACGGACACCGGACTCTACCTTATTGACGTTCTGTCCACCGGCGCCACCACTTCGGAAGGTATCCCATGACATGCGGGCAGGTTCGATGTTCACCTCAATGGTATCATCTACCAAGGGAGTGACAAACACGGATGCAAAAGAAGTCATACGCTTGCCCTGGGCATTGTAGGGCGAAACACGCACCAAGCGGTGTACACCGTTCTCACCTTTCAGGTAGCCGTAGGCATAATCGCCGGAAATCTCGATGGTACAAGTCTTGATACCTGCCTCGTCTCCTTCCTGCAGGTTGGCGATGGTGGCCTTATAGCCGTGAGTCTCGGCATAGCGCAGATACATACGCATCAGCATGCTTGCCCAGTCCTGGCTCTCCGTACCACCGGCACCAGAGTTAATTTTCAGCACACAGTCCATCTGATCGGCTTCCTCGCGAAGCATATTCTTGAGTTCGAGGGCCTCGACAGCAGTGATTGCCTTGGCATAGGCATCGTCCACTTCCTCTTCAGTCACCAGTTCGTCTTTGTAAAAGTCGAAAGCCAGTTGTACCTCGTCAGTCAAGGTCTTTACCTCATTGTAGCCGGAAATCCATTGCTGCAAGCCTTTCACTTTCTTCATCTGAGCCTCGGCAGCCTTCTGGTCGTCCCAGAAACCGGGAGCCTGGGTGCGGAGCTGCTCTTCTTCCACCTGTATCTTCTTTCCTTCAATGTCCAGATAGCGATTCAACGCCTCGGTACGTTCTTTGATATCTTTCAGTTGTTCTGCGGTAATCATATATGCATTTACAATTTAGGAAGTGCAAAGGTATAAAAAAACACATAATTCCGCAATTGTCAATCCAATAAGTAATGCTAACGGCAAATGATTCCACCAGAACACCCTAAAGATTTATTCAAAAGACAAGGTGCCGAAAAAGGCCGGACAGTGGAACATGGGGCGTTCCAGCCCGATAGGACTCCAAGAAAGGAAGTGGGGAGTCTGGAGTTTGTCACCACACTTGTAGAAATTCCCTTTCATTGTTTTTCCGTCCAGAGAACCGACGGAATGCTGGAAGAAAACGGAAACGGGAATAACCATGGCCAGTTCCCATCTGCACTCGCCCAAACGTTCCTCGAAAGGTTCGCCGCCCAACGAGCTCCAACGTTTCACCATGCCCAGCACCTCCTGACTCGCCGTAGGACGGCGCTCATTGACTGCACCTCCCTGAATCAGCAGCCTGCCGGCGCAGTTACATTCGAAATTGTAATAGCGGTCGTCACCTTCGGGAGATACGAAGAATTCCACACAAGCATCTTCCCATACCCGGCCATTGTCTCCGGAGGCCACTGCACGCACACTGGCTTCCTTCACTTTGTAGTGGAGCAGGATTTCGCGCCCCGTATGGGCTATGCGGAAACTCACTTCCGGCTTGTAGGGATAATCTTTCCAGTTGACCACATCAAGGGGCTGAAACTCTATCCCGTTCCCGTCCAGCAAGGACGGCACAGCCCCACCTTCCGGTGAAGCCGTACACATTACTTTCCTTACGGGCAAACTCTTTCCACTCTGAGCATTGCAATAAACCATGCCTACCATCGAAAACACAAAGAGCAGAAAGAGTTTGCTCCCGTAATCTCTCACTATCATAAAACGTCCTTTCATTTCTTAGAAGAATCCTTGTCTGCCACTGTCACATCCCATCCGGAAACGACATCGCCGTAAAGATAGAACGTCACGTCAAAAGTAGTCTTGCTATTATTGTCTACCACCTGATAACAGCGCGTTGCGTCGTAGGAATCCACCTCCTTGTACTCGCCCAATGCCAGCGGAGCCGGCTCTTCCTTACCGGCAGCCGTGGCTATGATTTGCTGCATGCGTTCCTGCATCAGTTTCATAATGCCTTCGTGTTTGAACGGATCCGGTTCGGCCACCTTAGGATAGGTTGCCTTTATCACTCCACCGTTGGCGGCACGCACGGCTCTGACACTGTCCGTATAAGCCTTGAACTGCTTCTTCACCTCCGGAGAACGCAGACCGAGCATCGTAAACACGGCAATTCCCTGGGCGCCGTTGTTCAAGGCGGCATCCATGCACTCAAACATCATCGGCCCGTCCGTGGCGGTCATGCCACAATACAGCGTCGTCATGTCGTTCTTGTCGCGTGCATTCTCCACCGTACAGTCGGAAATGAAGCTGGCATCGCCCGTATAGAAAGTATGGTAAACCATCGGGAATACAATGTCAAGATTCCATTTGCCCCAGTCCTGACGTACCATGCGCGAGGACATCTTCGGAGTAGGGAACGGAGAGGCAGCCATTGTCTTGCCGTAGGAGTGTACCACTTCGGCAATCATATTGGCCACTTCGGTTATCTGGTCGCAACGGAACTGACGCCACTTCACATCAAGCGAAGGGTCTTCCTGTTCGCGAGGGTCATAACCATGCTGCTCCTTGAACTTCTTGAGCATTTCCGGATGATAGCCGTAATCCCATGCAGCGTATTCACGGTCCTGCACAATGCCGTAGCGAGGCCACAAGGTAGTAGGAAGCACCACATCCACAAAACGGTGGTAGTCGATGGCAATGCCGTTCAAACCTTCCACTTCGCAATAGGCCTTGATTTTCTCCTTGATGAACTCACGGACTTCGGGCAGTGCCGGGCAAAGGAATTTGTAATAGCCTACGTAGGCGGTAGTGTCTGCCAGGCTCTTGCCGTTACGGTTCACACTGAACCATTCGGGATGTTCTTTCAATATTTTGTCACGGTCGTGTTCCAGATTCATGGTCCATAGCCAGGCATACACTTCGATTCCGTGTTTATGGGCAATCGGTATGGCTACCCGGTAATCGTCGGGAGTCGGTGCATTCAGCATGATTCCGTCCATGCCGATGTCGTTCATCACTTGGCAAATGGAGTCGAAGTTCATACCGGGACGATAGTCCAGCCACGTCCAGAACATGGGATATTCTTTGTTTGTCTCTTTAGTTCCCTGCTGGCACGAAAACAGGCCCAGCGCCAGGAACAGCAATAAGAATGCAGGTAAAAAGTTCTTTTTCATTCTATCTAAATTTTAAGTTTAACGTGCAGTTTTTCCATCACCCAGGTAACGCCGATTACCACAAAGGCAAAGCAGAGGCAATTGACCAGTCCCATGAATCCATGCGTAAACCAGTCCGGCAGGATAACACCGGTCACATCGGCGAATCCATAAAAGACATAAGGCACCAGATAGGTAGTCAGCGTAGCCGTTCCGGCAGGGCGTATCAGATTGAACCAGCCCGTGACCTGATGACTGACCAAGCAGCCAAGCACCGTATAGAGTGCCACGGAAATGGCAGTTACATAGAACACCCAGGGAGGAGTGCCGCCTATCTTGGCTACAATCCAAAAATGATGCGCCCCTATCCCGGCCAACAGAAGCAGGACAGCAGCCGTCAGCCCGTTGCGAAGTTTCCAACCGTCACCCTTGTCGGCATAGCGGGCACTGAGAATGGAAAGGATGATACCTCCCATTGTAAATGCGGGCAAAGCTCCGTTGCCGATGTGCAGGATGCCCAGCATACCTTGATAGAAGTTACGTTCGGGAAAGGTAAGAATGGCCTCGCCGCCAAAGCTTTCGCGCAAAGGCGTGCCCAACAGACATATCAGAATGAAGACTCCCCAGATGGGCAGCAGATACTTCAACCGGTCACGGCTGAAGAAATAAATCACGGCACATACCAGATAAGTCCAGCCGATGGATCCCAATATTCCCCAATAAGCCCCGAATACACCTTCCTGCGGATTGCGGAAGGTAAAGGCAAGGTAGAGAAGAACCAATACGCCGATTATCTTGAAAGCACGGAAAAGGTTCTTCTGAGTACCGGAAGCCGGTTTCGGATATTGGTTCCACACGCCGATAAAGCCTATGGCCATCAAGAACCAGTATACCCCTATCGGATAGGGAGCTTCCGGTGAAAGCCGGAACTCCGAGTTTGTGATGAATGCCCCCATCACCAGCAAAGCAAAGGTGCGGGAAAGGATATGTCCTAAGGTGGATTCTGCCGAAAAGCCTTTGGCATATCTGCGTTCGATGGCGTATGGTATGGACATTCCCACTGCAAACAAGAAGCAGGGGAATACAATATCCGCCAGTCCCATAAAGTCTTCACCATAAACGGCATGTTCCAGCCAATGGGGTACGTCATGCACTTTCCAGAAGTCATTGACGAAAATCATGGTGAACATGGTCAACGCCCTCAGCATGTCAATGGCCGGATTGCGCCGTGAATAAACAGTCTTGTCACTCATATCATCTTGCTTTAGAATTCGGAAACCAACATCAGCCATCTGGCAGCCGAAGAGCCCCAGACTTCCTTATAAGTAGCCGTATTGAACTGCGGCCAGTAGGGAGCATCTTCATTGAAATAAGACTGCATACCTACGGGTATCTCTCCTACCGTTTCTCCGGGCAGTGCCGTATAGAGCTGCGGATAGTTGCTGCCCTCCCCATAAATCATGGACTGTCCGAAAGGATTCCTGCCTACAACCCAGAAGAGCTGCTGTTCGGCAATGTCTTTCAGTTCCTTGTCCTTCAACACTCTGGCGCAAATGGCTGCGGCTTTTCCGGTAGACAAATGTACGGCAATATTTCCTTTGAACGAGAACCAGACGGGGAATATACGCAAGTAATGCTCCTTATCCAGACGGATACCGTTCTCGAGCTGTTCTTTGAAATCCTTCGCAGCACCACTGCGAATGCCTACCTGGACGGCGTAGAAGTTG
Source organism: Bacteroides sp. AF20-13LB (assembly GCF_003603065.1). Classification (NCBI taxonomy): domain Bacteria; kingdom Pseudomonadati; phylum Bacteroidota; class Bacteroidia; order Bacteroidales; family Bacteroidaceae; genus Bacteroides; species Bacteroides sp. AF20-13LB. Next base: position 319,773 of record NZ_QTMH01000001.1, read on the forward strand.
ACGGAGTCCTTCACTTCATCCTTGTGATAGATGCCGCTGGGCACCATTCCATAAGGATATACATACTTCATGATGTTCTTCAGATAACCGCCATAGAGTTTCATGGCACGAATCCACTGCTCATACTCGGCATGACGGGGCTGCGTTTCGCAGAGGGCGGCAAGGGCTTCCATGTAGGCATAATCGCGAGACTGATGAGTATAGTGTACAATGGACTTCTTTGCCAAATCGCGATAGAAGAAGCCGCAGGTCTTGTCTTTGTCTTTCAACGGTTCGGTGCGCTGGCACTGCAAGGTGTAGCGGATGGCTTTTACAGCCTCATCGGCATACTGCTGTTCGCCGGTCAGCTTATAGAGCATGCTGGCCGCCCATGAGATGTTGGCGTGATACTGGCTCTCGGATGCCATGGCGGCATGTCCCCCACCCTTCTTTATCAGCTCGGCAAAGCCAAGTTCGTTGAAGCGCTTCATGGCATAGCCGAAGTCTTCCTTTGCAATCTTCTTCAGATTACCCTTAAGCGACTCGTCATTTTCAATCCTCATGGAGGCATACGCTTCAATTCCTGCAAGCAGGAAATTCTCCAAAGCTCCGTTATGGACAAGCAGTTCGCGGCGACCGGCATCATCGTCGGTGCCCACCTTACCGTCGGTCCATAGGTTGGTGCCCCATGTCTGTGCACGGTAGCCATCGCCCAGACGGGTCTTCATCACATAGTCCATTCCCCACAAAGCCTCTTCCATCAGGCGGTTGTACAAGTCTATATTGCCTTTTTCTTTGGCACGTTCGGCCATCAAGAGCAAGGAATAGGCTATCTCTCCCGTCTGTAAGGTCTGTTGGGACATATCGGCGGCATCGTGCCATCCTCCGTTTATATGAATGATATGTCCGTTGTAAGTGGCATGCAGGTCATTATGACAAGCCCCGTGCTTTCCGGGAACGGGATAACCGCAACGCTCGCAGAACAGGAAGTTCACCATACGCCAGGCAGAATCATCCCACACATCCTGATGGATATAGAAAGGCAAGGTGGTGACATCCCCTACCTGAATGACGTAACGGCCTTGTGTCTTGAAGTCCGAGAAGTCTATTGTCTCGAACTCTCCCAGGCCGGTCTTTTCCTTACGAACGGGACCGGTATAAACAATGGCCTGCGTAGCGGCATCCTTCAACTGGAACTGTCCGCCGTGCTTTTCCACATTGACAATGGCGCTTTTGGGGCTCTCTATACTATAACCGGTAGTAGAGAAGATGATGCGATTCTGTGCAGGCATCCAGCCTTTCACGGTTTCCGGGTTCTCCACCTTCTGAAGTTCCACGGCATCTACATCGAAGCGAAGGAAGTCGCCCATAGTACGTTCTTTGCCGAACACTTCGATGGCAAATGAAATCTTGGTTACCTTGTCGCGCGCCAGTCCGGACATCTCGACGAAGCATTCGTTCCATTGGTTATTTTTCAGATTGATTTCGTGGTAGCCTTCCCGACCGTAAATGTCGGGTACTTTTATTTCTCCGTCATTCTCCACATAAAGGTTGAGGTAGATGCTGCGTGCTCCTTCGCACGTGGGATAGATATAGAACTTCAGGCGGTTGTAACCTTCCCAGTTCACACCTCCTATATCATAAGAGGCCATGCAAGTGCCGCGTCCCAAACCCCAGCCAAGAATCTTCTCCGGATGGGCGGGAGCTTCCAGACGCAGACTGTGCTTGCCGGACTTGCTCCGTTCGTCAGTCAAACCAATCTTACCGATGCCCTTATGCGACCATTTGGAGAAATCCTCCATATCACACAGCATCACGGTTTCCAACACTTTCTTTTTCAAGCCGAATGTTTCGAAAGCCTTTGTCTCGTCGAGCGGTAACGGACTGTGCACGTAGCCCGTGCTGACGATGTCGGCTTTCAACTTTTCATCTACCTGGGCATGAAGCAAAACGCAGCAACCGATAACTAAATCAAAAAGCAAAAAGATAAGTTTTATTACATTCTTCATCATATTATAATTATTAAGTTATAAGGTGATTAAAGCATAAAGGAGAAGAAAATTAGTACAAATATATGAGGAACTATGCCTAATCTCAATTTTCAACAAGTCTTTGAATAGTTGTTTGAGTGGCATACTCTCTACTAATACAATAAGTTTCTCCATATACAGTAGTAACATATGCCCTAAGTTCAGAAGTTACAGGACTACCAAAAATAACTTTAGCAGCATCTCCTTCGGAAGCAAGCAAAAACATGCCTGTAGTCCCCCATTCATATTTCAGAATAGGGTGATTGCCGACAACACGTACCATATACACGTCAACTCCAAAGCGCTTTACCTCTGTTGGGTAATTAACAAAATCTCCTTCAAAAAATCGAGGATACAAATAACTTATCGCTGATTTATCTCCCTCACTAAACCCAGACCATTGATATTCGGCAGTTCCTCCATTCATCACAGAATAGGGATCTGAATCAAAAGTTCCAGTAATACCATTGGCCACAGATTCACCCAATGATTTCCAATTTGTATGCCTTAGTCCGAAGCAATGTCCCAACTCATGTACCATATTATATATCTTCTGAAGTCTTGGAATGGTTTTGTTATAATCATAATCCAAATTTATCCAAATAGAGGAACCTGGTTTTCCATTCATAGGCCAAGAGCCTGCCGCAATAGTATTGTTCGGTAAAGGAGCGCTAGCATCACTACGGATGAGTATATCCGGATTGGCAGCTGTAGTATAAGTCATTTTAAGGTTACTAAGAGGATTCCACAGATTGATGGCTTCCTGTATTTCATCTCGCCAATCATCCACACCTGATGCAGGTATCGAGCTATCAACACCAACGGTAATTGCTCTTTGTTTGGGGTGACCAATTAAACCGGTAGTATGATAAGCCTGCCTTGTTTGTGGTTGACTATAAGTGACAAGTTTACTTTTTTCAAGGTATATATCACCTTGAATAAGATAACCTGACTTCAACTCTACCACATCTAAAGTATCGAATCCAAGTGATTGGATTATACACATACCATCTTCTATTGAAACGCTTTGCTGTTCTTCTTGTTCTTCAAAGTCAACAGTTTCCAACTCATTATAACAAGCGCTCATAAACATTAAAAACATAGAATAGCATAATATAAACAAGCCATTCACGAGATATTTTGAATTCATAATAATCAATTATTATATTAAACAAAAAATACATAAAGGGAAATATGAAATATGTTTTTCATACTTCCCCTTAAAAAAACATGCTTCAAAAAGTCCTCATCACTTAATCTCTATGATAATAATGCGGATTAGAAGTTCGGTTTATCTACATCCCAGAAGATGCGAGTACCGCCATTGTCCGGTCCGCCCAACATTTCGACGGCTTTGGCATAACCGGTAGGATTATTGCCTTTTTCATTGATGGTGAAGGGTAAACGGCGTGGGCCAAGATCTGTATCAATCTCACCTTGACTGTAGTTCACCATTACCGGGAATAATTTGGGATAACCAGTGCGACGTATCTCAGCCCAGCCATTCATACCTTCAGGATAAATAGCAATCCAGCGTTGTGTGGCAATCTTAGCAAATTTTTCCTCGTTACTCAAAGACTCGTCCCATTTAGCAGTCACCTTGCTCTGGCCTTCAATGCTGGCAGCGGGAATAACGGGGTCTACATACGCTGCAGCAGTAGTCGTACTGCTTAAATAATCGCCCACAGCGGCTCCCCATTGTTCGAACGATGTCCGTATACCCTTTTCATACAAGCTCTGAGCGGTGCCCTTACCATTTACATCCCAACCACGCAAAGCAGCTTCGGCTTCCAACAAAATGGTTTCGGCAGCAGTTGCCAAAATAGCAGGAGAGGTTTCTGTCAAGTTGGGTCGACTTACAATCGCCTTATAGGCATCCGAAAACCCTTCTTCTTCCAGTCCTTTAATACCAAGACGAATACCAAAATATTCACTCTTGCTGTTCTGTGTAGCATACTTATCAAGACGCGCATCGCCCATACCAGACAAGATAGAAGGAATATTAGCGCCTAAAACACCATCTCCATAGTTGAATGCAATACCGTAAAGCGGATTGACATAACCGTTTCCTGCAATGCCGAAATTAGCATCATTGGTTTCAATCAATCCATTACTATCGTTCATGGCAGCTTCCGCCTCACTTTTTGCCCAAGCAGCATCATACTTCACAATACGCATGGCCAAACGCAAACGAATGGTGTTACACAACTGCGCCCATTTGTTCAAGTTACCTCCATAGGCATAATCAAACATCATAAACGAAGCCACATCCTTTTCTTTAGCAGTACGCAGCACGTCTGCAGCTTCTTTCAATTCTTCAAAGAATTTTTTATAAGCATCCTGTCCTGAATCATACTCACCACCAGTAGCCGATTCGCCATAGTGAGAATAGATAATACATCCGTATTGGTCGGCAAGACGCGACATAGCTATTACGCGGCAGATGGTATTGATAGCCTCGAAATGGGCATACGTCTCCATATCGTCTTTGCACTTGTTGGTGATTTTCAAGCTTTCCACCATTACGTTTCTATAAGCATAATCCCAACAGTTGTCATTCCATCCTGCATTCATGGCATAGGTCACATTACTTACATTGCCGGCAAATGCAGTAGCCGTACTGATATAGCCTGACCACAAATCGGCATTCAAATTTTGAATAAGCTGATATTCCCATACATTGACACCTGCATTTTTATTATAATAGATAGACTGCATCATGGGAATGAAGTGCATACCAATGTAGTTGTTATCTTGTTTTAGTTCTTCATCGCTCACTCCCTTCGGATTAGTGTTCATATCCTCGAACGCTCCCGTACATGCCGAGAATAAGGTAGCTGCCAGCAGCGCTACAACTGTAAGTCTAAATATATTTTTCATAATCATATCTACTGTTTAAAAATTAACTTTCAAGTTGAACCCAATCGAACGGTTGGTAGGCATACCAAACACATCAACTCCTTGCAGACGGTTGCTGGTAGAAAGCATGCCATCAGGATCATATGGAGCATTGTTCTTGAAGAAGAACAGGTTGCGGCCTACAAGTGAAACCTGTGCGTTCTTAATGACACCAGTCTTTGCCAACCAAGCCTGAGGCAGACTATAGCCAATGGAAAGTTCGCGCAAACGTATGTTGGTAGCACTGTACATATAATGCTCGGTCACACCCGCACGGCCACCAACCTGATTATAGAAGCCTTCCACATCTGTAATTTGACGGCCTTCCAGCATCACGTAACCACGGTCACGAGCATCACCCGTTGCCTTGCTTACTCCCTGCTGATCGAGGTCGGCTTCCGTCAAAGACATCACTTCACCTCCAAAACGTCCATCAATCAAGAAGTAAAGAGAGAAGTCCTTCCACGTGATTGTATTGCTCCACCCCAAGTTAAAATCAGGAGTAGAATTACCCAGTTTCACCGGATTTGTCTTGTCCACCAATGGAAGTCTATCACTATCTTTTTGTCCTTCTTTTGCAGGTTCATACTGAATATTGCCTTTTTCGTCACGTACAAAAGTAGTACCGTAAATGTCACCAAACGAACCACCTACTTCTAAACGACTCCATACATTGTTACTTTCGCCACCGCTAAATGTAAAATAACCAAAGTCATCACCAGCCAGTGCCTTTGCTTCGTTCTTATTGGTTGCAAAGTTAACACCGGTTTTCCAGCGGAAATCCTTAGTCATGACAGGAGTTCCATTCAACATAACTTCGACACCGGTATTCTGAATATCACCGGCATTGATGTAATATCGGGCGTATTGTGAACCTGACGGAGCATCCAACGTAAAGAGTTGATTCTTTGTATTAGTCTTATAATAAGTGAAGTCGAACTCCAAGCGGCTATTGAAAAAGCGCCACTCAGTACCAAACTCAATGGAAGTAGTCATTTCCGGTTTCAGTTCTGCAAACGGAGCTGTACTGTTGAAATTGATGCTACCACTCTTTGTAATGGAGTTGAGAGGATTTGAAGTATAAGTATTCAAACCGTTACCCACCTTCGACCATGCACCGCGAATCTTACCTAAATCAATCCAAGAAGGTAATTTCAATGTTTCGTTCAGCAACCATGTCACACCTACTGACGGATAGAAAAAGCCTTTGTTTTTGTATTTGGTAAATGCCAATGTTGAAGTCCAGTCGTTACGTGCTGTCACGTCCACATAAATCTGATCTTTGAAGCCTACCTGACCGGTGAAGAACACACTCTGGCTTTGAGTATGGGTTTTCCAATCGGTCAATGAGCCCTTGTTCAAGGAGCAGTTCTGCATAGTGAATACGTTGGGCACAGAGAGTATACCCGGATAGGAATCGAAACCTGTACCGTTTCCTGTATAATCGTTGATGCTGGCACCTACCGAAGCATTGACACTGAAGTTAGTGAATTGCTGTTGATAAGTAAACAAAACATCCCCATAAGAAGAAAGGCTACTTGATTCACCGTAGATGTAACGACCGTTAGTTCCTGTTCCAGCCGGATTCATACCACACAACACCGGGCTGGTACCTGCATACATACGTGTATTGTTCTTGTCTACAACATAGTCGGCACTACCACGAGCCTGTATACTGAACAGGTCATTGAACTTATACTTCACACTCAGATTCAACAATGTACGATAACGGGTATCCTCATTCGGAACCTTATTAATCAACCAATAGGGATTCTGCTCCATATCAGTACCTTGAGATTTATACCAGTTCTGGTCCATTATGTTACGACCGGCATTAAGAATCTGATAATTATCTTTGTAGTAGTTAAAGTCCTTTCCACCTTCAACACCACCACGCGGGAAGTGATAAAGACCTACCAAAGGATTCATGTAATAACCTCCCGAAGTAGTACGGTTGTTCCCCCTTTGATACATCGCATTGATATTGGCATCAACAGTCAGTTTGTTATTGAGGAAGTTGGCAGTTTCGCGAAAATTGAAATTATGCTTCACCAAGCTATTACCTTCCACCACGCCCTTGCCGTAAGTATTAGCATAGGAAAAGTAAGTTTGCATAGCTTGCGAACCCATGCTCAACGAGAGCGAGTTGATAGTAGTGACACCTGTTTTGAAGAAATCGTCTGTATAGTCGGGACTACCTTTGATATCACTGCCCCAACTGGTTGACACACCCGTATAGTGATTCTGGAATTCGGGAATACCGTATGCAGCTATATCGAAAGTGGTGCTGGTATTGAAACTGATACTGGCGCGTCCTTCCTTGCCCTTCTTAGTGGTAATAATCACCACACCATTGGCAGCCGAACTACCGTAAAGTGCAGCTGCGGCAGGGCCTTTCAATATGTTCATGCTCTCAATATCATCGGGATTCAGATTGGAAATACCGTCGCCACGGTCGTAGTTACCACTGTCGTTGTCTCCGCCGATAGTAGTTGAGGTATTTTCGTTGGTAGATGAACCGAACGGTACACCGTCTATCACATACAACGGCTGGTTACTTCCGCTTACAGAACGGTTACCACGAATAATCACTTTAGAAGAACCTCCCAAACCGGAAGAACTCTTATTAATCTGCACACCTGCCGTCTTACCGGCCAATGCGTTCATCATATTGGGGTCTTTCACGCGTGCCAATTCATCACCGTTTACTACCTGAGTAGAGTAAGTCAGTGATTTTTCTTTCTTTGCGATACCCAATGCCGTTACCACCACTTCATCCAGCAGCTTGGCATCATTCTTTAATGTGACTCTTATCGTCCCCGGAGTGATGGGAACTTCTTGTGTTATCATACCTACGAAAGACACTTGCAGGATTTTCGCACCTGCGGGCGCATCTGTAATAGTGAATTTGCCGTCTAAATCCGTTACGGCTCCGGTAGTGCTTCCTTTTACCAATACGGAAGCTCCGATAATCGGTTCATTGTCCTCAGCTGAAATAACGATACCGGTAATGGGGGAATTTTGGGCTGCTACCCAACCGATGGCTGCCAGCAGGCAAACCAAGGTCAGCATAATTCTTTTTTTCATAAGCTGTTTTTCGGAAAATAAATATTAGATTAAATGTGTGTTAAGTTAATAAACAGATTCTGATGGGGTCTGTCTTTCCGATTGACAAGCAGGGTTGAATGTCAATCTCATTTGTTTCTTTTTGTATGCTACATAGGCTATTAGAATGTTACGGTTAATACTCGAGCTTATTAAAATGTCTCTTATTCTGCAGATTTCTTTTTAAGCTTCGTATATAAAACCGGGTAGAGAACCGCAACCCTATCGAGAAACAGAAGTTTCTTTGCTAATAAAAGTTAATCGGGTTCGGAAGAAGAAGGAAAAACTAATACGATTTTCTTAATGTTGCCCTCACCGGTGTTCGGTCTGTCCCGTTCCCTTGCTTTCTCTTGTCTCGTCCCCTTCTTTCTCTTGTTGTGTCCGCTTCTTTGTCTTATAGAGGCTTTGAGTTTCTGAGCGGCTCACTATAGTGGTCTGACTCGTTCACTATAGTGAATGGAGTTGTTCACCATAGTGAGCTGATTTGTTCACCCGAGTGAGCCGACAATGAACAAAGGCTGTTTCGGGGACAGACACCAAGCGTTTGAGGGATAAAGCAACGGGGAAAGACGGACTGAACAAGGGGAGCGTTCCGGACTACGTGCTTGAATCCCGTGACAGATGACAGACGGTTCTTCCCCTTTATCTTTGAAGAAGCTGTTTTGAAATGATAAATCCCCATTTATCTACCAGGCTGTTTTTTAAGCCTAACTAACGTGCACATACTCGAGAGTCCTATCTGCCAAGGGCAAGTCCATACATAAAACAAACCGTCCGGCCCGGAATGAAAATAATTCACTCCAAGTCGGACGGTTCAAAAACAAACAAATGGAAATCTATTCCTCGTACATCTTGTCAATCAGCCCCTTGTAGTTCTTTGCCACTACAGAGCGTTTCAGCTTCAGCGTGTTCGTCAGCTCGCCACGCTCCATGCTGAACGGTTCGGTCAGGAGCGTGAAGCGCTTCACTTGCTCATAATGGGCAAATTGCTGCTGCAAGGTATCGATACGGGCACGGAACAACGCCTGTATCTTGGGATGTTGCAGTAACTCATCCATATTGCTGTATGCAATGCCTTTCTCCTTGGCATAATCCTTCACAAAGCCATAAACGGGAACTATCAAAGCGGAAACAAACTTACGCTCATCGGCAATGACAGCAATCTGGTCAATGTAACGGTCAATAGCCAGCTTCGTTTCCAATGCCTGCGGCGAAATGTATTTTCCGTTGGAGGTCTTGAACAAGTCTTTGATACGCTCCGTCAGATACAGATGGCTATCCTTCAAATAACCGGCATCACCCGTGTGGAACCAACCGTCACGGTCGATGGCAGCAGCCGTTGCCTCCGGTTTCTTGTAGTAGCCGGTAGTGATAGTCTTACCACGAAGAAGTATCTCGTTGTTCTCGCCAATCTTCACCTCCACATCAGGCATCACCGTACCTACGGAACCAATCTCATAGCCTTCGTTGAGGAAGCAGGAAACGGTAGCCGTAGATTCCGTCAGACCATAGCCCACCACCATGTTTATACCTACAGAATGCACAAACTCGCAGATTTCATCGGGCACAGCAGCACCTGCCGTAGGAAAGAAATTACCGTTCTCAATACCTATCGTCTTCTTCAGCAGAGCATAAATGGTCTTTTCGTAGAACTTGTATTTCAGATGAAGCATCATCGGAGGAGTCTTTCCTTGGCGCAAATAATCAATGTTATGCGTCCTGCCCACCTTGATGGCATCCAACATCATCGCCTTACGCAGACCGGTTTCCTGGGAAATCTTCTCCTGCACACCGGCATAGACTTTCTCCCAAAAACGGGGTACACTGCACATCAGTGTAGGGCGTATCTCTTTAATAGTAGTTTGGATATCTTGTGGACGGAGATTGATGCAGACCTGCACTCCCCGATGTATACAAAGGTAGGTCCATGCCTTTTCGAATACATGGGTCAGCGGAAGGAAGTTCATGGAAACATCCTGGTCTGTCATGAAAGGCAATCGGATATCATGAATGCGGAAAGCCTCTCTATAATTGAAATGATGGAGCATGACACCTTTCGGCTCACCGGTAGTACCGGAAGTATAAAGGATATTGGCGAGGTCATCATCTGAGGCAGCTGCTGTACGTTCTTCTACAATGGCATTGTGCTGCAACTCTTCATCCATTGCCATAAATTCATCAAAATAGATGGAAGTCATGTCGCGCGGATCTTTCACCACAGCACGGTCGAAGATGATGAGCTGCTGCAGAGACTGGCAAAATCCGAACACGCTGAAAGCGGCATCGTACTGGAACTGCTCGCCTACAAACAGATAACGTATCTGTGCATCGTTGATGATATACTGTGCCTGGGCCGGTGAGCTGGTAGCATACAAAGGTATAGTCACCGCCCGGTTGGCGAATGCACCGAAATCAGTAAAGAGACATTCGGGTTTATTCTGCGAGAAGATACCGATATTCTCTTGTGGCTCTATTCCCAAAGCCACCATTGCATTGGCAGTCCGGCGTACAGTCTGTGAGAACTCTTTCCAAGAGATGGGTATCCATTGTGCAGTTTCATAGTCCCTGTATTTCAGGGCTATTTTGTCTCCATACTTCTCTGCCTGGCGATGCACCAGGACAGATAAATGATGATAAGTCATAACTTTTGATATTGGTAAATACGGTACAAAGGTAGTGGTTTCATTTGAAACTAATTTGATATTAGCGGGTAATTATTCAAACTTTACCTTTAAAGTATCCGACCATCCGTTAGCAAATTATCCACAAAAGATACTTTCTTTACCATTAAAACAATAGAAATATATTAAATATCTATATATTTGTGGTGATATACAAACTAAATCAAATTCAATGAACATGAAAAAAGTATTGCTTTTAATGGCTATGCTGACCATAGGTTTAGCAAGCATCAATGCTCAAGACAACCTCAGATGGGGAGCAACAGTCGGCATGAACTCCAGTAACTTCTCCATTACCGGTTTCGACAGTAAAATAGGCTTTCATGCTGGGGTAAAGGCTGAAGTAGGATTGCCTCAAATTTCAGAAGGAGTCTACCTCGATATGGGTGCATTACTTACGCTGAAAGGAGCCAAAATAGACGGAGGCTCTGCTGCTTCTATCAAGTTCAATCCCTACTACCTGGAAATTCCTGTACACATTGGCTATAAATATGCAGTGAATGAGAACTTTGCCATATTCGGCAATGCCGGTCCTTATTTAGCCATCGGTCTTTTTGGCAAAGCCAAGGCAGAAGGAGATATTCTTGACGAATATGAGTTTGATGATAACTCCACCAATGTATTCGGGGATGATGCCATGAAGCGTTTTGATTTCGGTCTCGGATTAAAAGCCGGAGTCGAATTCAGTCAGAAATATCAGATTTCCATCGGTTATGACTGGGGACTGGTAGAGAACATTAAAGATTCAGGCAACAAAAACCGCAACTTGATGATATCACTCAGTTGCTTCTTCTAAACAATATTGAAAAAACAGAAAGGACGTCGGTTTGGCGTCCTTTTCATTTTTTATCCGTAAGTTTGCGGCCAGATTATTTATTTACCGAATATGATTTACGATATACCGACTTTAACTTCCGAAGCAATCGGATTGCTCAAATCACTGATAGCCATTCCTTCCTTGAGCCGCGACGAGGAGAAGGCGGCAGATTATCTGCAGAACTATATCGAAATGCAAGGCATGGCAACAGGACGTAAAGGCAACAATGTATGGTGCCTCAGCCCGATGTTCGACTTAAAGAAACCGACCTTGCTGCTGAATTCCCATATCGACACCGTAAAACCCGTCAACGGGTGGCGGAAAGATCCTTTCAAACCAACGCTGGAAAGTAATGGAAAGCTCTACGGGCTGGGCAGCAACGATGCCGGAGCCAGTGTAGTCAGCCTGCTGCAAGTATTCCTGACATTGTGCCGCACCACTCAGGCCTACAATCTGATATATCTTGCCTCGTGTGAGGAGGAAGTATCAGGCAAGGGGGGAATAGAATGCGTATTGCCGGAACTCCCTCCCATACAGTTTGCCATTGTAGGCGAGCCGACAGAGATGCAACCTGCCATTGCAGAAAAAGGATTGATGGTGCTGGACGTAACTGCTACCGGAAAATCGGGACATGCAGCCCGAAACGAGGGAGATAATGCTATATATAAGGTATTGGATGATATTGCCTGGTTTCGTGATTACCGTTTCCCAAAAGAATCTTCCCTGCTGGGTCCCGTGAAGATGAGCGTAACCATGGTAAACGCCGGTACACAGCATAACGTCATTCCCGACCGTTGTACTTTTGTCGTAGACATTCGCAGCAACGAGTGTTATAGCAATCAGGAGCTATTCGATGAAATACAGAAACACATCACGTGTGAAGCCAAAGCCCGCTCCTTCCGGCTAAGCTCTTCACACGTAGCTCCGGAGCATCCGGTAGTGCAAAAGGCTATTGCCATGAAACGTACTCCTTTCGGCTCACCGACCTTGTCCGACCAGGCACTGATGCCATTCTCTTCTCTGAAGATGGGACCGGGGAAAAGTGCCCGTTCACACACTGCCGATGAATTTATCTTTGTCAAGGAGATAGAGGAGGCGATAGGGATGTATCTGGAGCTGCTGGAAGAAGTAAAAATTTAAATTATCATTATCTGTTCAGCCACGGCTCCGGATTCAGTTTTTCCTTCTCTTTCCTCAATTGGAAGTGTAGCACCGTACGACCATTGTCGGCCCCATCCGAGAAGATTTGTCCGAGAGTCTGTTTGGTGGTAACATCATCGCCCTGCTTCACCGAGGCCGATGACAAGTTGCAATAGACTGATATATAATTCCCGTGACGGACAAGGATATTGAACAGTCCGTTCAGTTTAAAGACAGCCGCCACTTTACCATTGAAGATGGCACGGGCTTGGGCACCCGGTTTCCCTTGTATATCGATGCCCTTATTGTCCAGCTTGACATTGCGCAAACCTTCCACAGAATACTGGCCGTAATGGCTGGTAATGATATACGCGCCGGTGATGGGCATCGGCAACTTACCGCGATTATTAGCAAAGTTCCCTGATAATTCACGGTCTGCCTTACTCATGGAGTAAGTTTCCAAAGGCTGTGCCTTCGGCTTTGCGGGCGTAGAGGCAGTTGCCGTTTTTTCGTTTTTTTCACCAGCCTTTTTACGTGCGGCTGCCTCACGGCGCGCTTCTTCTGCCGCACGCTTACGCGCTTTCTCTATTTCTTCCGCTATCAGACGGTCAATGCGTGCATTGAGCTGATTGGCTTCACGGCGTTTCTTATTCAGTTCGTTCTGTAAGCCCCGCTGTTTCTTTTTCAGATTGGCTACCAACAACTTTTGTTCCTTCTCCTGCGCTTCCAGCTTGACTTTCTCCTCTTCACGTTCTTTCAACAATCCTTCCTTGGCAACCTTCACTTGCTGAAGCTCAGTCTTCTTACGGTTCACCTGCTCCTGCTTTTTCAACACTTCCTCGCCTTGCAGGCGCTGATAAGTAGCATATTCACGTACATAGCGCATGCGTCGATAGGTCTGTGCCAGGCTCTTGGCAGAGAAAATGAACATCAGCTTCTCTTCAATGGAGCGGTTCTTATACAAATATTGAACGGACGATTCGTATTTCTTCTTCTTGTCCCTTAGGTCACGTTGCAGGCGGGTCAACTGACGTTCTAATGAAGACAACTCGCGCTCTATGGATTCCACATCATTATTGATAGTCAGAATATAGCGTTTGCGCTCTTCTATCTGTCCGGTCAGTGCAGCAAGACCGTTCAACTGGCTTCCCACATCCTTCTTGGTGGTTATCAACAGCGTTTCCGACTCTGCTATCTGTTTCTGCAAGGCACCACGCTTGCTTTCCAGTTCCTTAATCAGCTTGTTGGACTGGGCTAGGAGCGGAGAAACCGGCAAAAGGAGGAGAAAGAAGAGAAGGAGAAGCTTCATAAGTTATGAGTTATAAGTTATGAGGGATTATCTGACAATTATCAACTAATCAAAGGTCCATCAGCATTTCCAGCAGTTCTTCCAGCTCCACCTCTTTATATTTCTGTGAGAGCTGGGTAGGAGTCAGTGCAAAAGGCTTATCCGAGAAGTTGGAAAGTTCAATCTTTCCCTTTTCCAGAGAGGGTATCCCGAGTTCCTTGCCGGTAAGCACCTTCTTGCCATTGGGTTTGGAAGCAGCATAAAGCAGTTTCTCCAAATGGGCAAAATCCGCCTTCTTGGGCAGCACATCCTTCAGTTCCTTACGTGTTGCACGGACATAACGTTTTCCCATACGGTCTACCAACAGAATCTCATCCGGGGTGACTTCCATACGTGCCACCTCCGTACGAAGTATCGGCATCAGAAAGGAAATCTGCATGCATTCTTCCTTCTTCAACTTCATCGTACCGTTCACAGTAAGGGTGGCATCTTTATGGGGTACCGTCAGCTGCACTTTGGAGGAAAGGCAGGCAGATTCTCCGGACAGAGGACTTGAGTGACGCGAAGTCTTGCAACCGGCAAGCCCCACAGCCAGCAACAACAGCAAGGACAATAGGCGGCACGTCCTTGCCATATCATTCAGCAGGTTTAGTTTCATCTGATATATATTTCTTTTTTTGTATTTTCTGTTTCAACGTATCAGAGCGATTGCCCTTATCCCAGGCTTGTTTCCAGTATTTCAAGGCACCTTCCGCATCGCCAGTCATGTAATAGATATCTCCGCAATGTTCCAAGACCACGTCACTGCTATCTTTATCATTCTTTATCGCCTCATCTATGTAGAGACGCGCCTCGGCATAATTACCTTTAACAAACAATATCCATGCATATGTATCGAGATAGGTGGAATTGTTCGGCTCGGCTTTCACTGTCTTGTAGCTCATCTCTTCCGCCTTGTCCAAGTCGCGGCGCTCCACGGAAAGATAATATGCGTAGTTATTCAAGGCACCGATGTTTGAAGGATTGTACACCAAAGCGGAATCATAAGCCGCATAAGCTTCCGCATGCAGATTCTTGGTGTGATAAGCATCACCGATAATGGCATAAAAATCTGATACGACCTCCTTCTTGCTGTCGTCCTTGACGTGCGACAAAGCCTTTTGACAGATGGCAAGGGCATCATCCGTCCGTTCCGCCTGGTTGTAGGCAATGGCCAGATAGAAATAGAACTCCAACATATCGGGATTGGACTCCACACCGGCTTCGCACAAATTCATTATTTCCTTGTAATCCTCCTGGCGCACAGCTTCCCCCAGCAATGTCATACGAGCCGCTGTGTTGGTAGGGTCTATCGCCAGAACCTGGCGCAGAACCGGCCCTGCCTCCTTGTTCATTCCTTTGGAAAGAAGATATTGGGCATACAGCAAAGGTAATTGCGCCTCATCGGGCTCCTGCTCCATGATGCGGTTGAAGAGCGTAATGACACGTGTACTGTCCTTGCCTGCCTGCTCGTTCTGCACGATGAACTGCCGCATCACATTCAGTTTGGTGTCCGAAGCCACTTTCTTGTTCAGCAACAGCGTGTCCAATTGCTGTTCATACAGCTCCTTCTGTCCGGTCTCTTCGTAGTAAGAAGCCAATGAGTACATGGCCATTGCATTGTCCGGCTCTTCGGCCAGCACCTTCTTGTAAATCTCATAAGCTTCCTGCTTTTTCCCGTTCTGCATATAGACATCCCCCAGCACAACCTGATAGCGCATATCGTTGGGATACTCTTCTACCAGACTTTCTATTTCATGAAAGGCGCTCTTGTCGTCCTTCTTTTGCAGATAGATGCGGAACTTCTCCATACTGAGCTGTTCATTCTTGCCCATCCGTTCCTCGAGCTTGTTCAGTATACCGATAACTTTGTCATACTCTTCCTGGCGGTTGTAAATCTCCAGCAAGTTGTATAGCGGGTCCAGCTTATCCGAGAAACGTACCGCCATATTTTCCAACAAGGCAGCGGCTCTCTCCGTTTCGTTTTGCTGCATATACAGATTGGCAAGTCCCTGGGCATACCAGTAATTATGGGGAGCATTCTCCACCGCCTTTTCCAAGGCGGCTTGTCCCAACGGCACCTGCTTGAGGTACATATAATACTGGGCCATCTCATACAAAGCCGATGATGCGTTCGGGTTTATCGTCAGGCAATGTTGCAGGACATCGAAAGCCGCATCATAGTCTTTTTGGACTTTCAGACGGGCGGCTTCAAGAAAGAAGTAGTCGTAACGGCGCTGCTGTTCGGGGGTAAGCTCCTTTACGGGCGAAACGTCGGCTTTCTTCGACTTCTTCCGTTTCTTCAATTCCTTCCGTGCCTTTTCAGACCGACCGTACCCGCTCATTTTCTCCTTAGAAGCTTGAACATTGGCAGCCTGCACTCCGTACGTAGTAAAGCAGAAGGTACCTATCAACAACGCAAGTATTATTTTTACTCTGATTCTCATCTATTTAATTATAAATTCTTAACCCGTAAAACGGAACAATATCCATTCATTTTTTACCCGTATGCCCGAAACCTCCGGCAC
Organism: Bacteroides sp. AF20-13LB; assembly: GCF_003603065.1. NCBI lineage: Bacteria > Pseudomonadati > Bacteroidota > Bacteroidia > Bacteroidales > Bacteroidaceae > Bacteroides > Bacteroides sp. AF20-13LB. Next base: position 336,278 of record NZ_QTMH01000001.1, read on the forward strand.
CGCGCTCCGTCTCATCCAGCACTTCCACTTCCTGCCAAAGAGCTTGTTCGTGACGCGCTATCACCATTTGTGCAATCCTCTCCCCATCTTCGATGACGAAGGTTTCTGCAGAAAGGTTGACGAGAATAATACAAACCTCACCACGGTAATCGGCATCAATCGTTCCAGGGGAGTTCAGCACGGTAATCCCCTTCTTAATGGCCAATCCACTACGCGGACGCACTTGCGCCTCAAATCCTTCCGGAAGAGCGATATAAAGGCCCGTAGGCACCAGACACCGCTGCATCGGAGCCAGCGAAATAGGTTCGTTAAGGTTTGCACGGATATCCATTCCTGCAGACAGCTCAGTGGCATAAGCCGGAAGCGGATGCTTTGATTTATTGATGATTTGTACGTTCAACATGATGTTATTTACGATTTGACGATTTACTATTTACGATTGGGGCTACTTCTATTCTTACAATTCGAGTAATTCAAGTTTCGCAATTCATCTTCCTTTTACTATAAACTTGGGCGAAAATACGGCTTTTTATACAAAATAGTGATACATTTGCAGTTAAATAATAGTAACTTCAATCGTAAATAGTAAATCGTCAAATCTCAAATAACATCATGATGAATTGGAATACGCTCATATCTGCCAAACGCTTCGGACTGGAAGAGTTTCACCAGGAACGCCATGAAAACCGCTCGGAATTCCAACGTGACTATGACCGCCTTGTCTTCTCTGCTCCCTTCCGCCGTCTGCAGAACAAAACCCAGGTATTCCCTCTTCCCGGTAGTGTATTCGTCCACAACCGATTGACACACAGCTTGGAAGTATCATGTGTAGGCCGCTCACTAGGCAACGATGTATCGAAAGCTCTCATTGCCCGCCGTCCGGAACTGCAAGACAGCTACCTCACCGAAATAGGCTCCATCGTTTCCGCCGCCTGCCTGGCACACGACTTGGGAAATCCTCCTTTCGGACATTCGGGAGAACGAGCTATTTCCACCTTTTTTTCTGAAGGAAAAGGAATGTCCCTGAAGGGCCAACTGACACCTTCCCAATGGGAGGACCTTACCCACTTTGAAGGGAATGCAAATGCGTTCCGCCTGCTTACCCACCAGTTTGAGGGAAGGCGACAGGGAGGATTTGTACTCACCTACTCCACCTTGGCAAGCATCGTGAAATATCCCTTTTCATCGAGTCTTGCAGGCAAAAAGTCAAAATTCGGTTTCTTCATCACAGAGGAAGAAAGTTTTCGCCGCATAGCAGAAGAGTTGGGTATGGAGAAGCAGAACGATGCCCCGTTGAAATATGCCCGCCACCCGCTGGTCTATCTGGTGGAAGCCGCCGATGACATCTGCTACCAGATGATGGATATTGAGGATGCTCACAAACTGAAAATTCTGACTACACAAGAAACCAAAGAGTTGCTTCTTTCTTATTTCTCGAAAGAGCGCCAAGCACACCGGCTCAAAACGATGGAGATAGTAAGTGACACCAATGAACAAATAGCCTATCTGCGTTCCAGCGTTATCGGACTGCTTATCGGCGAATGCGTGCAAGCCTTTGTAGACAATGAAGAAAAGATTCTGAAAGGAGAATTTGAAGGAAGCCTCATCAACCATATATCCGAGGTACCAGCCAATGCCTACAAGCACTGTGCAGACATCTCCCTGAAGAGGATTTACCGTTCACGCGATGTACTGGACATTGAACTTGCCGGTTTCCGCATCATCAGTACCCTGCTCGAACTGATGATTGACGCCGTGCGTTCTCCGGAAAAGGCATATTCGCAACTGCTCATCAATCGCGTATCGGGCCAGTACAACATAAAAGCGCCTGCACTCTACGAAAGAATACAGGCGGTATTGGATTACATCTCCGGAATGACGGATGTATTTGCACTCGATTTATATAGGAAAATAAACGGGAATAGCTTGCCAGCGGTATAACAGACGACAAACATTCCTCCGGATAGTCCTATGATACAACCTTATTTGCTCCCGACGTAAGCTTGCACGCCTCCGGTTCGCTCGCTATGAACGACTCGATGTGGCGAATGCGCTTTTCTGCCAAAATCTCGTCCACGGCAATTAGGATACCCGTTTCCTCCACATCTCCGAAACCGTAATTGATGGCTGTACCGAACATACGCATGGTAGGGCTGAGACTCATATAGGCATTCACCAGCGGGGGAATATTATACCCCGCCTTACGGATTTCACAATTCAAAATCTTATAGTCTTCCTTAAAAGAGTCTTTACAGAAGAGAGCCGCCAATTCATTCTCGTCCGATTCCAGAAGCAACGGCTTCATCGGAGTAATCAGGTTGTCCTTATCCGCAAAGTGTTTCCGAAGAAAATAAAGAATCTTATCACGACTCTGACGATGATAGCTGGGATACATAGTCACCTTTCCGAAGAAATACTTCACATTGGGCATGACTACGGTCAGTGCGCCCAAACCATCCCACAGATTATCCAACGCAAACAGACCTTTACTGTCTGCACGCGTAGACTGATACTCCAACGTAACGAACGAACGTCCTAACTCGATGGTCGTAGGAAGATAGTCCTTCAAAAACTTATCCGAAAAGTTAAACATATGGGCAGTTGCCAGAATAGGGGCACCATGTTCATCAAAACGCACATCCGTACCTAAGATATAACGGTATCCACCCAAAATTTCTTCTGCTTCCGGATTCCAGACAATCAACTGCTTGTACGGGTTGTCCATGATGTCATATTCATCAATATCCATAGACTTGCCCGTTCCTCCTCCCGCAGCACGGAATGCAATCTCGCGCAAACGGCCGATCTCCTTCATTGTATTCGGAGAGTCTTGGGCAGTAATGATATATATCTGATTATGACTTCTATTGGTCATGCGCAGACGCTTTTCCTCAGTCAACTCCGCTTTCAACAGCTCCTTGCTTATCGGTGCAATAACATCTTCCATATTTTTCTGTTAGTAGTTCTTCTTTAATATAAATACGGTCTCTCTACAATTTATATACAATATCCTTCACATATTGCGCCCATCCGGCCGGGCTTTTCGATTTGTCGAAAGTTTGCCAGGGGATAGGCTTCCCTATGGTGATGGTAAATGTTTTATGGCGATTCTTCAGCATTTCATCTGCCAGGTAAAGCATGGCGATATTGAACTTGATGCCCAACATCTTACAAAAATTGGCAAGATTATAAAAGAAGTTGGAGTTCCGCCCCTCGAAGTGGATGGGAACTACATCACGGTGGGCTTCGACACTCTTCACGATAAAGGTCTTTTTCCAATCCAAGTCACGGATGACCCCATTCTGCCTACGCGAACAAAGCCCTGCGGGAAACATGATGAGCTGATTGTCCGAAGCAAATCCCGCCTCCACCATTCTGGGGAAGTCTTTGGCCTGCTTTCCCGTCTTGTTGATGGGGATGCAAAGCGGCGCCAGTCCGTGCAGGTTCATCAGCAGGTCGTTGACCATATATTTCACCTTGCCACCATAAAAGGAGCCCAGGACATAACCCAGTGCCACTCCATCCTGCCCACCCAGGGGATGGTTGGACACAAAAGTATAAAGCCCTTCTTTAGGCAGATTTTCCTCCCCCTTTACCACAATATTGGCATCAAGGAACTCCAGACAAGCTTTCAGGAAATCTACACCGACTTTATCTTTCGACTCCCGCAAAAAGACATTCAATTCCTCTTGATGAACGATGTGCTTCAAATAAGAAACCACGAACTTGGGGATATACTTAGACTGCTTCGGAGCCTTTTCCCGAAGTATCTTGTCTATGTCAATCAAAAATAAAGAGTCGTCAGCCATTCTTCTTTTGATGAAATGAATGCGCAAAATTAACTCATCTTTTTAATTAATCGCAAAAAAATGACAGAAAACTGCACCCGAAATCTATCAAATAGCACCTAAAAACTGTCAATTGATAGTTTTTCCCCTAAAGTATGTTTGAAATCCGTCTGCCTGAAAGAGAAAACTTCCGTAAACTTGCAATATCAAGATTAACGAAAAAAAACATAGCACATATGAACAATATAACATTTAAAAAAGACCTGCTCGGAGTTCAAGACGATTTATTGCGTTTTGCATACAAACTTACTTCCGACCGTGAAGAAGCCAACGACCTCTTGCAGGAAACATCCCTGAAAGCTCTGGATAACGAAGAGAAGTATACGCCCGATACTAATTTCAAAGGATGGATATACACCATCATGCGCAATATCTTCATCAACAATTACCGCAAAGTGGTGCGTGACCAGACTTTCGTGGATACCACGGACAATCTCTATCACCTGAACCTGCCGCGCGACGCCGCTTTTGAAAGCACAGAAAGCGCATATGACCTGAAAGAGATGCACCGCATTGTCAACGCCCTTCCACGGGAGTACAAGATTCCCTTCTCCATGCATGTCTCCGGCTTCAAATACCGCGAAATTGCAGAGAAGCTAGGGTTGCCCTTAGGCACGGTAAAGAGCCGCATTTACTTCACCCGCCAAAAACTACAACAAGACTTGAAGGATTTTGTTTAAGCACTCAGCATATAAAACCAGTGATTTCCATAAATTAAGAAGAGTACAGATTTTAGTTGTATCAAAAGAGAGAAAGGCAGGCCGGGACAATCCCGCGTCTGCCTTTCATGGTCTCGCCCCTTGTATTTCGTACACAAACTCATTCAAGCCGTTACGCTTTGCGACAATATTATTTACAAAAATCAGGATAGCAATCTCTGGCTACATCCCACTTTTCCACCTATCCGAGGCACTGAAAGCTAACCAAAGCCACCCGAAAACTGCCAATTGTTAGATTTTACCCCAAAGAGAGTTTGATTTCCGTCTATCAAAAAGAGAAATCATCCGTAGCTTTGTATCATCAATAAAACGAACAATAATTTAAAAAACATCCATTATGAATAATAGAACATTTACCCAAGACCTACTCGGAGTTCAAAACGACTTATTACGCTTTGCATATAAATTAACCTCCGACCGCGAAGAGGCCAACGACCTGCTTCAAGAGACATCCCTGAAAGCTCTGGACAATGAAGAGAAGTACACACCTGATACCAACTTTAAAGGATGGATATATACCATCATGCGTAATATTTTCATCAACAATTACCGTAAAGTGGTACGTGACCAGACATTTGTAGATACCACAGACAATCTCTATCATCTGAACACGCCGCACGACCTCACACTCGACAGCACAGAAGGCGCCTACGACCTGAAGGAAATGCACCGCATTGTCAATGCCTTGCCACGTGAGTACAAGATACCTTTCTCCATGCATGTCTCCGGTTTCAAGTACCGTGAAATCGCAGAAAAGCTGAACCTCCCACTTGGAACAGTAAAGAGCCGTATCTTCTTTACCCGCCAGAAACTGCAGCAGGACCTGAAAGATTTCAGATAAGAGAATACGGCAACCTAAGAATTGTTTATTAATTGGCCGGATAAAAAAGTAAATATGCTTATCTTTGGGCAATCATGGGACACAAACCAAGATACCTAAAGAAAAACCGAGTAATTAATAAACAACATGAAGAAACAGACAATCATTACAGCCTGCACATTTGCAGCAATGACAATGGCTACTCCTGCCGTTTTTGCCGTACAGCCGGCCATGAGTAACCACGTATGCGCCTCCGACGCTATCAAGAAAGACAACCGACCGGTAGAATCAAAACGACTGTTCCGTTCCAAAGCCGTAGAAGAACAAATTCAACGGATACAGCAGCTGCTGAAAAATCAGAAGCTGTCATGGATGTTCACTAACTGCTTTCCCAACACGCTGGACACCACCGTCCATTTCCGCAAGGACAAGAAAGACGGGAAGCCCGACACATTTGTCTACACCGGAGATATCCATGCCATGTGGCTCCGCGACTCAGGTGCGCAGGTGTGGCCCTACGTACAGCTGGCCAATGAAGACAAGGAACTGAAGACGATGCTTGCAGGAGTCATCAACCGCCAATTCAAGCTGATTAATGTAGACCCGTTTGCCAACGCCTTCAACGACGGCCCCATCCCCGACGGACACTGGAAAACCGACCTTACCGACATGAACGACGAGGTGCACGAGCGTAAATGGGAAATCGATTCACTGTGTTATCCGCTACGCCTTGCCTACCATTACTGGAAAACGACCGGTGATACAAGCATCTTCGATGCCGAGTGGATAAAAGCAATCCAAAACATCCTGACCACCTTCCGCGACCAACAGCGCCGTGACGGACGCGGTTCCTACCATTTCCAGCGGGTAACTGAACGCGCACTGGACACGATGACCAACGACGGCTGGGGCAATCCGGTGAAACCGGTCGGACTGATTGCATCTTCTTTCCGCCCTTCCGATGACGCCACCACCTTCCAATTCCTGATACCCTCCAACTTCTTCGCCGTATCTTCGCTGCGTAAGGCAGCCGAGATTCTGACTGAAGTCAATAACCGCCCGGAGCTTGCAAAAGAATGTACCGACCTGGCTGGAGAAGTAGAAACCGCCCTACGAAAATACGCTACCTACAACCATCCCAAATACGGCACCATCTATGCCTTCGAGGTAGACGGTTTCGGCAACCACCTTCTGATGGACGACGCCAATGTACCGAGCCTTATCGCACTGCCCTATCTGGGCGATGTGGACATCAACGATCCTATTTACCAGAACACCCGTCGTTTCGTATGGAGCGAGGATAACCCATACTTCTTCAAAGGTACGGCAGGCGAAGGCATTGGAGGTCCGCACATCGGCTACGACATGATTTGGCCGATGAGCATCATGATGAAAGCCTTCACAAGCCAGAACGATGAAGAGATTAAAACTTGCGTGAAGATGTTGATGGATACAGAAGCCGGAACCGGCTTTATGCACGAGTCTTTCCACAAAGACAATCCCGCCAAGTTCACCCGCGCCTGGTTTGCATGGCAAAACACATTGTTTGGCGAACTCATTCTAAAACTGGTGAACGAGGGCAAGCTAGACTTGCTGAACAGCATACAGTAAAAAAACATTTATCCCCCCTGGATTCTGTGGATGAATGTAATAATCAACCACTCCAGGGGGAATATTATCACTCCTCCCTCCCATCATCTTCCGGTAAGTAGTAACGTTCACAAAATAGACGGGAAGTTAACAAAAAAAGTTTCAGAAGTTAATACTAAAACAAGAAAGAGTTAAGAAAGAGCTTTATCCCAAACTTTGGTTTTTCCAAACCAAGCCTGGGGATAGAGAAACCAAGTCTTGGTTTAGATATCCGCAAAGCTGGGAAAGAAGTTTCCCACCCAAGACACCATTCCACCAACAAGCGACTTTCAAACCAAAGACCGTCATCCTCAACTGAATATTTTCAAAAGAGACTACACGAATCCCCCACCAGCAAAGCGTTTCAAAAGCAGCTTCATTATCAAATGAATAAGCTATCAACAAGGTGTTGAAAACTTCTTCCTAAGATTTTAGTTAAAAGATTGTGGGGAATTGTGGGGAAATGTGTATTTTTACCGTCGCTTATTATAATAAGGTGAGAAATGATACAATTTTTAGGTAATATCGAGGCTAAGGCGGATGCAAAAGGAAGAGTTTTCATCCCGGCCACCTTCCGGAAACAGCTGCAAGCCGCTTCTGAAGAAAGACTCGTGTTGCGTAAGGACGTGTATCAGGATTGCCTGGTGCTCTACCCGGAAAGTGTATGGTTTGCCACTCAAAACCAACTTCGCTGCCGACTGAATAAATGGAACGCCAAACAACAAATGATTTTCCGCCAGTTCGTAAGTGACGCGGAAGTCATGACCCCTGACGGGAACGGACGCATCCTGCTCCCAAAACGTTACCTGCAAATGGCGGGTATACAAAGTGATGTCCGCTTCATTGGTGTGGACAACACAATAGAAATCTGGGCTAAGGAACGTGCCGACCAACCATTCATGAACCCCGACGAGTTCAGCGAGGCTCTTGAAGAACTGCTGGGAGACGAAAATATTTGTTGTGACGAAAATAAGCTATAAACAACAGATGATGAAAGAAGAAACAACATATCACATCCCCGTATTGCTGATGCCGAGCGTAGATGCAATGAACATCCGTCCGGACGGCACGTATGTAGACGTAACGTTTGGTGGAGGAGGACATTCGCGCGAGATACTGTCCCGCCTGGAAGACGGCGGCCGGCTGCTGAGCTTCGACCAGGACGAGGATGCGGAACGCAACATTGTGAACAACCCGCATTTTACATTCGTACGCAGCAACTTCCGCTACCTGCACAACTTCCTACGCTATCACGGCATCGAAAAAGTGGATGCCATACTTGCCGACCTCGGCGTATCTTCCCATCACTTTGATGACAGCGAACGGGGATTCTCCTTCCGCTTCGACGGGGCACTGGATATGCGTATGAACAAGCGTGCCGGCCTGACCGCTGCCGACATCGTGAATACCTACGAAGAAGAAAAGCTGGCCGATATTTTTTATCTGTACGGCGAGCTGAAGAACAGCCGGAAACTGGCATCTGTCATCGTTAAGGCACGGGCTACGCAGAGAATTGCCACCATCGGCGATTTTTTGGAAATCGTCAAGCCACTCTTCGGCCGCGAACGCGAGAAGAAAGAACTGGCAAAAGTATTCCAGGCATTGCGCATTGAGGTAAACCAGGAAATGGAAGCACTGAAAGAAATGCTGTATGCGGCAACAGAAGCGCTAAAGCCGGGAGGCCGCCTGGTGGTGATAACCTATCACTCCCTGGAAGACCGTATGGTGAAGAATATCATGAAAACCGGTAACGTGGAAGGCAAGGCCGAAAAAGATTTCTTCGGGAACGTATTGACCCCGTTCCGGCTAGTCAACAACAAAGTGATTGTACCGGACGAGGAAGAGATAGAGCGCAATCCGCGTTCGCGCAGCGCCAAGCTGAGAATTGCAGAAAGAGTAATGAATGATTAGTGACTAGCAATGGAAAAGAAGCAAGAAGAAAAGAATACGGAAAAGGTGAAAAAACGCACCTCACTGAAGAACATTATCGGAGGCGACATTCTGGCCACAGACTTCTTCCGCCGCCAAGCCGGATTGTTGTTCCTTATCATGGTGCTTATCATTATTTACATCAACAACCGTTACGAATGCCAACTGCAACTGATAGAGATAGACAATCTTAAAAAAGAGCTGATAGACATCAAGTACGATGCCCTGACACGCAGTTCGGAATTGATGGAGCGGAGCCGCCAATCACGCATCGAGGAATACATCGCCACCAAAGAAAGCGATTTGCAGACTTCCACTAATCCACCGTACTTACTAAAATAATGGAGAATTGAGGATTAAAGTAATTTCAATAGTACATCGTAAATCGTTAAATCGTAAATAACATTGGCTGTAAATAAAAAAAACATAATGACCCGTTACTTCTTCGTCGTCCTACTCATGGGGTTGGTGGGGATAGCTATTGTTGTGAAAGGCGCCATGATTATGTTTGCCGAGCGACAGTACTGGCACGATGTAGCCGACCGCTTCGTAAAAGAGAATGTAACGGTGAAGCCCAACCGGGGAAATATCCTGTCCTCGGATGGCAAACTGATGGCAAGTTCGCTGCCGGAATATAAAATATATATGGACTTCATGTCCGGCGAAAGGGACGAGAAGCGCCGCAAAAAGGACCAGCAGCGCAAGGATTCTATCTGGAAAGCCAATTTCGATTCCATCTGTATCGGGCTTCATCAGATTTTTCCGGACATCAGTGCCGCCACCTTCAAAAGCCATCTGCGCAAGGGGCGGGAGATGAAGAGCCGGAACTACAACATTCTTCCCAACCGCAACCGGCGCATCTCTTACATTCAGTATAAGGAAGCCAAGCGGTTACCCGTATTCAAGATGAACAAGTACAGAGGCGGGTTCCACGAACAGATATACAACCAGCGTAAAAAGCCGTTCGGTTCTTTGGCAGCCCAAACCCTGGGCCGTCTCTATGCCGATACAGCCATGGGAGCCCGTAACGGCATTGAACTGGCCTTCGACACCCTGCTGAAAGGACGGAACGGTATTACCCACCGTCAGAAGGTGATGAATAAATACCTGAATATCGTAGACCTTCCCCCGGTAGACGGTTGTGACATCATATCCACCCTCGACGTAGGCATGCAGGACATCTGCGAAAAAGCCCTGGTAGACAAGTTGAAGGAAATCAATGCCAATGTCGGGGTAGCCGTACTGATGGAAGTGGCTACCGGAGAAGTAAAGGCCATTGTCAACATGATGAAAGCCGGAGACGGCAATTACTACGAAATGAACAGTAATGCCATCAGCGATATGTTGGAACCGGGCTCCACCTTCAAGACAGCCTCCATTATGGTGGCACTGGAAGATGGCAAGATAACCCCGGATACCGAGGTAGACACGGGCAACGGTATTATGAATATGTACGGCAGCAAGATGAGAGACCACAACTGGCACCGGGGAGGTTATGGAAAGATAGATGTGACACGTATTCTGGAAGTTTCTTCCAATGTGGGCGTCTCCTACCTCATCGACAAGCACTACAAGGATAATCCGCAGAAGTTCGTGGACGGTTTGAAGCGCATGAGCATCGACCAGCCGCTTCATCTGCAAATACCCGGTGAAGGGAAGCCCAACATCAAAGGACCCAAAGAGCGTTATTTTGCCAAAACGACTTTGCCGTGGATGAGTATCGGCTACGAGACTCAGGTACCTCCTATGAACATACTGACCTTCTACAATGCCATAGCCAACAACGGGGTCATGGTACGCCCCAAGTTTGTGAAAGCAGCGGTAAAGGACGGTGAGGTAGTGAAAGAATATCCTACGGAAGTAATCAATCCCAAGATATGTTCCGACCATACCCTGACACAGATCCGCGAAATCCTTCGGAAAGTGGTATCGCAAGGTCTGGCAAAACCCGCCGGCAGCAAGCAATTCTCCGTATCGGGCAAGACGGGTACGGCACAGATTTCACAAGGAGCCGCCGGATATAAGTCGGGACGGGTGAATTACCTTGTAAGTTTCTGCGGATATTTCCCCTCGGAAGCACCCAAATACAGTTGCATCGTTTCCATTCAGAAGCCTGGGTTACCAGCTTCAGGCGGTCTGATGGCAGGTAGTGTCTTTGGGAAAATAGCAGAAAGAGTTTATGCCAAAGACCTGCGTTTTGACATACGCAGTGCCATAGACAGTACCACCAATGTGATTCCTCCCGTGAAAGCCGGAGAGATGAACGAAGCACTCCTTGTACTGAATGATTTGAAAGTGCCCGTTCAGAAACAGTTCGCCGGACAAAAGAAAAAGGAACAGTGGGGGCATACACAAGCAGCTCCGTCGGCAGTCATCCTGCAAGACCAGGAACCGGCCTCGGGCACCGTGCCCAGCGTGGTAGGTATGGGAGCGAAAGATGCTGTCTACCTTTTAGAGAGTAAAGGACTGAAAGTAAGGCTAAACGGCGTAGGACGGGTGAGGAACCAGTCCATAGCAAGCGGTAGCCGGATAGTGAAAGGACAAACCATAGCCCTGACACTACGTTAACATGAGAATAAACAAGATTTGGATATACACTATATATAATAAGGTATGAGATTAAGTGATTTGTTGCAAACAATACAGCCGGTCCGGATTACCGGAAGTACAAGCATGGAGATAACGGGGGTGAATATAGATTCCCGCCTGATAGGAACCGGACATCTGTTCATGGCCATGCGTGGTACGCAGACCGACGGGCATGCCTATATTCCGGCTGCCATCGATAAAGGGGCTGTTGCAGTATTGTGTGAAGAATTGCCGGAAGAGCTTAAGGCCGGCATCACCTACATTCAGGTGAAAGACAGTGAAGATGCCGTAGGGAAAGTGGCTACCACTTTCTATGGCGACCCTACATCCAAGATGGAACTCATCGGCGTGACCGGAACCAACGGAAAAACAACCGTTGCCACCTTATTATATAATACTTTCCGCTATTTCGGCTACAAGGTCGGACTGGTTTCCACTGTATGCAATTACATCGACGACCAGCCCGTACCGACCGAACACACCACCCCGGACCCGATAACCCTGAACCGCCTGCTCGGAGAAATGGCAGATTCCGGCTGCAAGTATGCCTTCATGGAAGTCAGTTCCCATTCCATTGCCCAAAAGCGCATCAGCGGTCTGAAATTTGCCGGCGGTATTTTCACTAATCTGACCCGCGACCATCTGGATTATCATAAAACGGTGGAGAACTACCTCAAAGCCAAGAAAAAGTTCTTCGACGAACTGCCAAAAGGAGCTTTCAGCCTGACCAACCTGGATGACAAGAACGGACTTGTGATGACGCAGAATACCCGTTCGAAGGTATACACCTACTCTTTGCGTAGTCTTAGCGACTTCAAAGGCAAAGTCTTGGAGTCTCATTTCGAGGGAATGTTGCTCGACTTCAACAATCACGAACTGGCAGTACGTTTCATCGGAAAGTTCAATGCCTACAACCTGCTGGCGGTATTCGGTACTGCCGTATTGCTTGGCAAGAAAGAAGAGGATGTACTGGTTGCCCTCAGCACGCTGCATCCGGTAACCGGCCGCTTCGATGCCATCCGTTCACCGAAAGGCTACACCGCCATTGTGGACTATGCGCATACTCCAGACGCCCTGGTCAATGTATTGAACGCCATTCACGGAGTGCTGGAAGGAAAAGGGAAAGTGATTACCGTTGTGGGCGCCGGCGGCAACCGCGACAAAGGCAAGCGTCCCATCATGGCCAAAGAATCCGCCCGCTTGAGCGACCGGGTCATCATCACCTCCGATAACCCGCGCTTTGAAGAGCCGCAGGACATCATCAACGACATGCTGGCGGGACTGGATAAAGACGACATGCAGAAAACCATCAGCATCACCGACCGCCGCGAAGCCATCAAGACAGCCTGCATGCTGGCACAGCCGGGAGACGTGATTCTCGTTGCAGGCAAGGGGCATGAGAATTATCAGGAGATTAAAGGCGTGAAACACCATTTTGACGACAAAGAGATATTAAATGAGATAATGTGCTAATATGCCAATGTGCTAATCGCCATGCGTCATGTAGGATATTCATTCCTTTACCAGCAGATATACCAGACTATCAATTAGCATATTGGCACATTAGCACATTAAACAATTAAATAATTAACATCATGTTATACTATTTATTTCAATGGTTAGACAAATATGACTTCCCCGGTGCGGGCATGTTTGGCTATACATCCTTCCGTTCGTTGATGGCAATCATTCTGGCATTGCTCATTTCGAGTATCTGGGGAGATAAGTTCATCAATCTACTGAAACGCAAGCAGATTACTGAAACGCAACGTGATGCCAGCATCGACCCGTTCGGCGTAAACAAGGTGGGAGTACCCAGCATGGGCGGTGTCATCATTATTTTTGCCATACTCATTCCTTGCCTACTACTGGGCAAATTGAGCAATATTTATATGATATTGATGCTGATTACCACAATCTGGCTGGGGTCGCTGGGCTTTGCCGACGACTACATCAAGATATTCAAGAAGGACAAGGAAGGCCTGCACGGTAAGTTCAAAATCATCGGTCAGGTAGGCTTGGGACTTATCGTCGGACTGACTCTCTACCTCAGTCCGCAGGTGGTTATCCGCGAGAACATAGAAATAGAGAAACCGGACGGACAGATAGAAGTGGTGCATGCCGCCAAGGAAATCAAGGCAACACAGACCACCATCCCATTCTTCAAGAGCAACAACTTCGACTATGCCGACCTAGTGGGCTTCATGGGTGAACATGCCCAGACAGCAGGTTGGATACTGTTTGTGATTATCACGATTTTCGTAGTTACCGCCGTCAGCAACGGAGCCAACCTAAATGACGGAATGGACGGAATGGCGGCAGGGAACTCTGCCATTATCGGACTGACCTTGGGAATACTCGCCTACGTATCGAGCCACATTGAATATGCCGGCTACCTGAATATCATGTACATTCCCGGCTCGGAAGAACTGGTAATCTTTATCTGTGCCTTCATCGGTGCACTTATCGGCTTCTTGTGGTACAATGCCTATCCGGCCCAGGTATTCATGGGCGATACGGGCAGTCTGACCATTGGAGGAATCATCGCAGTATACGCCATCATTATTCACAAGGAACTGCTGATACCCATCCTTTGCGGTATCTTCCTGGTGGAGAACCTTTCGGTCATCCTGCAACGCCTCTACTACAAGGCAGGCAAGCGGAAAGGCGTGAAACAACGTCTCTTCAAAAGAACACCGATACACGACCACTTCCGCACTTCCATGAGCCTGATAGAGCCGGGATGCAGCGTAGTATTCACCAAACCGGACAAGCTGTTCCACGAATCCAAAATCACCATCCGCTTCTGGATTGTGACGATTGTATTGGCAGCGATAACGATTATAACATTAAAGATTAGATAATAATTATTCAATATGCTAATGTGCCAATGTGCTAATTGCCATGCGGCACGACAGCGCAGCTCATTAGCACATTGGCACATTAATCATATTAGTACATTATGAGAATTGTAGTATTAGGAGCTGGCGAAAGCGGCGCAGGCGCTGCCGTACTGGCCAAAGTGAAAGGATTCGACACGTTCGTCTCCGACATGTCCGCCATCAAAGACAAATACAAGGAACTGCTGGATAAATACGGCATTGCCTGGGAAGAGGGACACCACACAGAAGAGTTGATTCTGAATGCTGACGAAGTGGTGAAAAGTCCCGGTATCCCCAACGACGCTCCGCTCATTATGAAATTAAAGGAAAAAGGTACGCCCATCATCTCTGAGATAGAGTTTGCGGGACGGTACACTGACGCAAAGATGGTCTGTATCACCGGCTCGAACGGAAAGACTACAACCACCTCGCTCATTTATCACATCTTCAAGAGTGCAGGCCTGAACGTCGGCCTCGCCGGCAACATCGGCAACAGCCTGGCCTTGCAGGTAGCCACGGAGCAGCATGATTACTACGTCATTGAGCTGAGTTCCTTCCAGCTGGACAATATGTATAACTTCCGTGCCAACATTGCCGTACTGATGAACATCACACCAGACCACTTGGACCGTTACGACCACTGTATGCAGAAATATGTGGACGCCAAATTCCGCATCACCCAAAACCAGACACCGGAAGACGCTTTTATCTTCTGGAACGACGACCCCATCATCAAGCGCGAGCTGGACAAGCATGGCCTGCGCGCCCATCTCTACCCGTTCGCTGCCGTGAAGGAAGACGGGGCCATCGCATACGTGGAAGACGGTGAAGTGGAAATCAACGAACCGATAGCCTTCAATATGGAGCAAGAGGAGCTGGCGCTGCACGGCACACACAACCTATACAATTCGTTAGCCGCCGGCATCTCGGCCAATTTGGCCGGCATCCGGAAAGAATATATCCGCAAAGCCTTGTCCGACTTCAAGGGAGTGGAACACCGGTTGGAGAAAGTAGCCACCGTACGCGGCGTGAGCTTCATCAACGATTCCAAGGCTACGAACGTAAACTCCTGCTGGTATGCCCTGCAAAGCATGACCGGCAAAACCGTACTTATCCTCGGCGGTAAAGACAAAGGAAACGATTACACGGAAATCGAAGACCTCGTACGCGAAAAGTGCTCTGCCCTGGTCTATTTGGGATTGCACAACGAAAAGCTGCACGCCTTCTTCGACCGTCTGGGACTGCCCGTAGCCGACGTGCAGACCGGCATGCAGGATGCCGTAGAAGCAGCCTTCAAGCTGGCAAAGAAAGGTGAAACCGTGTTGCTCAGTCCTTGCTGTGCCTCCTTCGACCTCTTCAAGAGCTATGAGGACCGCGGCAATCAGTTCAAAGCATGTGTCAGAGCACTATAAGATACGGATGCCGCAACAGTCCTATTACGCATCCCGTAACAAGAACGGCAACTTTTAATTCTTTAATTATTAATTTTTAATTTGCGAAGCATTGGATTTATTAAAGAGCATATTCAAAGGCGATAAAGTGATTTGGATTATTTTCCTTTTCCTTTGCCTCATCTCCATCACAGAGGTATTCAGTGCTGCCAGTACGCTGACCTACAAGAGTGGCGACCACTGGGGACCGATTACGCAGCACAGCATCCTCCTGATGGTAGGCGCCGTCATTGTAGTACTGGTACACAACATCCCCTATAAATGGTTTCAGGTGTTCCCGGTATTCCTGCTTCCGATATCCATCGGACTGCTGGCTTTTGTGATGCTGATGGGATTCATTACCGGCGACCGCGTAAACGGCGCAGCCCGCTGGATGACCTTCATGGGCATTCAGTTCCAGCCGTCAGAAATAGCGAAGATGGCCGTTGTCATCGTTACCGCCTTTATCCTCTCGAAAGGGCAGGATGAAGACGGTGCAAGTCCGAAAGCCTTTAAGCGCATCATGATTATTACCTGCATTGTCTGTGGCCTTATCCTGCCAGAAAACTACTCGACGGGAATGCTGCTCTTCGGAACGGTCTACCTGATGATGTTCATCGGGCGGGTATCTGCCAGGAAACTGCTGATACTGGGAGGAGGAATTGTGGCATTCGTAACAGTCTTTGTCGCCTTCCTGCTGGCCACGCCAGACAAGACATTGGAAAATATACCGATGGGGCACCGCTTCACCACTGTAAAATCCCGTATTGCAGACTTTACCAACAAGGAGGAAGTTCCTGCCGCCAAATTCGACATCGACGGCGACGGGCAAGTGGCACATGCCCGTATTGCCGTAGCTACGAGCAACGTTGTAGGCAAGGGTCCGGGAAACTCCGTACAGCGTGACTTTCTGAGCCAGGCATTCTCCGATTTCATCTATGCCATCATCATCGAGGAACTGGGACTGGTAGGCGGAATAGTCGTTGTGTTCCTTTATGTCTGCCTATTGGTGCGAGTGGGCCGTATCGCCAAAAAATGCGACCGCACTTTCCCCGCTTTCCTCATTACCGGAATAGCCTTGCTGCTCGTCACGCAGGCGCTGTTCAACATGATGGTTGCCGTAGGTCTGGCACCCGTCACGGGACAACCGCTTCCACTCATCAGCAAGGGTGGTACATCCACTTTCATCAACTGTGCCTACATCGGCATGATACTGAGTGTCAGCCGCTATACAGCCAAGCTGGAGGAACAGCGGATGCATGATGCGCAAGTGCCGATGCTGATAGATGCCGGAAATGCCGAGCACCCGGAACAACCGGCCGATAGCGAAGCACAGACAGCCGCCGAGCCGACAGCAAAGGTACTGAACAGTGATGCGGAGTTTGAATAACAGCCTCTCCCCCAACTCCTCCCCCGTAGGGAGGGGAGAAAAGAATAATAGAGTAATGGAGAGCATGCCAATAATACAAAAATAAAAAAGAACAAGAATATGAGTAAAGAGGCGAACAACTATACAACCCAAAGTAACTCTACCCCTCTCCCTACGGGGAAGGGGGTGAGGCTTATCATCAGCGGCGGCGGTACCGGAGGACATATCTTTCCGGCCATCTCCATCGCTAACGCCATAAAAGAGTTGTGTCCCGACGCGGAGATTCTCTTCGTAGGTGCCGAAGGAAGAATGGAAATGCAGCGTGTTCCAGATGCCGGTTACCGGATTATAGGCTTACCCGTTGCCGGATTCGACCGTAAACATCTGTGGAAGAACTTCTCCGTACTGCTGAAACTGATACGAAGCCAGTGGAAAGCACGGAGCATCATCAAGGAGTTCCGCCCGCAAGTAGCCGTCGGTGTAGGTGGCTATGCCAGTGGTCCTACGCTGAAAATGGCGGGCATGATGGGTATTCCCACGCTGATACAAGAACAGAATTCCTACGCCGGTGTCACCAACAAGCTGCTGGCACAGAAGGCATGCAAGATTTGCGTGGCCTACGAAGGTATGGAAAAATTCTTCCCGGCAGAAAAGATAATCATGACAGGTAATCCGGTGCGCCAGAACTTGCTCGGACATTCCATCCTGCACGCAGACGCCGTAAAGTACTTCGGATTGAACCCGGAAAAGAAGACTATCCTCATTCTGGGCGGCAGCCTGGGAGCCCGCACCATCAACCAGACACTGACCGCCGGCCTGGATATCATTCGTACCCACCCCGACGTACAGTTTATCTGGCAGACTGGCAAGATATACATTGACCAAGTCAGAGAAGCCATTACAGCCACTACGGGAGAAGCCGTACGTAACCCGCATATCAGTGCCATTCCGAATCTGTATGTGACGGACTTCATTAAGGATATAGCAAACGCCTATGCCGCTGCCGATCTGGTGATTTCACGTGCCGGAGCCGGTTCCATCTCCGAGTTCTGCCTGCTGCACAAGCCGGTCATCCTGGTTCCCTCACCCAATGTGGCCGAAGACCATCAGACCAAGAATGCGCTGGCGCTGGTGGATAAGGATGCAGCTATCTATGTGAAGGATGTGGAAGCGAAAGAGAAGCTGCTGCCGGTGGCGTTGGAGACAATCGCTAACCCCGAGAAGCTGCAAGACTTGAGCAAGAATATCGCCAAGCTAGCGTTGCCGGACTCGGCGACAATTATTGCGAAGGAGGTATTGAAGAGCCTCTCCCCTTGTCCCTCCCCCGTAGGGAGGGGGGAATAGATAGTACTGCTATCGTTCTTTTTATAATATCATACTTTTGGAAGAAGAGTTTGAAGAAAAAATTTGAATATGAATAAAAATATAAGCAATAGTAACTCATCTCCCCTCCCTACGGGGGAGGGGCAGGGGGTGAGGCTTGAAGCCATTCGCTCCGTTTATTTCGTCGGTGCCGGCGGCATCGGCATGAGCGCTCTGATACGCTATTTCCTCTCTAAAGGAAAGACAGTAGCGGGCTACGACCGTACGTCGAGCGAACTGACAGAACGTCTGATTACGGAAGGAGCACAGATACACTACGAAGAGGATATCAACCTTATTCCGGAGGAGTGCAAAGACAAGGCAAGCACGCTCGTGGTCTATACCCCCGCCGTGCCGCAAGAGCATGCAGAACTGACCTATTTCCGTGAAAACGGTTTCGACATACATAAGCGCTCCCAAGTATTAGGCATTATAACCCGCAGCAGCAAAGGCCTGTGCGTGGCAGGTACGCATGGCAAGACTACCACCAGCACCATGGCTGCCCACCTGCTGCACCAGTCACACGTGGGCTGCATCGCCTTCCTCGGAGGTATTTCGAAGAACTACGGTACGAATCTGCTGCTTTCCGCCACCAGCCCTTATACCGTTATCGAAGCGGATGAGTTCGACCGCTCCTTCCACTGGCTATCGCCCTGGATGAGTGTCATTACTGCCACCGACCCCGACCACCTGGATATATACGGCACCAAAGAAGCCTATCTCGAAAGCTTCCGCCACTACACCACGCTTATCCAGCCGGGCGGCGCCTTGATTCTACACAAAGGACTGGAAATGCAAGCCGACGTACAACCGGGCGTCGCCACCTATACCTACTCGCGCAACGAAGGCGACTTCCATGCCGAGAATATCCGCATCGGAAACGGTGAAATCTTCATCGACTTCGTGGCGCCTGACACCCGCATCAACGATATTCAGTTGGGTGTTCCCGTCAGCATCAACATCGAGAATGGTGTTGCCGCCATGGCACTCGCCCATCTCAGCGGTGCCACCGACGAAGAAATCAAGCAAGGCATGGCAAGCTTCCGCGGAGTGGACCGCCGTTTCGACTTCAAGCTGAAGAATGACCGGATTGTATTTCTCAGCGACTATGCCCACCACCCGGCGGAAATAGCCCAAAGCGTGAAGTCCGTCCGCGAGTTGTACCAAGACAAGAAGATAACCGTCATCTTCCAGCCCCACTTGTACACCCGCACCCGCGACTTCTATCGTGACTTTGCAGACAGCCTTTCCCTATCCGACGAGGTGATTCTGACAGAGATATACCCTGCCCGCGAGCAACCGATTCCCGGCGTGACGAGTCAGCTGATTTATGACAACCTCCGCCCCGGCATCGAGAAATGCATCTGTAGGAAAGAAGACGTCCTCAGCCTCCTCACCCAAAAGCACACCGAAGTATTGGTAGTGCTGGGAGCCGGAGACCTGGACAACTATGCGCCTCAAATCACCCAACTATTATCAGAAAAATATCATGGTTAAAAGGATTCTACTTTCTATCGTTCTGTTGCTTGTCATTGCCTACCTGGTAGTGGCTGTCACAGCTTTCAACCGCAAGCCCACCTCGCAGGTGTGCCAAGACGTGGAGCTGGTGATAAAAGACACGGTATATGCCGGCTTCATCACGAAGAAGGAAGTAGCTACCCTGCTGGAAAAGAAAGGCATCAGCCCCATTGGGAAAGACCTGGAACGCGTGCGTACCAAGACCTTGGAGCGCGAACTTGCCAAGCATCCCCTCATCGACCAGGTGGAGTGCTACAAAACCCCGAGCGGCAAGCTCTGCATCGAAGTGACCCAGCGCACCCCCATCCTGCGCGTGATGAGCGCCAACGGCGAAAACTACTATCTGGACAACAAAGGTACCGTGATGCCCCCCGATGCAAAGTGCGTTGCACACCTCGCCGTTGTAACCGGAAATGTAGAAAAGTCGTTTGCCATGAGGGATTTATATAAGTTTGGTGTATTTTTGCAAAAGAATTCTTTTTGGAATGCACAGATAGAGCAAATTCATGTATTGCCCGGCAAGAACATCGAGTTAGTGCCCCGTGTCGGCGACCATCTTATCTATTTAGGCAAGATTGCCGGATTCGAGAAGAAGCTGAAACGTGTAAAGGCATTCTACGAAAGAGGATTGAACCAGGTGGGTTGGAACAAATACTCCCGTATCAGCGTTGAATTTGATAATCAAATCATCTGCACAAAGAGAGAGTAGAGAAAGGGATTTACTAATAGTCCTTCTTTATCAAAGCGCAGCAAATAGTAAATTGTAAATAGTAAAATAGTAAATAAATAGATATGGCAACAACAGATTTCATCGCCGCTATCGAGTTGAGTTCTTCCAAGATTTCCGGTATCGCAGGAAAGAAGAGCAGTGACGGAAGTATCCAGGTGTTGGCTTATGCACGCGAAGATGCATCCCCGTTTATACACAAAGGGGCCATCTACAACATTGACAAGGCCGCACAAGCGCTGACTTCCATCATCAACAAGCTGGAAGGCCAGCTGAACAACTCCATCGCCAAAGTATATGTAGGCATCGGCGGACAATCATTGCGCACGGTGAGGAATGCGGTAAGCCGTACGCTGGAGGAAGAGAGCATCATTTCGCAAGAACTGGTAGACGAGATTTGCGACGAGAACCGTGATGTACCCTTGGTAGACATGAGTGTGCTGGATGTAGCCCCGCAAGAATACAAGATAGACAACACGCTGCATGTGGAGCCCGTAGGAGTTGCCGGAAGATACATCACCGGGCAGTTCCTCAACATCGTGGCGCGTGCCTCGCTGAAGAAGAACCTCGAACACAGCTTCGAGCAAGCCAAAGTGGAAATTGCCGACGACCTGCTCGTGGCTCCCACTGCGTTGGCCAAAGCCGTGCTGACCGAAAACGAGATGCGTTCAGGCTGTGCACTGGTGGACTTCGGTGCCGACACCACCACCGTGCTGGTCTATAAGAACAATATCCTGCGCTACCTCAGCGTACTGCCGCTGGGTGGAAACAACATTACCCACGACATCACTTCCCTGCAAATGGAAGAGGAAGATGCCGAGAAGCTGAAACTGCAATACGGTGATGCCCTCTACGAGGAGGAAGAAGACGCCGAGACCCCTGCCGTATGCACGTCGGAAGACGGCCGTACCTTCGAACTGGCCCTGCTGAACAATATTATCGGAGCACGTGCAGAAGAAATTCTTGCCAACGTATGGAACCAGTTGCAACTTTCCGGCTACGAGGACAAACTTTTCTCCGGTGTTGTATTCACCGGTGGAGGAGCCAATCTGAAGAATCTTGAGAAAGCCTTCCATAGAGTGAGCAAGATTGAAAAGGTAAAGACCGCCAAGTTCGTACAGACCACCGTCCACACACGCAGCGACGAGCCCAAGAAGGACGGCATGCACAACACACTGCTGGGCCTGCTGGCTGCCGGTAACGAGAATTGCTGCCTGCAAGAGGTGAAGCCGGTGCAGCAGCCTGCCTCCAATGTTCCTCCCAAACCGGTCGACATATTCGTTGACGACGAAGCGCTGAAAGAGCAGGAAGCCGCCGCACGCGCCGCCAAGGCACAGCGCGAGAAGGAAGAGAAAGAACGCAAGGAGCGTGAGCGAAAAGAAAGGGAGCTGCGCGAAAAGGAAGAAAAGAAGAAGAAAAAGAAAGAAGGCCCCAGCTGGTTCGAAAAGACTTTCAACAAGCTTTCCAACGAAATCTTCTCGGACGACGATATGAAGTAATAATGTGATAATGTGCCAGAAAATTAAGTTATTATGGAAGATATAGTACAATTCGATTTCCCGACCGATTCACCGAAAATCATTAAAGTAATCGGTGTAGGTGGAGGTGGCGGCAATGCCGTGAACCATATGTACCGGGAAGGTATACACGACGTGACGTTCGTACTGTGCAACACAGACAACCAAGCGTTGAAGGACTCTCCCGTGCCCGTGAAGTTACAGCTTGGAAAAGAAGGCCTGGGAGCCGGAAACCGCCCTGCCCGTGCCCGCAAGGCAGCAGAAGAGAGCATCGAAGACATCAAGAATATGCTGAACGACGGCACCAAGATGGTATTCATCACTGCCGGAATGGGCGGTGGTACCGGTACGGGTGCCGCACCCATCATTGCACAAACCGCCAAGGAAATGGACATCCTGACCATCGGCATCGTCACCATCCCTTTCCGCTGGGAGGGCGACAAGAAGATAGACCAGGCACTGGATGGCGTAGAGGAAATCAGCAAGCACGTAGATGCCCTGCTGGTCATCAACAATGAAAAGCTGAGCGAGATATACAGCGAGCTATCCGTAGACGACGCGTTTGACAAGGCCGACGACACCCTTTCGGTAGCCGCCAAGAGTATTGCCGAAATCATCACCCTGCATGGAAAGGTGAACCTCGACTTCAACGACGTGAAAACAGTGCTGAAGGACGGCGGCGTAGCCATCATGAGTACCGGCTACGGCGAAGGTGACAACCGTGTCAGCGAAGCCATCAAGAACGCGCAGCACTCGCCGTTGCTGAACAACAACGACATCTTCAACTCCAAGAAAGTACTCCTCAACATCTCTTACAGTGCACAATACAAGCTGATGATGAGCGAAATGGACGAGGTGAAGGAGTTCATGAACCGTTTCAGCCGCGACTTCGAAACCAAATTCGGTATGGCCATTGACGACAAGCTGGAACAGAAAGTGAAAATCACCCTGCTTGCCACCGGTTTCGGTATCCAGGACATCCACATGAAGGAAATGGACGACCGCATCACCCAGCGCACCGCCGAAGAACAGCAACGCCTTGCCGAGCTGGAGGAGGAAGAGGAACAGAGACGCAACCGCCGCGAAGTGTACTATGGCAAGGATGCCAATGCCCGTTCCCAGCGCAGCCGCCGTCGCCATATCTATCTCTTCAATCCCGAAGACATGGACAACGCCGACATCATCAGCATGGTAGAGAATTCTCCGACCTATCTGCGTGACAAAAGCACGCTGAACAGCATCAAGATGAAGGCAGAGCAGGAAGGGCAGCTCGCCACCGAAGCCGCGCAAGAGGCAGAAGGCGGTGCAGGGGGAGTCATCACCTTCTGATTTTTCCGTTCCCGATATGTAAAACCATCCTCCTCCCCTTCGGGGGAACAGGAGTAAACCTATAACAATATGGATTTATTTGAAAAAGTCAGCGAAGACATTAAAACAGCCATGAAAGCCAAAGACAAAGTGGCTCTCGAAACATTGAGAAACGTAAAGAAAGTATTCCTTGAAGCCAAAACCGCTCCCGGAGCCAACGATACCCTGAGCGATGCAGATGCTTTGAAGATTATCCAAAAACTGACCAAGCAAGGCAAAGACGCCGCTGAAATCTATGTACAGCAAGGTCGCCAGGACTTGGCAGACGATGAGCTGGCACAAGTAAAGGTGCTTGAAACCTATCTGCCCAAGCAGATGAGCGCCGAAGAACTGGAGGCAGCCTTGAAGGAAATCATAGCCGAAGTCGGCGCCACCAGCGGCAAGGACATGGGCAAGGTAATGGGTGTAGCCAGCAAGAAACTTGCCGGACTTGCCGAAGGCCGCGCCATCTCAGCCAAAGTAAAAGAGTTGCTGGGATAAAGAAATACACTTCCCCTATCATATAAGCCGTGCTTCAACAGAGGGACTCAGCGTCCAAAGTCTGTTGAACACGGCTTTTTACATACCAATCCATATCCTCCCCCACAAGAGATTATACGCTATCTATCAACGCATTATATTTACCGACCGTTTACCATAAGATGTAAAAGCCGTTACCTAATGATGTAACGACGGTTACCCTATATTGAAACGGTCGTTACCCTATATTGTAACGACCGTTACAGCTTATCGTAACGACCCTTACAGCAGTAAGTAAAACTCCCTACTCCTATAATAAAGGCAGCGCACACTTATTGGGCCGTTACATCGACGATAATCAATCAAAAAGCTCCTTCAATACCTCAAGTGATTTCAATACCGGGAAATCCGGCAGATGCAGACGATAATATTCATTCACAATGTTCAGGCAGCGGGTACGCTCCAACCGGTTCATGGTGAAAAGATGCATCGTTTCATAATTCATGCGCATCAGCTGTGTCAGGCGGGCCGCCTCCTCGGGAGCGATGTAATTGGAATGGAGCTGCGGACGCAAGGGAGTGAAACAAGCATTCTGCAAATCGAAGTAATCTCCGGCATGATAATCCTCCAGGTTGGGATACAAACCGAGAAAACGGGAAAGGCGCATCAGGAAGACCAGATGGAAATTGGCAAACCCCTCCCTGCATTCATCCAGCCAGATGACGGAATGATACAGATAAGCAAACAGCGGACGGTTCTCTGCCTCCTCCCGGACGGCGCGATAAAGGAATTCCGAAAGAAACAAAGCGATGGCAGATTTGTAGGGATCGTAGGGAAGCGTGGCGAAAGGATAAAGAGACTTCGCCTCCTTCACCTTATATATAGTGGCATTAGGACGGAAATCGGCTTCAAGTTCCACCAATGCCAGCGGCTGGAAGAGTACCGGCTTCACCGCCGCCTTGCGCGAACGGGGTATGGACACCATGAAGGAAGCCCTGCCAGCCACCTCCGTATAGATGTCTGCAATGAGAGATGTATCCTTATATTTCAAGGTATGCAGCACAATTCCCAGTGTTTTCTGTAACATTCCCGATTTCTTTATCTGGTTTCAATCTGATAACAAAGCTACAAAAAAAGCCCGAAAGAAGAGAAACAAAAGGAGAAGAATAAAAAAATAAGGTAAGGAGTGTAAAAAAATAAAAGCACATACCACACTGATTTTCAGCAGATAAAATTCCACCCTAAGACAAAAAGCAACAAAAAGTTATATTTTTTTCTTGCGAATGTTTTGGTAATTCAAAAATAGTTTCTACCTTTGCATCCGCAAACGAGAAATAAAGGCTCTTTGCAAGAGCGGAAACGCTCACCAAAGGATGGCCCGTTCGTCTATCGGTTAGGACGCAAGATTTTCATTCTTGAAAGGGGGGTTCGATTCCCCCACGGGCTACAAAATAAAAAAATAAACGAATTAAAAAAGATTAGTCGAGATGGCAAATCATAAATCATCACTGAAGAGAATCAGACAAGAAGAAACAAGAAGACTTCACAACAGATATTATGGCAAGACCATGAGAAACGCTGTTCGTAAGCTTCGTGCTACTACAGACAAAGCTGCAGCAACAGCGATGTATCCGGGTATCACAAAACTGTTGGATAAATTGGCTAAGACTAATGTAATCCACAAGAACAAGGCTAACAACCTGAAGTCAAAATTGGCTATCTATATCAACAAGCTGGTTTAAGTTGACTGTTACACAAAAGATATTACAAGGCTGGACTTTTTAGTCCGGCCTTTCTCATTTATACCTCTCTATTTACCTGCTTCCACACAAGTTTCTTTTCTGTGCTAAAAAGCTGTAAACTACCCGAATTTATCCGTTTGTTTAGCACCATATCCCGAGGATTTTCACTATATTTGCTCTGTTATTACAATAAGGAAAAAAGATTATGACTGAAGAACAGATTCACTCCAATAACGGGAGCTATTCTGCCGAAAACATCCAGGTACTGGAAGGTTTGGAAGCAGTGAGAAAGCGTCCCGCGATGTATATTGGCGACATTAGCAGCAAAGGACTTCACCACCTGGTGTACGAGGTTGTGGACAACTCCATCGACGAGGCACTTGCCGGCTATTGCGACCACATCGAAGTCACCATTAACGAGGACAACTCCATCACCGTACAAGACAACGGACGTGGTATCCCGGTAGACTATCACGAAAAGGAAAAGAAATCCGCACTGGAAGTTGTAATGACCGTACTGCATGCCGGAGGTAAGTTCGACAAAGGTTCCTATAAGGTATCGGGAGGTCTGCATGGTGTAGGTGTATCTTGCGTAAACGCCTTGTCTACACACATGACTACCCAGGTTTTCCGTAACGGAAAAATCTATCAGCAGGAATATTCCTGCGGACATCCGCTCTACTCCGTCAAAGAAGTGGGCACAACAGACATTACCGGTACACGCCAACAGTTCTGGCCGGACGGTACCATCTTTACGGAGACAGTCTACAACTATGATATTCTTGCCACCCGCATGCGCGAGCTGGCGTATCTGAACGCAGGCATCAAGATTTCACTGACCGACCTTCGCGTAAAGGACGAAGAAGGAAATGCCAAGAAGGAAATCTTCTACTCGGAAGAAGGCCTGAAGGAATTTGTGCGCTACGTGGACTCCTCACGCGAGCACTTCATGAACGATGTAATCTACATCAATACCGAGAAGCAAGGCACACCGGTGGAAGTAGCCATCATGTACAACACTTCTTATAACGAAAATGTGCACTCTTACGTAAACAACATCAATACCATTGAAGGGGGTACCCACTTGGCAGGTTTCCGCCGTGCACTGACCCGTACGTTGAAAAAATACGCCGAAGACAACAAGATGCTGGAGAAAGCCAAGGTAGAGATTGCAGGAGACGACTTCCGCGAAGGATTAACTGCCGTTATCTCCATCAAGGTGGCAGAGCCTCAGTTCGAAGGACAGACCAAGACAAAGCTGGGTAACAACGAAGTGATGGGCGCCGTAGACCAGGCTGTGGGCGAGGCCCTCACCTACTACTTGGAGGAACACCCGAAGGAAGCCAAGCTGATTGTAGACAAGGTGATTCTTGCCGCCCAGGCACGTATCGCCGCACGTAAGGCACGCGAATCCGTACAACGCAAATCGCCGATGTCCGGCGGTGGCATGCCCGGTAAGTTGGCCGACTGCTCCAGCAAGGACCCGGAAGAATGCGAATTGTTCCTCGTCGAGGGTGACTCGGCAGGCGGTTCAGCAAAGCAAGGCCGTAACCGTGCGTTCCAAGCTATCCTGCCGCTTCGCGGTAAGATTCTGAATGTGGAAAAGGCCATGTGGCACAAGGCATTCGAGAGCGACGAAGTAAACAATATCATCCAGGCGCTGGGCATCCGTTTCGGCGTGGACGGTGAAGACAGCAAAGAAGCGAACATTGACAAGTTGCGTTACAAGAAGATTATCATCATGACCGATGCCGACGTCGATGGTTCTCACATCGACACGCTGATTATGACGCTTTTCTTCCGTTACTTCCCACAAGTCATCCAGCAGGGTTGCTTGTACATCGCCACTCCTCCCCTTTACCTTTGCACCAAAGGCAAGGCGAAAGAGTATTGCTGGACAGACCAGCAGCGCCAGAAGTTCATCGACACTTACGGCGGCGGTTCGGAAAACGCAGTACACACCCAACGCTACAAAGGTTTGGGTGAAATGAACCCGGAACAGTTGTGGGAAACCACCATGAATCCGGAAAACCGCATGCTGAAGCAGGTGCATCTTGAAAATGCAGCCGAAGCCGACTATATCTTCTCCATGCTGATGGGCGAAGACGTGGGCCCTCGCCGCGATTTCATCGAAAAGAATGCAACGTATGCAAATATTGACGCTTAATTAATTTAATAACCAACCTCACATCTTACAACGAGGAAGCCCCGGACGGGCAGGATAATCCTGCTGACCGGGGCTTTTCCTTTATTCCTCTTCTCTTCCAAAGAAGAGACCCGTCTCCATACAGAAGAACTATAGGATTCCTTGTTTCTTCATCTCTTCCACTACCAATTCCAACTCTGCATACCAGTCCTCACCAAACTTACGGATAAGCGGCTCTTTCAGGAACTTGTACACGGGCAGATTTTCCTTTTGTCCCAACAACATAGCGGCTTTGCAGACATCCCAATGATGATAGTTCACTGCCTTATAGAGTCCGTAGTTCCCCACCCTTATCGGATAGAGATGGCAGGATATAGGTTTGTAGAAGTTGGTCCTACCCTCACGGTAAGCCTTTTCGATGGCACAATAGCAACAGCCTTTATCATCATAGCAGGTAAAGACGCAATCCTTGTTGTTCACAATAGAAGTCACCAGGTCACCTTCACAATCGGTATAGACCACACCTTGCTCCTCTATCACGGTACGGGCTTCGGGAGAAAGCTCGTCCCAAATCAGCGGAAGCACCTCTTCCAGTTTCTCCACCTCGTCCAGCTCTACGGGAGCACCGGCATCGCCCTCAATGCAGCAAATCCCCTGGCAGGCATCCAAGTCACACAAGAACTTCTCGCGCAAAACATCGAAAGAAACCACAACATCACCAATCTGTATCATAATCGTTCTATTGAAAAAAGACGCGGATTATCCGGATTGCACAGACTCAACTTTAAGAGCATCCGTGGAATCCGTATAATCCGCGTCTAAATATTGTTACGGCTTTGACGCCTTACTTAATCAAATCCTTACCAGTCATTTCAGCCGGCTGCTCCATACCCAAGATATGCAGGATAGAAGGAGCTACGTCAGCCAATACACCGTTCTCAACCTTGGCGTCCTTGTTTGCAGTAACGTAAACGAAAGGAACGGGGTTCAGAGAGTGGGCAGTATTCGGAGTACCATCCTCATTCAGAGCATGGTCGGCATTACCGTGGTCGGCGATGATGATTACTTCATAATCGTTTGCCTTGGCAGCCTCAACGGTGTCTTTCACACATTCGTCGATGGCTTTCACTGCCTTCTCGATAGCTTCGTAGATACCGGTATGTCCCACCATATCACCATTGGCGTAGTTCACCACGATGAAATCGAACTTCTGGGTCTTGATAGCTTCAACCAACTTGTCCTTCACCTCGTACGCACTCATTTCAGGCTTCAAGTCGTAAGTGGCAACCTTCGGAGAAGGAACCAGGATGCGCTCTTCAGCATCGTAGGGAGTCTCGCGGCCACCGTTGAAGAAGAAAGTCACGTGTGCATACTTCTCTGTTTCGGCAATGTGCAGCTGGGTCTTGCCATTGGCAGCAAGATATTCGCCCAATGTGTTCTGTACATTCTCCTTATCAAAAAGGATATGTACACCCTTGAAGCTGGCGTCATACGGAGTCATGCAGTAGAACTGCAGGCCCGGAATGGTTTGCATGCCTTGTTCGGGCATATCTTGCTGGGTGAGGACAACGGTCAATTCCTTGGCACGGTCGTTACGGTAGTTGAAGAAGATTACAACATCACCTTCCTTGATGGTACCGTCGAAGCCACCGTTCACAATCGGCTTGATGAATTCATCCGTAACGCCTTCGTCGTAGGACTCCTGCATAGCCTGGACCATATCCGTAGCGACCTTCCCTTCACCGTTTACCAACAAATCGTAGGCAACCTTCACACGTTCCCAACGTTTGTCACGGTCCATGGCATAGAAACGTCCCACGATGGAAGCAATCTTGCCGGCAGACTTCTCGCAATGGGCAGTCAGCTGCTCAATGAAGCCTTTACCGCTCTTCGGGTCGGTATCACGACCGTCCATAAAGCAGTGGATGAAGGTATTCTCGATGCCGTATTCCTTGGAAATATCGCAGAGTTTGAACAAATGGTCAAAAGAGCTGTGCACGCCACCGTTGCTGGTCAGTCCCATAAAGTGGATATTCTTGCCGTTTTCCTTTGCATATGAGAAAGCAGAAACAATTTCCTTGTTCTTCAGGATGCTGCCATCGGCACAAGCACGGTTAATCTTCACCAAGTCCTGGTAAACGATGCGTCCGGCACCGATATTGAGGTGACCTACTTCAGAATTACCCATCTGTCCGTCGGGCAAACCAACGTTTTCACCGCTTGCCTGAAGCTCGGAATGCGGATAAGTTGCCAACAGACTGTCCCAATACGGAGTAGGTGTATTGAAAATCACATCATCTTTGCCTTGATCGCCGATGCCCCAGCCATCAAGAATCATTAAAAGGGCTTTCTTACTCATAATATTAATCGAATTTAATTGTATAATCTTTTTGTATGATACAAACGTTCTTTATAGTAGGAACCTATTTTTTGCGTTGCAAAGGTACAAAAAACAGCCGTTAAAGCGTACTGTTTCAAATGATTTATGTACTTTTGCCACGCTTAAAAAATAAAAAAACAAGAAATATGGACGATTCAAACCCACGAACGTGCAATAGTATTCACCAATAAAACGAACGGAGACGTTGACTGCAATGCCTCTGTTCCAACTAGAAAGGAGGCAAACAATGAGAAAGTATCTCTACAGTGAAAACGGCTTCACTGAAAAGGCCGAATGGCAACCCAACTGCTGGGTCAACGTAGAATGCCCGGACAACGATGATTTCAAATTCCTAACCGAAGAGCTGAAAGTTCCCGAATCATTCCTGGAAGACATAGCCGACGTGGACGAGCGCCCGCGTACGGAAACAGAAGACAACTGGCTGCTGACCATCCTCCGCATCCCGATGCAGAGCAACCAACGCGGCGTGCCGTTCATCACCGTGCCCATCGGCATTATCACCAATGACGGAATCATCGTTTCTGTCTGCTATCACCACACGGAGCTGATACCGGACTTCATCCAGCACACACGCCGGAAGAACATAGTCGTCAACAATAAACTGGATTTGATTCTGCGAATCATCTACTCTTCCGCCGTCTGGTTCCTGAAGTATCTGAAACAGATAAACAACGATGTGGCCACCGCCGAAAAAGAGCTGGAGAAAAGCATCCGCAACGAAGACCTCCTGCAACTGATGAAGCTGCAGAAGACGCTGGTCTACTTCAACACTTCCATCCGTGGCAATGAAGTGATGATAGGACGGCTGAAAAACATCTTTCAGGACACCAATTATCTGGATTTGGAATTATTGGAAGACGTGGTCATCGAGTTGAAGCAGGCATACAATACCGTGAACATCTACAGTGATATTCTGACGGGAACCATGGATGCCTTCGCCTCCATCATCTCCAACAATGTGAATGCCATCATGAAACGTATGACAAGCCTCAGCATTACACTGATGATTCCCACGTTGATAGCCAGTTTCTACGGCATGAATGTGGACATCCACCTGGAGAGTTTTCCGCACGCGTTTATTTTCATCATACTTTTGTCGGCAATATTATCAGCAGTGACATTCGTATGGTTCAGAAGGATTAAGTGGTTCTAAACAGCATCATTGTCCGAAGTTCAGCGACAACTGCCCATCCCCCAAGAGATTAAACGTCAAGCGATGATAGGGTGTAGTACCCCGCTCAGCAATGGCGGCACGATGTTTCTTGGTGGGATACCCCTTGTTACGATTCCAGTCATAATACGGATATTCCTCGTGAAGGCGGTTCATGTAGTCATCACGATAGGTCTTTGCCAAAATGGAGGCGGCAGCGATGGAAAGGTACTTCCCGTCTCCTTTCACTACGGTAGTATGCGGCAAGTCCCGATATTTTTTAAAGCGGTTGCCGTCTATCAGCAGATGTTGCGGACGGACATTCAGTTGGTCAACAGCACGGTGCATGGCAAGAAAGGAGGCATTGAGAATATTGATTTTGTCAATTTCTTCGGGAGAGACGACGCCCACCGCCCATGCCAGAGCCTCTTTTTCAATCACTTCACGCAAGGTATAGCGTTGTTTTTCCGTCAGCTGCTTGGAGTCGTTCAAAAGTTCATTCTTAAAGTCCGTTGGCAGAATAACAGCAGCGGCATAGACCGCACCGGCCAGACAGCCGCGACCGGCCTCATCGCATCCTGCCTCTATCAAATCTTTATTCAAATAAGGTAATAACATATATATCGCTATCTTTGAGGCACAAAGATAAATCTTTTTGGAGGGAAACCGGACTTCTAAGAAGAATTAATTAAATTTGCAGAAACAAGACGATGCCATGAAGAAAAACCTATGTCTACTACTCGTATGTCTTCTGTCAGCAGCTGCCCCACTGCAAGCTCAAGACATGCAGCAAGCACAGAAATTGATTGACCAAGCACAGAAATACCTGTACAACAACCCCAAACAAGCTTCCTACTATGCAGCTCAGGCTTCTGCCTTGTTTCCCGAAGATGAGCCCAGTGAGGTCCGCGCACAAGCTATGATTCTCTACTGTCAAGCCGAACAATTGTTGGGGAACTTCGACCTAAGTATCAAGAATCTTTATGACACCCAAAAATATATCCATCCCACCAACAAAAAACAAATGGCACAACTCTGCTCCTTGATGGGGCGTGTATACAGCAAACTAGGCGATTACAACAAAGCCATTGAACTGAACGACAAAGCAACCTCCATCTTCAAATCCATCGGCGATTCCACCTCTGTGGCCGGATGCTATAACGAACGTGGAGTAATGCACCACTTCATGAGTGAATTTACCGTTGCCGAGCGTTTCTTCCAGCGTGCGCTGGCCATCAACCGTGCCCAACGAAACCTGAAAGAGATTGCAACCAACCTGAACAACCTCTGTCTGTACCGGGGAAATACGGAAGAGAAACTTTCTTTCATCCAGGAAGCCATCACCATCAACAAGAATCTGGATGCCCAATGGTCTCTTGGCGAAAACTACAACAACATGGGGAAACAGTATTACTATGACAAGCAATACTCCAAAGCCTTGGAAGCCTTGCATAAAGCCTACGAGTATGCCCACAACATCGGAGCCCGCGAACTGATTTGCGACAATTACGAATATTCGTCCATGGTATATGCAGCTATAGGTGACTATGCCCAAGCCTATAAATACCTGGAGAAAATGCAGCACCTGAGCAAAGAGCTACAAAGCAGTAACAAGCTGCGTAACATTGAGCTGGAAATCTCCTATAAAAGATATCAAGACCAGAAGCATGCCACTGAAATGCAGGAACAAATCTATGAAATAGAACTGCTGAAACGCAATCTATGGCTCTTGGGCAGCATACTTATTCTCGGTTTGGCTGTCAGTATCTTCTTATATAAATGGTATAAACGCAGAAAAGACCTGCAACTGATTGAAACCCGCTATCAGCTGGAACTCTCCGAACGCGAAGTATCCGAACTGAAACTACAACAGCAAGAAATGGAACTGAAAAACGTGCAGAGTGCTTTGGATGACAGCCGCCAGGAGGTTACCAGCTTTGCCGTGTTCCTAAGAAGCCGCAATGAGCTACTCGACAAGATACGTGGAATGATTAAAGAGGGTTATAAAATGGATAACCAAACACTCATTCCCCACCTGAAGAAAGTGAATGCCTTCATCAGCCAATATCAAAGCGGAGATAAGACAAACAGTAGCTTATTGCTGAATATAGAAGAAAAGAACAAGGAATTCCTGGACCGGCTCGCACTAAAGCATCCTAATCTGACGCAAGGTGAAAAATACCTAGCAACTCTATTACGCGTCAATCTGTCAACCAAAGAAATCTCCATGATAACCGGTACCATTCCCAAAACAATCAATATGAACCGGTATCGTTTACGCAAATCTTTGAACTTATCCACAGAAGAAGACTTGGTTGAATACCTTCAGAGTTTCTAAAAACGAAGCCAAAGAGAAAAGCTCTCTTGTAGATAGATTATATTAGAATATAATACTATTATTCAACGATTTAGCAATCGGATTGTAGATTAAATAACAGTACTTTCAACCCCCTTTGTAGATATTTTATAGATAAAGGTCATAGCTAACCTTTTAATTATATCACTTCCTTTGCCCTTGTGAAAAACAAAGTATTAACCTTAAAAAACTTTATCACACATGGGTAAAATTAAACAGTATTTCTCAATGCAAAGAGTATTACTACTTGCCTTACTCTTTGTATGTCTAGCGCCGCTAAGTGCATTAGCGCAAACCATCCAGCTAACCGGTACCGTAACCGATACCAAAGGAGAATCTCTTATCGGTGCCAGTGTCCTGGAAAAAGGAACCAGTAATGGTTGCATCACCGACGTTGACGGCAACTTTACGTTGACAGTCTCTCCCAAAACAACTATGGTAATCTCTTATGTGGGTTATGTAACCCAGGAAATTCCCCTCAACGGGCAGAAGAACATCAAAATAGCATTGAAAGATGATTCTGAAATGCTGGATGAAGTCGTAGTCGTAGGTTACGGTACGATGAAGAAGAGTGATATGACCGGTGCCATTTCTTCGGTGAAAGCGGAAGATTTGATGAAGCGTGCCACTACCAGCGCAACCGAAGCACTGCAAGGTAAAATTGCCGGTGTAAGCGTTTTGAAATCGGGAGGTAATGCAGGTGCAAGCATTTCTGTAAAAATCCGTGGTATCAAGACTATGGGTGACAATGAGCCGCTTTACATCATCGACGGGTATCCTGGTGACATCAACACCATCAATCCGCAGGATATCGAATCCATGGAAATCCTGAAAGATGGTGCCGCCGCTGCCATTTACGGTTCTGTGGCCGCCAATGGTGTAGTCATCGTTTCTACCAAGAACGGAAAGGAAGGAGAGCTGAAAGTTTCCTTTAATACGTATATGACGGTCAACTCGGTAGCCAAGAAGTTCGACATGCTCAATGCAGACGGCTACTTGAAAGTGCACAACATGATGTACGAGAATGCAGGAACAAACAAGCCCGCTTATCTTACGTACAAGAATGGACAGAACCCTACCGGTGCCGATACAAACTGGCAGGATGAAATGCTCCGTACCGGTATCGCACAGAACTATTATGTAAACCTCATCGGAGGTTCTGAAGTTGCCAAATATTCACTTTCTTATGGGCATGCCGACGAGAAGGGTATCTTTAAGGGTAACTCTTACATCCAGGATAATGCCCGCCTGAAACTGAATGCGCACAAATATATCTTTGATTTCGATGCGAGCTTGAACTTCAAGGTCACACAAAGCAAACAGCCCCAGTATTCCTTGAAAGAAATGTACTCCATTTCGCCACTGGTGCCCGTTTACGACGAAAACCAGACATACGGATACGGTCTGACCGACATGTCGGTAGACGGTACCAAGATGGAATTCCCAACCAACCGTAATGTCATGGCAGACGACCATTACAAAGACAGAAAATATACGGGCTACGACATTACCGGCAATATCGGTCTGACCATGAAGCTCGCCCCGTGGCTTACATTCAAAACAAGCTATACGTACGACGGTTACTACTACAACGACCGTTATCATCGTGCCAAATACGAAGCCAATGCACAAGAGCCGAGCCTCTATCCTTATAACTACGAGTACAACTCATACTATCGTAAGCAAACATTCGAGAATGTATTGACCTTCATGAAAGACTTCGGCAAGCACTCCGTTACTGCCATGGTAGGTAACTCCATCATTTCCGCCCATCAGGATAAAAGTTCTGTCAACGTGGAAGGCAAGAAAACCGAATATGATGTAGTAGGCGGCAGTCTGAGTTCCAGCGAGGTTCCCGGCGGATTCTTCGACCCGACATCTCCCACAATCGATGCAGGTATCGGCGGTACATTTGCCGGCACAGGTACTTTCTACGATTACAACCGCGCTTCTTTCTTCGGACGCTTCAACTATTCATACGCCAGCCGTTACTTGCTGCAAGTGACTGTACGTTCCGACGGCTCTTCCAAGTTCGGTAAAAACAACCGTTGGGGTACCTTCCCTTCCGTAGCAGTGGGATGGAGAATCAGCGAGGAAGATTTCTTCCCCAAAAATACCCCTATCAGCAACTTGAAGTTCCGCGCCAGCTGGGGACGCCTGGGTAGCGAGAGTGCACTGGGCTACTATTATGCGCCAACAATGAGTAACAGCAACACCCAATGGATGAGCTACATACAAGGTGGTAATCCTTGGGCCGGCATGTCCAACCTCTATCTGGTAAACGACGATTTGCGTTGGGAAACTACCGATACCAAAAACATCGGTTTCGACTTCGGTCTTTTCAACAATAAGTTGAGCGGTAGCCTTAACTACTATTACAACACAACGGAAGACTTACTGATTGAAAAAGTCATGCCGCCTTCTGCAGGTATCTACAATCCTACTGTCAACGTAGGAAAGATGGTAAACAAAGGTTTCGAGCTTGAATTGAACTATGGAGACAACATCAACGGTTTCGACTATAATATCGGTTTCAACCTTTCTACCATCCACAACGAAATGTTGAAGGCAGACCCGAACCAGGTACTTTATGGTTCTGCCTGGAAGGGTGACGGCCACTTCGTAACCCAAACACTGAAAGGTTATCCGGTAGCCAGCTTCTGGCTGTATCAGACTGACGGCATATTCCAGACTGATGCAGAAGCTGCTGCTTACGTAAACAGTGCAGGCGAACGTCTCCAGCCGAGTGCCAAAGCCGGTGATATCCGCTTCAAGGATGTAGACGGCAATGGAAGCATCGACTCCGGCGACAAGGTATATTCCGGTTCCGGTATTCCCAAGGTGGAAGCCAACTTGTCATTCAGCGGTTCCTATAAGAACTTTGACCTTTCCTTCCAGTTTGGCAGTGCATGGGGGCACAAACTCTACAACGTAAACCGTCTGTATTATGAAGGAATGGACGCCGGTAGAAACTACTTCACAAGCACCATGAATGCATGGACACCGCAAAACGCAGGAACAAGTATGCCAAGAGCTGTACTGGGTGACCCGAATGAAAATACCCGTGAATCCGATCGCTTCCTCGAAAACGGTAACTTCGTCCGCCTTCGCCAGTTGCAGTTAGGATACAGCTTGTCCAGAGCTTTAGCTAAGAAAATGTATCTTGAAAAATGCCGCCTCTATGTCAGTGGAGAGAATCTCTTTACCATCACTAAATATTCCGGTATCGACCCTGAATTCTCTTCAAGCATTCTGGACACCGGTGTAGACTCCTTTGTATACCCGTTCACCCGCTCATTTGTAGTAGGTCTGCAAGTTACATTCTAATCACCATTAAAAACAAGAAGACAATGAAAAAAATTATATATATAGCCTCTTTCTTATGCGCCGCCTTACTGGCAGGATGCGATGATTTCCTGACGACAGAGTCTCCCGACTTTTCTACAGACAAATACTGGAGAGATAAAGCCGATGTAGAGGCAGGTCTATCAGCGGTATATGGCCAGCTGGATAACCGCACCGGCTCTTACACGGTTGCAGAAGTCAAGTTTGTTGTGGAAACCTTCCGTAGCGATGAGATGGTAAAAGGCCAGGACGTCAACAACTATCCGGAATGGGCTGCATTGTACGGATTCACCTACAACAATGAGAACTCCAGCATCAAAGAATACTGGATGAACAATTACAATGGCATCAACTACGCCAACAACGTATTATACGGTATTGACAAAGTACAGACCAGCGGTGAGAAGATGAGTGCCGATGACGAGAACCATCTTACGGGCGAAGCTCTGTTCCTGCGTGCCTACTATCATTTCAAACTGATTATGAGCTGGGAGAAAATCATTATCCGCAATGAATATCTGACCGGAGAATCCCAGACTCACAAAGCATTGTCTACCAGAACGGAAGCATGGGACTTTATCTGTACTGAACTGGACAAAGCAGGCAGCATGCTGCCACAAGACCGCCCTTCTTCCGAAGCGGGACGTGTAACCAAAGGAGCAGCCTACTCTTACCTGGGATGGGCTTACTTGACCCGTGCTTATGAAGAAAGTGACAAAAAGGCCGAATACCTGGGGCTGGCAGAAGCCGCTTTCAACAAAGTGACCGGCTACGAACTGGAGTCCGACTACGGAAGCATGTTCGACGGAACCAACAAAAATTGCAAAGAGTCCATTCTGGAACTTCAGTTTACCAACAGTACGGCCGACGGTACTTTCCACAAGCACGTACTCCACTTCTGGGTGGCTCCGGGCAGCATGTCCGGTTGGGACGAAATCCGTGTCAGCGACATGATGTACAACGAATTTCTGAAAGAAGGACGCATTGCCGAAGGTAACATGTACGATGCCCGTGCCTATGGTTCCATGATGTTTGATGATCCGTATTACTACGAAGGCGGGCACATCCTGGGGTACAATTACGATGACATCTATGATGAGAATTCCGCCACCCGATATAATTACCGTAAATACATGCCTTCAACTTGGAGCGACTACGCACAAAACTACGTAGGTACCAACATGCCACTGATGCGTTATGCCAATGTATTGCTGATGAAGGCTGAAGTCTACAATGAACAAGGTCATCCAGAAAAAGCCATTCCATTGATTAACGAAGTACGTAGCGTGCACGGCAAGCTGCCTGCCATGACCGGAAGTGACCAAGCTGCTGTTAAAGCGCAAATTGAGCATGAACGTCTGGTGGAATTCACACTGGAAAACTCACGCTTCTACGACCTCCGTCGTTGGGGCAAACTGGACGAAGCCATGAAGGCTGACGGCAGAACCGGATTCAGTGCATCTACCCACTCCTTCCTGCCCATTCCTCTGATGGAGATTCAGACCAACAATGAAATAAACGAATAATCCTTTTCTCCAAATAGTATATCGAGGCGGCATTCGCCCCGGCAATGCCGCCTCGTTTACTTTGAAAGCTTTATCTTTGCACCTGCAAAAATAGACCATACTATCTTTGCCACTAAAAAACGACATAGATATGTTTACAATCATCGGACTAATGCTCACGGGAATGCTGTTGGGCTATCTCTTACGGAAACGGGACTTAAAGAAAATCCACCAAATCATCACCCTGCTCATCTGGCTGCTGCTGTTTATCCTCGGCATCGAGGTCGGAAGCAACGAGCAAATCATCAAGGGGCTCCATACCATAGGTCTTGAAGCTGTGATACTCACCCTGGGAGGGACCTTGGGAAGTGTTATCGCTGCTTGGGCACTCTGGAGAGCCTTGTATAAAAGGAAAGGAGGCAGGGCATGAAAGGAAGTCTTATCATTGTGGGCTTTTTTGTATTGGGTACGATTTGTGGTGTGTGCCATCTGCTGCCTTTTGATATTGCAGAAACCAATATCAGCTATTACGCGCTTTGCGCGCTGATGTTCAGTGTAGGGTTGAGCGTAGGCAACGACCCGCAGACCCTGAAGAACTTCCGTTCACTCAATCCGCGACTGGTATTCCTGCCCATCATGACGATACTGGGAACACTGGCAGGTTCGGCAGCCGTCAGTCTGATTCTGACACACCGTTCTATAACGGACTGTCTGGCCGTAGGCTCGGGATTCGGCTATTACTCGCTCTCCAGTATCTTCATTACCGAATACAAGGGAGCCGAGCTGGGCACCATCGCCCTGCTTGCCAATATCAGCCGGGAGATTCTGACACTGCTGGCCGCCCCGTTGCTGGTACGATGGTTCGGAAACCTTGCCCCCATCTCTGCCGGAGGAGCCACGACGATGGACACCACACTGCCGATCATCACACGGACAGCCGGACAGCAGTTTGTCGTAGTTTCCATCTTCCACGGGTTTGTGGTCGATTTCAGCGTTCCGTTCCTGGTGACATTGTTCTGCTCGATATAGGGCTTTTACCCTCTTTTGACAGACACCGGTCTCTGACAAGAGCCATTTTTATATCACTAAATCCTATTAATAATGAAAACCAAACTTTATACCTTTCTCCTTTCTTCGCTGCTTTGCACCGGTGCCCTGGCCGACAACGAGCCGTGGCAGAACCCGCAAGTCAACGAAATGAACAGAGAACCGATGCACGCCCACTTCACCCCGTTTACGAATGAAGCCAACGCATTGAAACAACGTGCCTTGCCCGCCGACGTACGGTTCGACGTTAATCCTGCAACGGAACGCCGTATCACTCTGGACGGCACCTGGAAATTTCTTTTTTCAAAGAACAATGACCTCTGCCCCAAAGACTTTCACAAGCCCGGATTCAGTACCCGCAAGTGGAGTAAAATTGAAGTTCCGGGAAGCTGGGAACTGCAAGGCTTCGATGCACCTATCTATACAGATACCCGTTATCCGTTCCCCCCCAATCCGCCCTACGTGCCTACCGACTACAATCCCGTAGGTGCTTATATCCGCGAGTTCACCGTCCCGGCAGGTTGGGAAGGCATGGACGTTTTCCTCGATTTCGAAGGAGTGGAGTCTGCCTACTATGTATGGGTAAACGGCGAATTGGCGGGTTATGCCGAGGACAGCCGCCTGCCGTCGCACTTCAACATCACCAAGCTGCTGAAGAAGGGCAACAACAGACTGGCTGTAAAAGTATTCCGTTATAGCGACGGTTCCTACTTGGAAGGCCAGGACTACTGGAAATACAGCGGCATCGAACGGAGTGTTTATCTCTACGCCCGCCCCCAGAGCCGCGTCAAGGACTTCCGGATGACAGCGGAACTGATAAACAACTACAAGGATGGCGAACTAAAGCTGGATGTATTCCTCCATCGGCCTAAAGCCGGAGAAACGGTGGAAGTGAAGGTAATGGACAGGGATAAGGTTATCTATGACCGGAAGAAGTCCATAGCCTCTGCCACGGACACCTTGTTTACCCAGCAGCAAGTCTTCCCGAATGCACGCACCTGGAATGCCGAAACACCGAACACCTACACGCTGGTAGTCAGCACCTTTGACGCACAAGGGAAACCTCTGGAATCCTTTACACACCTTTTCGGCTTCCGTACCGTGGAAATGATGAACGGCATGCAGATGATTAACGGCCAGGCCGTCCTCTTCAAGGGGGTGAACCGTCACGAGCACGACCCGCACAAGGGACGTACCATCACCGTGGGGTCCATGATACACGACATCCAGCTGATGAAGCAGTTCAACCTGAACGGTGTACGCAACTGCCACTACCCGAACAACTATGCGTGGTACGAGCTTTGCACGGAATTCGGACTCTATATGGTAGACGAAGCCAACATCGAGAGCCATGGCATGATGTTCCACAAAGATGAGACCCTTGCCAACTATCCCGACTGGGAGGTGTCTTTCATGCAGCGGATGAGCCGTATGATTGCACGCGACCGCAACTACTCCGCCATCGTGACTTGGTCTATGGGCAACGAGTCGGGCTACGGCAAGCACTTCGAAACTCTGTATGACTATACCAAAAAGATAGACCCCACCCGTCCCGCACAATACGAAGGGGGTGGCTACAACTCCAAGAGCGACATCTATTGCCCCATGTACGCACGCATCTGGAGGTTGCGCCAACACGTGAACCAGCGTGATGCCCGCCCCATGATTCTCTGC
Organism: Bacteroides sp. AF20-13LB; assembly: GCF_003603065.1. Lineage (NCBI taxonomy): Bacteria > Pseudomonadati > Bacteroidota > Bacteroidia > Bacteroidales > Bacteroidaceae > Bacteroides > Bacteroides sp. AF20-13LB. The sequence goes on from NZ_QTMH01000001.1 coordinate 377,810, forward strand.
GAATATGCCCATGCCATGGGTAACAGTGTAGGTAACTTCCAGGACTACTGGGACTTGATTTACAAGTACGACCAACTGCAAGGCGGTTTCATTTGGGACTGGGTGGACCAGACGTTTGCCATCAAGGACGAGAACCAGCGCGACATCTGGGCTTTTGGCGGCGACATGGGATTTGTAGGCGTCGTCAACGACTCCAACTTCTGTGCCAACGGCCTGGTTGCTGCCGACCGTACCCCGCACCCGCACATCTACGAAGTGAAGAAGGTATTGCAATACATCCACTTCGAACCGCTTGCCTTCACCCCGAACAAGATAAAGGTCACCAACTGGCACGATTTCATCGGATTGGAAGGATATACCCTCCGCTGGGCAGTGGAATGCGACGGCAAGACCGTTCAGAACGGTGAGATGGATTTCCCCAAGATTGCTCCCAGAAACTCTGCCAACATAGAATTGCCACTGAAAGCGCTGCCTGCCGACGGCAAGGAGTATTTCCTCACACTGCGTGCATTCACCAAGCACGAAGCGCCATTAGTACCGAAAGGACACGAGGTTGCCATCGAACAATGGGAATTGCCTTCTGCACCGTCAGCCAAAACCGTTCAGCCGGTGGAAGGAACGCTGACCGTAGACCGCAACAACGAAACACTGACCGTGAAAGGCAACAACTTCCAGGTAGCTTTCTCTACCCGAAACGGTGAAATGACAGAGTTGAACTACACCGGAAAGAATCTGATTAAAGAAGGGCTACAACCCAACTTCTGGCGCCCGTTGACCGATAATGATATTCCAAATGGGCACCTGATACGCTGCGGCACCTGGAGAAACGCCGGACGCGATGCCAAACTGCAGAACATCGAAGTTGCAGAAGCCGGACAAACGGCTACTGTCACTGCGACCTACCGCATGGAAGAACAAGATGCTGATTTGCAGACTCTCTACAAAATCACTCCCGACGGCAAGGTTCAGGTAACCATGCACTTCACCCCCGGCAAGAAGCCATTGAGCGAGATGCCTCGTCTGGGCATGCGCATGATACTCCCTGCCGAATATGAAATGATGACCTGGCTGGGCCGTGGTCCGCAAGAGACGTATGCCGACCGCAAGACGGGAGCCTTGATAGGCCTATACAACGCAACAGTCTGGGAACAGTACCATCCGTATGTACGAGCCCAAGAGACGGCCAATCATTGTGACGTACGCTGGGTGGCCCTACGTAATGCAACCGGCGAAGGCCTGCTGGTAGTGGGCGAAGAACCGTTGAGCGTAAGTGCTTGGAACTTCCCGATGGAAGACATTGAATACCGTCCCTCACAGATGGAGCGCCGCCACGGTGGAAGCATCCAGAAGAAAGATATGGTATGGCTCAACATCGACCACAAGCAGATGGGCGTAGGCGGTGACAATACCTGGGGAGCACAAGTTCATCCCGAGTACACCATCACTCCGCACGAATGGAAATACAGCTTCACGCTCGCCCCTCTCGCACCGGAGGATGATGCAGCGGAACAAGCGCACAAATAACCGTTAAATACCTCATTCATATGAAATACAAATTTATACGCATACTCTGCTTCACATTGTTGGCCGCAGGCATCGCAGCCTGCACCCCCGGCATGAAAAGCACTACGGAGAAACGGTATGCCTTCGCCGACATACTGGACATCTCCTACACTCCCGACACCCTGCACCGCTGCTATGGTTGGTTCACCGACGCCGGCTCGTGGATGGGCTTCACGCTGCCCGAACGGCAACAATGGGTCAACGGCTTCTGCGGCCCCTTCAGCCTCGATATGTTCCGCCGCCAATGGATGGCACAGTCAGCCGCCGTCGTAAGCTTTGCCAAAGATACACAAGAGATTTTTGTTCCGGATTCCACTTGCTATTACCCCGGCGAGCTCTATATGTCGGCACATTCCACCCACGGGAGCATCACGCAACGGCTCAACTTCACAAGTGCCTCGACCGCCTTGCTGCGCATCGAAGCCGACACGGCTGAAGACCTGCTGCTCTCCGGTAGCCAATGGGGCAAAGACATCACCGTCAGCGTAGAACAGAACTCCGTCATCGCCCGTCATCCCAGTGGCGAAACCGTAACCGTGACCTTCACTCCTAATGTAGAGCTGGCCAAGACCGACAATAACTATACAGCCCTCGTCCGCTCTCCGCGCTACCCTGTCAACGTAGCCATCTCTTTCTTCACTTCCGAAAAAGAGATGACTGCCAACCTGCAAAACCTGCCGAGCCTGCTCAACAATCCCGCCCCCGCCCTGCAAGCCAATGCCGAACGTTGGGAAGGTTACCTCACCAAGATACTGCGCAAGGACATGAAGCCCGAATATGACCGTATCGCCGTGAAAGCCGTCACCACGCTCATCTCCAATTGGCGGACACACCGCGGTGGATTGCTTCACGAAGGTATCATCCCGAGCCATGCCGTAGGCTATTTCGTCGGCTTTTGGGCATGGGATAGCTGGCGCTTCAGTGCCGGAACCGCCAAATTCGACCCCGAACTGGCCAAGAACAACATCCGAGCCATGTTCGACTACCAGCAACCGGACGGCATGATTATCGACTGTATCTACACCGACCCCTCCGAGAACAATGCCCGTGACAGCAAGCCTCCCTTGGTATGCTGGGCTGTCGATGAAATATTTACCCATACGGGTGACACCGCCTTCGTTGCCGAGATGTATCCGCAACTGCTCTCCTATTATAGATGGTGGTACGAGAAGCGCGACCACAACCGCAATGGCATGTGCGAGTACGGTGCTACCGACGGAACACTGGAAGCTGCCGCCTGGGAAAGCGGCATGGACAACGCCATCCGTTTTGACGGCGCCGTGATGCTGAAAAACGAAGGCTACGAGGATGCCTGGAGTATGGATCAGGAGAGTGTGGACTTGAACGCTTATCTGGCACTGGAATGCAAACTGCTGAAGAAATTCTCCAGCCTGCTGAAGATACCTTTCGACGCACCGGACTACAGTAGCCAGGTAGCCGACTATTTCTTTGACAAGAACATCAACTTCTTCTGCGATCGCCGCCTGAAGGACGGTTCATTCATCGAAGAGCCGGGCTGCGAAGCCTACACTCCGTTGTGGACCCGGATTGCCACACAAGCGCAAGTGGACAGCATGCTGCCCATGCTTCAAGATACGGCAAAGTTCTCCACGTATATCCCCTTCCCGACCATTGCCGCCGACAATCCCAAATACAATCCGCGCGGCTACTGGCGTGGCCCCATCTGGCTGGACCAAACCTACTTTGCCATCCGCGGACTGCGCAACTACGGCTACAACCGGCTGGCAGATGAATATACGCTGCAAGTCTTCGACCGCCTGAGTGGGCTGAAAGAGGGTGCTCCCATCCACGAGAACTACGGAACCCATACCGGCGAACGCCTGAAAGCTCCCCATTTCAGCTGGAGCTCCTCACATCTGTTGATGATGTACGACGATTACGGTAAGTAAACCGGGATTCCATATATGTCATAACTCACCACAGATTACACAGATTCACGCAGATTTTTTTAGTTTATTGATATCTGACATATTTATCTGTGTGAATCTGTGTAATCTGTGGTGAGTTATGACACTTTCATGAAGAACAAAAGCGATATGATTATTATCGGTAAACCTGCACCGGAAGCTCTCCACGCAAAGCTCCCAGCGCATTCATTACCAATGCTTCCAATTCGTCTTCTCCGGGATAGACGTGGACGGGAGCAAGGAAAGACACGCGCTCCTGCAACCGCGAAGTGATGTACTCGGAATGTGCCATACCTCCCGTAAGCAGAATGGCGTCCACCTTGCCATAAAGCACAACAGCAGCACCGCCTATCTCCTTGGCAATGCGGTAAATCATGGCATCAAGCACCAAAGCGGCATGGGTGTCTCCCTCAGCGATGCGCCTCTCTATGGCGGGAATGTCGGTAGTACCCAAATGGGCGGCAAGTCCCGCCTTGCCGGAAATACGTTTCTTCAGTTCTTCGGTAGTGTAACGCCCCGAGTGACAAAGGTCTATCAGTTGCCCGGCGGGCAGGGTACCTGCACGTTCGGGCGAAAAAGGACCGAAACCGTCGAGGGCATTGGGCACGTCCACCGCACGGCCGTGGCGGTGGACTCCTACGGAAACGCCTCCACCCAAGTGACAGACAATCAGATTGAGGTCTTCGTAATGCACGGGAGCTTCGGGCTGCAGGGCACTACGCTCGGCAGCATAGCGCCGGGCGATGGCTCGCTGGTTCAAGGCGTGCCAGATGGTGATGCTGGGCATCAGAGGCGAACCGGTGATGCGTGCCACATCGTCCAGCTCGTCCACCACGCCGGGATCGGCTATGAAAGAGGGGCAGCCGGGCAGCATGGCGGCAAGTTCGTGGGCTATCAGACAACCTAAGTTGCAGGCGTGGGTACGCATGGCGTGGAGCATATCGTCCAACATGGCATCGTTCACGGCATACACACCGCCAGGAATGGGTTTCAACAATCCCCCACGGCCGACGATGGCATCGAACTTAAAGGGAATGTCATTGGCCTCCAGCGCTTCCAGCACCAAGTGCTTGCGGAATTCGAACTGGTCGATGATGCGGGGAAATTGGGAAAGCTCCTCCACCGAATGCCGGATGTTGAGTACCAGACGGGGAGTTTCATCCTCATAGACAGCAATTTTTGTCGAGGTGGAACCGGGATTTACTGCCAGTATTTTCATTGATTACGATTTACAAATTACGAACTACAAATTACTAATTACAATCAAGGTTCTTTCACCCCGCTGGTCAGGCAAGCCATGGCAATGCTGTAATATTTGGACAAACCGGAATCGCTACGCGACGGTAATACCACCGGACATGAGGGTCCTTGCAGCAACCCGGCCATATCGGCATGAGAAAACAGAGATACAGCCTTATAAAAAGCATTACCCGATTCGATGTTTGGGAATATCAACACATCCGCCTCCCCGTCAATCGGTGATACAATGCCTTTGATGTTGCCGCTCGTCTTCTCACAAGAAGTCTTCACGTCCAGCGGGCCGTCGATGATGACATTGCCGAACTCTCCGGCTTCCGCCAGTTCTACAATATTCACATAGTCCAATGAATGGGGGAATTTGGCGCTAACCTTCTCCGTGCAATGAATCAGCGCGATGCGTGGCTGCTCTATCCCGAAATGGCGGCAAGTATGGATGGCATACCAAATCATTTCAATGCGCTGTTGCAGTGTCGGGCGGGGAATGACCGCAGCATCGGAGAAAAAGAGCAGTTTATCGTAAGTAGGTATCTGCATCACGGCCAGATGGGTCAGAATCTTTCCTTTAGGCAACAAACCATGTTCCTTGTCCAGAATGGCACGTAGCAAATTGTCGGTATTGATGATGCCTTTCATCAGGATGTCCGCTCCACCCTCGCGTACGATACGCACCGCCTCACGTGCAGCCTCATCGGAATCTTCTATATGCAAGGTACTGACATATTGAGGATATTTCTTCAAGGTGGGATATTTTTCCAATATGGCAGAATCGCCAATCATCAGAAATTCCGCAATCCCCTCCTCCAAGGCACGGGATATGGCATATTCTGTATTAGGGTCATTGGCACAGACTACCGCAATACGTTTCCTCTTATTCAAGGTTTTCAGGTGGGCTGTTAACTGGGCAAAGTTCCGTATCGGTTCCATAACGTTAGATTTTTAGCAAATATCTAAAAAAATGTCGAGAAATACGGCATTTGCCCCATTGAAATTTTATATGTTTAATATCATTTTGATATGTTCACCACAGATTACACAGATTGACACGGATTTGAACAGAATTTGAGTTACTCTGTTGATTATATATCATATATGACCTCCCTCTCTTCTGTTAAAAATCCGTGTTAATCTGTGATATCTGTGGTGAATTGTGTACTTTTGCCCAAAATAGATTGATAATATAATATGGGTAGTCTTATTTTCCCTCCGTATCTGCAGGAAGGTGATCGTGTCATTGTTCTCTCCCCTTCCAGCAAGATTGACAAATCTTTCCTGAAAGGCGCCTACAAACGTTTGAAGTCCTGGGGGCTGGAAGTCGTATTCGCAAAGCACGCGGGGAGTTCCAACGGAACGTATGCAGGAAATATCCGGCAACGCCTCGAGGACCTGCAGGAAGCCATGGACGATGAAGAAGCCAAAGTCATATTCTGTAGTCGGGGCGGTTACGGAGCCGTGCATCTGATAGGCAAACTGGATTTTACCAAGTTCAGGCAGCATCCCAAATGGCTCATCGGATTCAGTGACATCACCGCCCTCCATAATCTGTTCCAGCAGAATGGCTTCGCGTCGTTGCACGCCCCCATGGCGCGCCATCTCACAGTAGAACCGGAAGACGACTTCTGCACACAAGCACTGAAGGATATACTATTCGGGCAGGCATTGGGAGGAACCGAAGCATTCAGTTATGTCTGCCCGGGGCACAAACTAAATCATAAGGGAGAGGGAAAAGGCGTGTTGCGCGGCGGCAATTTGTCTGTGTTCTACGGGCTGCGTGGTACTCCTTACGATATTCCCGCCGAAGGCACCATCCTCTTCATCGAAGATGTGGGAGAACGCCCGCATGCGGTGGAACGCATGATGTACAATCTCAAACTGGGAGGTGTCCTCGACAAGCTTTCCGGCCTCATCATCGGACAATTCACCGAATACGAGGAGAACAAGTCCCTGGGAAAAGACCTATATGGCGCATTGGCCGATTTGGTGAAGGAATACGATTACCCGATATGTTTCGATTTTCCCGTCGGACATGTCAGCATGAATGTACCGCTGATAAACGGCGCTGCGGTAACACTGAAAGTTGGAAAGAAAGAAGTGAAACTAAGTTTTAATACAGAAAGAGAATGAAACGGAATTATACATTCATCCCGTTGCTGCTGTTGCTGATTGTAGCGATAGTGGCATGCAGCAACAACAGCAGCAAGTCTGCAGCCGATAATGACAGTGAGGGCGATGCGACCAAAGCGACTGTCCAAGTGCCTCAGTTCAGTGCAGACAGTGCATATCAATACATACAGACCCAAGCGGATTTTGGTCCGCGCGTGCCCAACACCGCCGCCCACAAAGCCTGTGGAGAATTCCTTGCCAAGAAGCTGGAAGAATTCGGCGCCAAAGTATACAACCAGCATGCCGACCTGGTGGCTTACGACAACACCATCCTGAAAGCGCGCAATGTTATCGGCGCCTATAATCCGGAAAGCAAAAGGCGTGTACTGCTCTGTGCCCATTGGGACAGCCGTCCTTATGCCGACCAGGATGCCGATAAGACGAAGCATCACAGCCCCATCCTGGGTGTGAACGATGGAGCCAGCGGTGTGGGCGTATTGCTCGAAGTGGCCCGCCAACTACAGCAGCAGGCTCCAGCCATAGGCATCGACATCATCTTCTTTGACGCCGAAGACTATGGCATCCCCTACTTCTATCAAGGTGCATACAAGAACGACACTTGGTGCCTGGGCTCGCAATATTGGGGACGAGTACCTCATGTAGACGGCTATAATGCCCGCTACGGCATCCTGCTCGACATGGTGGGTGGAAAGAACGCCACCTTCTACAAGGAACAGTTCTCTCAAAGAACCGCCGGTAAGTACGTGAACAAGATATGGAACACAGCCCACCGCCTGGGCTTCGGCAACTTCTTCCCCAAAGAAAAAGGCACCGAAGTGACAGACGACCATATGTATGTATACAACCTGCGGCAGATTCCCTGCGTAGACATCATCAACTATGACCCGAACTGCGACACCGGCTTCGGTGACTTCTGGCACACGATAGACGACACCATGGACATCATCGACAAGGGCACTCTCAACGCAGTGGGACAGACCTTGCTCGAAGTCATCTACAATGAGAAATAGACAATCAAATAGTAAATCGTAAATAGTAAATTCCATGATAAGTATCAACGAAGTACAAGATGAAGTAATTGCCGAATTCAATGATTTCGACGATTGGATGGACCGGTACCAACTTCTTATTGATTTAGGAAACGAGCAGGAACCGCTCGACGAAAAATACAAGACGGAACAAAACCTGATTGAAGGTTGCCAGAGCCGCGTATGGCTGCAGGCAGACGAAGTGGACGGAAAAATTATTTTCCAGGCCGAAAGCGACGCACTGATTGTGAAAGGAATCATTTCACTGCTTATCAAAGTACTCTCCGGGCACACACCGGATGAGATACTGAACGCCGACCTCTATTTCATTGATAAAATAGGACTGAAGGAACACTTGTCGCCCACCCGTAGCAACGGACTGCTGTCTATGGTAAAGCAGATGCGAATGTATGCGCTGGCCTTCAAAGCGAAAGACATCTAAAGGTTACGACCGACAATATATAAGCTAATAATCAGCAGATTATATTTACCGGATGTTTACCCTATAATGTAAAAGCCGTTACTCCAGAATGTAACGGTTTTTATGTCTTATCCTGATATAGGTAGACACATTTACAAACTAATAAATGTGTCTACCTATATCAGGATAAGACAAACCTCTACTTGCGCCTTCTTCTCCCTATTTATCCCTCCTTAAACTCCAGTATATCCCCCGGCTGGCAATCAAGTTCCTTACAGATTGCTTCCAGTGTAGAGAAACGGATGGCCTTAGCCTTTCCGGTTTTGAGAATAGAGAGATTGGCAGGCGTAATATCAATCTTCTCCGCCAGTTCGCCCAAAGATATCTTTCTTCGGGCCATCATTATGTCAAGGTTTACTATAATCATATAATTGTGTTCTATTTATCAATTATTCTTTTCCCACTCACACCACCAGTCAGTGTACCGTTTCGTCAACCGGTAATAACCATATATGCACAGATACATCCACGGCATTACAATATAGACTTTCCACTTCCCGTCAAAGGCCGGAAACAAGAGGAGAAAATAGACAATACTTGCCAACAATAAAACCGCCACAAGTCCGACAACGAAATACAGACCATATTTCACACTTTTCTTCATATCGCGCTCTTCACTTTTATTTAAATCGTCAACTCTTGTTCCTCACGCATACGAACTCCCATCTTAAAAAGATAGCCCATAAAGATGATGAAAACTCCCAATAACACGAATATCCGATAAGAAGTATCAGTCGGTACTCCTTCGGGAGTAAACCAGGAGAGAGTTACCTGAAAAAGCCCATTCAATGCTATCAGCACCCCAATGGTTTGTATCAAAGATGAATTCTGATAAACAAACACTTCCTCTTTCTTCACATTGCGGAGAATGAGAAAAATACACAAGCCACATATTGTCATCACCAGCATTGTTACTGATTCGGGTAATATGTGCCAGATAAAATTAGCAGTATCATCCTTTCCCAACTCATAGCACAATGTCAGATTACGAACAATGCCGCCACCAATACATAGTCCACAGAAATAAAACAGCACATTCATAATAAGCGCTATCCGTCTCTTTGGTTCCTTTGGTTCCTTTTGTTTCATAAGTGTCATAATCCCTCCTCTCACTTTTAAATAGTCAAGTCCTGTTCTTCCTTTATCTTCACCCCGGCGGCAAATATCTCGGTGAAAAGAATTATAATAACCAGGGATGTGAAATCCGTATCATGCGATGCAACCACTTCATAGCCCAGCAGAGCCACTTGCTTCACTGCTTCAAGATGATTCAGCCAATCGTGCAAAGTCATCAAGCCGTACAATGCAGCAAACGAATAAGTAAAGAAACGCAACCGGGCTACATTATCCGAAGTAAACACTTCCCGCTTTGAGATGGATACCAGCAAACGTATCAGACAATAGATTCCTACAAAGAAAGGAATGATGGCAAACATGGCAAAGAAGTTCACTATGGAACTCCAGACAGTGGGGACAATCACAGTGCCTATTCTCTTTACCTGATAAGGTACTGACTTATCGGCAAAACGATTCGTCAAGGAATCGACTGCTGTCGTTTCCAAAGGTCTTACATCCACATATACCTTATCAAATAAACCGGAATACTCCGGCTGTGGAGTTCCCGAATGCACATTTACACTATTGTAACCCTCAAGAAAACTATTCTTCATATCCACCCAGCCCGCTATCATCGCATAGGTAAACTCTGCAACAATGACCAATATAGCCAGGATACCCAATATACTTATCTTTTTCATAATCCTCCCCCCACATTAAACCGTTAAATCCTGCTCTTCCTTTATCTTCACGCCGATGGCGAATATCTCGGTGAACAATGCCAACAGCATATAATTGAACCAAGCATACTTGAAAGAATAAGGCAACACCTCGTATCCCTCCAGCCGCACTTGAGAAGCCAAGTCATGATAGATGCCCCATTGCTGCAACTCGAATAAAAGACTCACCGAAATCAGCGCATAGACAAAGATGCGCATCCGACGCACATTCTTGTGCACAAACACCTCGCCTTTCGTGGCAGTAAGCACCAGCCGCGCCACACTATAGAACCCGTAAAGCGCAAACAGTCCCGCAGGAAACAGCAAGAACGATACCCACCGCCACTTCGTACTACGGAAACCTTGCACCGATACCTCACTTGTATTGCAATACATGGGCGTATCCTGTGCCGCACTAATCAAAGTATCAGCAGGCAGCGTATCATCTGCCCGCACCAAAAGTGACACAGAGGGTAAGGCATGAAAATCCTTCTGGTCGCCCGCCTCATTCCAGCCGTCCATAAATCCACTAAACATATCCGTTACAACACTACCAATAAACACTACCAAAGCCAGGAAGGCACATACTCTGATTTTATTCATATCTCTGTCCGTTCTTCTTATTATTAAATCGTCAAATCCTGCTCTTCCTTCATTTTCAATCCAATGGCAAACACTTCACCTACAATCAGCGAACAAAGCCCAAGTACCAGCGTGGTAGTGCTCACCAATTCTGAGAGGCTCAGCTCGTAACCATGCAGCGAGAATACGGTATCGATACCTATAAAATCAAGATATGATGACGCAAAGGTACAGCAGAAGCTGACAACCAGTGCCATTCCCAATCGACGCAGCCGACGTACATTCCGCCAGTTGAAGATGTCGGACTTGTTGATAGAGATTATCAAGCGGATAAACAATACTACCGCCCAAAGGGAAAAGCCCAAATGCAGATATATCAGCAAATACTTTGCCACCACTTTCCCGACAGAATCATGAGAATCTACGCTGACCATCAACGAAGAGTAGGCTGCAGGCACATAACTCCTGCTTTTCTCATTGTAGACGGAATCCCTGAAGAAATCAAACGACTCCATGGAAGAAGGTATCAGGTTGACAACCTTTAGGTTCATCAGTTCCTTGTAGGCAGCAATGTCACTCCCTTTCTTTCCCAGCTCCAGTCCGGTCTGCGCCCCCATCTTGGCTCCCAGAAAGATATAGTACCCCTGCTCCAATACCGAGTAACTCAGTACAAGCATTACCACCAGGCAGAGAATGTTCAATCTTCTTTTCATAATTCAGTTGTTGTATTAGTATCAGATATATTATATTTATTCAGTTGTTTCAAGGAGAGTAGAAGCAACAATATGAAAACCACTGCCCAAACCAGTACATACGGGTTACTCAGCAGATGTGTCACATCCTCCATTTCAGGATGTTTCAGGCTCAGATAGACAGACAAGCCGTTATTCATGATATGTATCAGAATACATGCCATAAGACTCCGTGTCTTATAATAAAGCCAGGCAAGCAAGAAACCGATGAGGCAAGCACCTATTATCTGAACCGGATTCAGATGAAAGATACCAAATATCAACCCGGAAAACAAGATAGCCTTTGCCGGGCTATATCTGCGAAGCAGCTCCTTGGTAATGGCACCACGGAAAAGCAGTTCTTCCAGTACGGGTCCCAAAACAGAAATACAGAGAATACCCAGCCAACCGGATTGCAGTATATCAAATGTCTGGTCCAACAAATTGGGCAAAAAAGTAAGTTCGGACATCAGAAGACCTATTATACATATGGAAGTCATTCCGGCAAGCAGGCTCCATGCCAGATAAGGGACTGACACCGGAGAATACAGATGCTTGTCTCCCGTCAGGTAGTTCTTGCGCCACAAGTACAGTCCCATGAAAACAAAGCCCAGCAGCATGGTAGGCGCCACAGCAATCTGACCAGCCTTGTCCATGTCGAAAGTTCCATAAGCGAAATACGTATACAGCAGACAGAAAGGTCCTGCAAACAGTGCTCCTACAATCTGCATCAAAAAGTAAATCAATACTAGTTTTATTGCCGTTTTCATTGTTCTATTCGTCTAAAAGTTCGCAAAGATAGGAATTTTCTCTGTCAATCCGTCAAGCTGTGGCAACAAGTCCCATCAGCAGCACCATCACTGTAGAAAGTGACAATACCAATAGTGTAATACTCATGAATGCTCTTCTCATAACCTAAACCCCTCCCTCATTTCTATATTGTTCTTCATTTATTTTACTGCCAGGAGCAATACGTCTTCCTCCGCAGTGGCATGTTCCACCAACAGATTCCAGTCGTTGTCCTTCTTACTCCATTTGTAACTCAAGTAGTTGATGTCATCTCCCGCCTGCAGATAAACAGCTTTTTCCTTCACATCGGAGTAGGCATTCGTCTTGTTGTCCCACAAGGCATATTCCACATCCGTACCGGCTTCCGTATAATTGTAGTTCAAGCAATAGAAGCGTTCAAACGCCTGCTCAATCTCGTTCCATCTCAACGCCTCCTTCTGTATCGTACGCCCTTGGGCATCATAGGTGAAATTGTATTTCAAATGGTTCTGCAGAAACTTACCGTTCTCTACTTTATATACAATTTGGGACTCCACCTGATTTCCGTTCATCACTTCATTATAGGCAAAGTTTTCCTGGATATTACCACCAAAAGCATTTATCACTACTGTCACTACAAAAATTGTTGTCATTACTAAAGTTTTCATACCGTTATTGTTTTATTAGTTCTTTATTTTGTTTTTCGATAATCATTTATCGTTTTTCGATATGCAAATAAAAGGCCTTTTTTTGATATGACAAAGAAAAACAGAAAATATTTATCGAAAAACAATAAAAAAAACGCGTTTTACGATAAATATACAGAAAACAAACACTTCAAACGGGAAAATACATAGAACTGCAAGGGGATAAATGACCTCGCCTTATGTTTATAAAGAAAGAATGGATTTAATCTCCACCTCGTCACGGTGAAGCTGGGCAATAAGTTCTTCTATACTGTCGAATTTCAGTTCAGGACGGGTGCGGCGCACAAAGGAAAGACGCATCGGCTGCTGATAAATATCAGCATCAAACCGGAATATATGGACCTCAATACTGCGATCGGGTCCGTTCTCCAACGTAGGCCGGTAGCCAATGCTTAGCATACCGCCGTACTCCTTGCCTTCAACACAGACACGGACGGCATACACACCATCGCAGGGAATCAGCTTGTCAGGATCGGAAACACGGAGATTAGCCGTAGGGAAACCTATCTTACGCCCCACCTGATAGCCACCGACAACCGTACCGTCCAAAAAGAAATCATATCCCAGATACTCGGCAGCTTCCGAAACGTTTCCCTCCAGCAACAGACCGCGAATAGCCGAGGAGCTGACAGTAACCTCCGTTACCGATGTCTCCTTACTATAAGAATACGCGCGCGCAAGAAGCACCTCCATACCCAATTCGCGACCATAGTGCACATAGTCTTCAAAACCCTCGCTGCGGTTATGCCCGAAACGATGGTCGTACCCCACTACCAAAGCTTGTATCTGATAGCGATCCTTCAGTATGGACATGAATTCCCGTGCCGAAAGCCGGGCTATTTCAGGAGTAAAATCAAGCATCATGCAATAATCCACCCCAGTCTTGGCAAGCAGGGAAACTTTCTCATCACAAGTGGTCAATAACTTCGGATGATAATCGGCCTGCATCACTTTACGCGGATGTACCGGAAAAGTCACGACCGACGAAGCAAGCCCACGCCCGGCAGCTACCGCACACACTTGCTCTATCAGGTAGCGGTGTCCCCGATGTACTCCGTCAAAGAAACCGATAGTGGCTACACTTGGACGGGAACCAATGTCCGATGTTTCACAAAACAACTGCATGTCTCCAATCCTCGTGGGCCTTTGGCGTATAGGTAGAAATACCCAACGCCTCCGCTGTCCGGCAATTGGCCTCAGAATCGTCAATGAAAAGAGTCTCGTTGGGAAGAATACCGGTCTCATCCAGTACTTTCTGAAATATATCGGCATCCGGTTTTGCCATCTTCATCTCATAAGAGAGATAGATATGCTCAAAAAAGTCCTCCGCACGGAAAGCCTTGTAGCGAAACGCGTGCAGACACGACCATTGCCAATGGATTTCATTGGTGTTGCTCAGCAGATAGACCACATATTTTTTGCGCAGTTCCAACAGTAAATCCAATTTAAAAGTAGGAATACTCACTAGGAAACTGTTCCAGGCGTCATCTATCTGGGCATCAGTCACCGGTTTCCCTATCTTTCCACGAATCACTTCCCGGAACTCCGCACTGGTAATCAACCCTTTTTCATATTTCTGGAAGAAATCCTGCTGGTGATAGAGGTCCAACATGACTTCCACGTCCGGCAATCCCAGCTTTCTGAAATTCTCTAAACAGCGCTGGCGGTCCAAATCAATCAGAACTCCGCCAAAATCAATAATAAGGTTCTTGATTCCTCTTCTTTTCATCACTATTTCTGTGTTAAACGTCGGATAAGGCGAACCAGTTCACCTATCCACAAAACAAACGAAGTAGAAACGACAATCGTCATCCAAGTCATAAAATCGAGCGGCACTGTGCGGAATACAGCTCCACCAAACTGTACAATCAGTATCTGTCCGCCCAAAATGGCAAGTATAATCAGCTCCATGCCATAAGATTTGGAAATGCCCTTGAACGCCGAGTCCGAAGTGCCGAACACACGCGCATTGAACAAGTTCCAGAACTGAAGCATAACAAAGAATGTGAAGAACACAGTCAGCCGATAGGTAGTCATCCCTCCCTCCTCACTGTTAAACCAGAAGAGCATTCCCATAAGTAACACCAGGAAGGCAGTCCCCATTCCCAGAATGTAATACCTCATGGACTTGGTTATAATGAAATCCGTACTCTTACGCGGCTTTTCCTTCATCACGCTCTCACTGGGTGGAATGGACGCCAGGGCCAGGGCCGCAAACGTATCCATAATCAGGTTCACCCACAACATCTGCGTGACGGTCAAAGGAAGCGTCGTACCCACCAGTGAGCCCAGAAGAACGATAAACAAAGCCACAAAATTGATAGTCAGCTGAAAAACAATGAAACGCTGTATATTTTTATATAAAGAACGTCCCCACATCACGGCCGTGCCTATACTGTTGAAGGAGTCATCCAGCAGCGTGATGTCGCTGGCCTCCTTGGCAACGGAGGTTCCAGTACCCATCGAAAGTCCCACTTGCGCATGGTTCAACGCAGGAGCATCATTCGTGCCGTCACCCGTCACAGCCACTACCGCACCTTTCTGCTGCAACAGTTGCACCAGACGCTGTTTGTCTGTGGGGCGTGCACGCGACATTATCTTCAAGTCCATCACACGGTCCAATGCCTCCTCATCCGTCAATTCGGCAAATGCAGCTCCCGTAATGCGGTTCTTTTCCGTATCCTCCGGTTTCCACAGACCAATCTGACGTGCTATCTCGGTAGCTGTACCCGGTGTATCTCCCGTCACAATCTTCACTCCGATACCTGCCGACTGGCATTTGGCAACGGCCGCAGGCACATCCGGACGGATAGGGTCACTGATGGCAACCACACCGAGGAACGACAAGTCATTTTCAGCAACCAATGACACACAATCAGACGCTTCCGCATCATCCACAATCTTGAATGCAAAGCCAAGTGTACGCATAGCCATATTCTGGTAGTTGAGCAACTGAGCCTCCACTGTAGAACGGTATTCCACCGCATCCACACGCTTGCCGTCCAACATGACATCCTTGCATTTACCCAAAACAATCTCGGGAGCTCCCTTCACATACAGCACCTTCTTCCCAATCAGGGGGGATTGCACCAGGGTAGCCATGAATTTCCTTTCCGTAGAGAAAGTCAGCTGGTCGATAACCGTAGCTTTCTCACGCAGCGCCAGATAGTCGCATCCTTGGCTGTTCAGCCAAAGCAGCAGTGCCACCTCCGTGGGGTTACCCACCCCTTTCGGCTTCTCGCCAGTCACCTCTTCTTCCAGAAAAGCAGTGGAGTTAGCACTGATACCTTCCATTACCAGCTTGCTGAGGTCATCATTCCCCAGCTGCCCGTTATTCTTCAAACCATAGAAATTGGGTTCATGCACCTGCATCAGATTTTGGGTCAATGTACCGGTCTTGTCGGTACAAATCACTGTAATGGCTCCCATCGTCTCGCATGCATGCATCTTGCGCACCAGGTTGTTGGTGGAGAGCATGCGGCGCATATTCAACGCCAGACTGAGTGTCACGCTCATCGGCAAGCCTTCGGGCACAGCCACCACAATCAGGGTAACCGCCATCATAAAGTATTGCAAAGTAGCCTGCAAGGCCGGCAGCCAATCACGGAAGGTATGAAATGAAGAAAAGTCATAGACCAGTACCACATCCTTTACAAAAAAAATGAGAAAAGCCAGACCCGCTACGGAAAAGCCAATCTTTCCAATCAGATTGGCCAATTTGGTCAGCTGGATATTCAGCGGAGTAGGTTCCGTATTCTGTTCGGTACTTTGACGTGCCACTTTACCGATTTCCGTAGCATCGCCCACAGCCTCCACACGCATGGTGCCATGTCCGTCCACCACCGTTGTACCGCGTAAAATGCGGTTGGAAGCATACGTAGCCTCTTCGTCAAAGTCGGCTTCTACGGTAGTTTTCGTCACTACCGGCTCACCGGTCAGATTCGATTCGTTCACTTGCAGGGAAATGGCTTCCAGCAATTCACCGTCCGCCGGAACCTCTTCACCGGTTTCCAGCACCACGATATCACCCACCACTACATCTTTACGGGGAATCTCCTGCACATGTCCGTTACGAATTACTTTCACCAAAGTTTCTTCGTTCACTGCGTTCAGCAGGTCAAACTTCTTACCGGCATCATACTCAAAGAAGAAACCGATACCGGTAGCCAGCAAAATGGCTACTATAATGCCGATAGTCTCGGCATATTCATTCTCTACAATGGAAATAATCAAAGAAAACAGAGCGGCAACCAGCAATACCCTTACTACGGGGTCCTCAAACTTCTCCAGATACAATTTCCATAAGGAAGGCCGTTTAGGAGGCGTCAATAAATTTACTCCATGTTCCTCGCGGCTCTTCCGCACTTGTTCGTCGGTCAGCCCGACATGATAATAATCATCCTTTATTGCAGCCATGCAAGTCTTTAGGTTTAATTTTGGAACGCAAAAATACAATAATAATCCGGGAAAACAATACCTATATAATGATTAGTGATTAATTGACTGTCATCGATTCTCTTTTTCCCTTACCAGTTTCGGTCCGGTTGCAAGCTCCCACGGCAATGTGAACCAGAAAGTCGAACCTGCCCCCTCTTCCGATTCCACGCCTATTTCGCCTCCCTCAATTTGCGGACAATAGTCTGGCAAATGGAGAGCCCCAGTCCGGTACCTTCCTTTCCCTGCTTCAGCTTGACGAAACGTTCAAAAACATGTGGCAACTTCTCCTAAGGAATACCGGTTCCCGTGTCTTTTACGTAGAAATAACTTTGCACAATTTCCAGTAACAGTATCTCCTCCTCGCCCGTCGATGCAGAGGCCAGCAATTCCGAGAATCCGACAATTACGTTCAACGGAGTACGGACTTCATGGCTCATATTCGCCAGAAACACCGATTTGGAACAGTCGGCATTTTCTATGGCATCCCGCATAATCGCCCAGAACAGCTTGTCGGCCATTTTCATAAAATGTTGTTTTAATAAGAAACAGAAATAGACTATTTTGTTCAACAATAGAACAAAAAGGGCTTTTAAACGTTATTATAGGAGAATAAACCTAAAAAAAGAAATTTATGGAAAAGTACATTTGCACTGTATGCGATTATGTCTATGACCCTGAATTGGGCGACCCTGAAAATGGAATAGAACCGGGAACATCTTTCGAAGACCTTCCCGAAGATTGGGTTTGCCCCTTGTGTGGAGTAGGCAAAGAAGAATTTGAGAAAGCGTCCTAAGACGCTTTCTTTTCTTTTATATCGCTGCTGGCTTCCACTACATTCACCACATAATCGCCCAGCTTTTCACATTCCGCAATGATGTCCATATAGTAAACACCCATCTGGTAATCATATTCCTTGTTGTTCACATCCAAGATATTCTGGTTCTTCAGCTGATTGCGGTAATTATTGATTTCGTTCTCCAAATTAAAGGACTTGTTCACATCCGCGCCTGCATGCTCCGGATGTTCCACCACGACAATCATCTGCTCCAAGGCATCATCCGTCAGCTTCATCATGAAATGGATATGCTCGTACTGCTTCTCGGTGAAATCCTGGTTGGTCTGGCGCTTGCGGTTGATGGTACGTGCCAGATTATAGCAACTGTCGCCGATGCTCTCTATCTCCGTCACTTCACGCAGCATGGCACGTATCTGCAACTTACTTTCCGAACTCAGGCGCCCTTCGGACACTTGATTCAGATAATTGGCAATCTCCAGCTCCATGCTGTCACTGATATTCTCGTACTTCTCCACACGGCTGAACACTTTGTTGAAATCATCATCCTTCTCCGTATGCAGCAAGTCCTGCACCATTCCGAACATACGGCGGGTACGTTCGGCAAAAAGATGTATTTCCTTGCTTGCCTGCAGGATGGACAGCTCTGCCGTAGAAAGCATACCGCCCGAGATAAAACGCAAGCGATATTCCTCGTCCTGCTCCTTCATTGGAATAATGGCACAGACCGTACGTTCGATAAACTTCACGAACCATATCAATATCAGCACGTTGCAGATATTGAAGCAAGTATGGAATGCCGAAAGCTTGAAGGATACGGCCACAGCCGGATCTTTAGTACCCATCACGTTCTCTACGAACCATGACACAGCCTCGGTAAAGGGGGTGAAAAGACACAACACCCATATCACACCAAACACATTGAATACCAAATGAGCCAAAGCAGCCCTCCTCGCCTGCGTATTACCGGTCAGCGCCGCAAGGTTTGCCGTGATGGTTGTACCGATATTCTCTCCCAAAACCAGTGCTGCCCCCAATTCGAAACTAATCCAGCCGTTGGCGCACATAATAAGCGTAATGGCCATAGTTGCCGCAGATGCCTGCACAATCATGGTCAACACCGTACCGATACCCACAAAAAGGAGTATGGAGATAAAGCCCATGTCGGTATAGTCCTGCACAAATGACAGCATATCAGGATTTTGGCTCAAGTCAGGAGCATTGTTTTTCAAATAGGAAAGCCCCATGAACAAGAATGAGAAACCGAAAATAAATTCACCGACAGACTTGCGGTTACTTTTTTGAGAGAAGAGGAGAGGAATGCCGAAAGCAAGAAGAGGAAGAGCAAAGGCGGCAATGTCCACCTTGAAACCTAAAGCTGAAATAATCCATGCCGTAACAGTCGTACCGATATTAGCACCCATTATGACACCTATGGACTGTGAAAGCGTTAACAACCCCGCATTGACAAAACTTACAACCATCACCGTGGTTGCAGAGGAAGATTGTACAAGTGCTGTAATCAGCACGCCCGTCAACACACCGGTCACTCTGTTGGTTGTCATTGCGGTCAATATCTTCCGCAGTCTGTCACCGGCAAATTTTTGAAGCCCCTCACTCATAATCTTCATTCCGTAAAGAAACAGTGCCAATGAGCCGAGTAGCTTTAAAAAATCATAAAAAGAATATTCCATCTTTAATTATTTAAGGTGTTTCATTCCTTCACGTGTTATAATGTCCTATATTTAACGTGTCAACCCACTAAAAACGAGACATCATGAAACACATGTTACAAATTTGTTGCAAAAATAATAATATTTCTAAAGAATTCCCTATAGGGAGCTCACTTTTGGATATTTATTACGGTTTTAATCTAAATTTCCCCTATCAGGTAGTCAGTGCAAAGGTCAACAACCGTTCCGAAGGGCTGAATTTCCGTGTATACAACAATAAGGATGTAGAATTTCTCGACATACGCGACTCCTCAGGTATGCGCACCTATGTCCGTTCCCTCTGCTTCATTCTTTACAAAGCTGTCAGCGAGCTGTTTCCGGAAGGAAAACTGTTCGTAGAGCATCCGGTATCCAAAGGTTACTTCTGCAACCTGCGCATCGGCCGCCCCATAGAGCTGGAAGATGTGGCAGCCATCAAGAAGCGGATGCAGGAAATCATTGCCGAGAACATCCCCTACCACCGTGTAGAATGCCACACCACCGAGGCTGTACGCATCTTCAACGAACGGGGCATGAACGACAAAGTGAAGCTGCTGGAAACTTCCGGCTCGCTATATACCTATTACTACACACTGGGCGACACCGTAGACTACTACTACGGCAACCTGTTGCCCAGTACCGGATACATCTGGCTGTTCGATATCGTGAAGTATTACGACGGCCTGCTGCTACGCATCCCCAACCGGGCAAACCCCGATGTCCTGGAAGAAGTGGTGAAACAAGAGAAAATGCTTGACGTATTCAAGGAACACCTGCGCTGGAACTACATTATGGGACTGGGCAACGTAGGGGACTTCAACATGGCTTGCGAGGAAGGCCATGCCACCGACCTCATCAACGTGGCCGAAGCCCTGCAGGAAAAAAAGATAGCCCAGATTGCCGATGACATCTACCACCGCGGCGAAAACGGAAACCGGGTGAAGCTCGTGCTCATCTCCGGCCCCTCGTCTTCCGGAAAAACCACTTTCAGCAAACGCCTCAGCGTGCAGCTGATGACCAACGGCCTGCGTCCTTACCCCATCTCGCTGGACAACTACTTCGTAGACCGTGAAGACACCCCGCGCGATGAGAACGGCAATTACGATTACGAATCGCTCTATGCCCTCGACCTTGAGCTCTTCAACACCCAATTACAAGCATTGCTCCGTGGCGAAGAAGTGGAGCTGCCCCGCTTCAACTTCAACCTCGGGAAGAAAGAGTACAAGGGAGACAAGCTGCGCATCGACGAGCATACCATCCTCATCCTGGAAGGAATCCATGCCCTGAACCCTGAACTGACACCACAGATTCCCGCCGCCAGCAAATACAAGATTTATGTATCCGCCCTGACCACCATCTCGCTGGACGACCACAACTGGATTCCCACCACGGACAACCGCCTGCTGCGCCGCATCATCCGCGACTTCAACTACCGCGGCTACTCGGCACAAGAGACCATTTCACGCTGGCCCAGTGTACGTGCCGGCGAGGACAAATGGATATTCCCCTACCAGGAAAATGCCGACGTTATGTTCAACTCTGCCCTCTTGTTCGAATTCGCCGTGCTCCGCTGCCACGCAGAGCCCATCCTTACCAGTGTTCCACGGAACTGTCCGGAATACGCAGAAGCCTACCGGTTGCTGAAATTCATCAAATATTTCACCCCCGTGCAGGACAAAGAAATTCCACCGACATCCTTATTGAGAGAATTTTTAGGAGGCAGTAGCTTCAAATACTAAGTTTTTATTCTAACTTTGTGAGCAAATAAAACAAACGTACACATGAAAAAAATTATTTCGATACTTCTCTTAGCGACTTTCTGCATCTTTACTCAACTCCATGCGCAAAACCGTGCAGACGAATTGATGAAACAAGCACAAGAAAATCTTACGAAAAAAGAATATATCAAAGCCCGCTATCTATTCCTGCAAGCCTACAATGCCTTTGCCACGCAAGACAAGTATGCCCAGGCAGTGGAATGCGGCGTCAATGCCAGCGCCCTCTACCATCGGGAGAATTACTATAAAGAAGCTTTTGAACTGCTGCGCGGTGCCGAGCAAGTGGTGGCAACCGGCGAACAGAAAACGGGCAAGGCCATGCCCAACCTACGTTTCCGCATCAACAAGGAACGCCTGCAGATGTACATCAACCTGAAAAATCCCGCACGTGCCAAGGAACAGCTGACCAAACTGGAAGAGACCGCCAAAGCCTCTCACAACGACTCTCTGAGCAATGACCTGCTTTATACGCAGGCCAACTATTACTACACCTTCGGCATGAACACACAAGGTGATGCGGCTACCAACCGCCTGATAGGGCAATATAAGGAACAGAAGAACTACGCCAAAGTAGACGAATGCTACAAGACTCTTATCAGTATCGCCCGCAAAGCAAACAATGCCGGACTGGTGGCACGCACCTACGACAAGTACATCCTATGGACCGACTCCGTAAAGGCGCTTACCGCCCAAGAGGAACTGAACGCCCTGAAGAAGAAATACGATGAAAGCCTGGCCACTATCCAGGAGAAAGATGATTCCCTAAGCGCCAAGCAGTACATCATCATCGGGCTTTGCATACTCGCCGCCATCCTTGCCGCCGCACTGGTATTCGGCGCCATCGTATTGCTGCGTTTCATCATCCTCACCCGTAAACAGAAGAAGGCCATCAGCATTGCTAATGAGCACAATGAGCTGAAAACCAAATTTATCCAGAACATTTCCGCCCAAATGGAACCGACACTGGACACGCTCGACGCCTCACTGCCGGGCGTAAAAGCCCTGCATGCATTCTCCAACCATATCCAGGAACTGTCCGAATTGGAAACCACCTTGTCCGAACCCTACGAAGTGCAGGAGAAGAATATCTCCACTTTCTGTGAAGGCATCATGGACAAAATCAAAGGAATGACACAAGAAGATGTCACCCTGACCGTGAATGCCCCCAAATTGAATGTGAAAATCAACCCTGAGCAACTGGAACGCGTCTTGCTGCATTTGTTGGAAAACGCCGCCGAGTACACCCCTGCTGGAGGAAAAATATGGCTGGACTTCAAGAAACGCGGTGCGCACACCCACCAGTTCATCATCAGCGACACCGGTTGCGGCATTCCCGAAGAGCAGCGCGAAAACATCTTCAAGCCCTTCACCGAAGTGAAAGACCTGACACAAGGCGACGGTCTGGGACTTCCCATCTGCTCACTGATTGCCACCAAGATGAACGGCAGCTTGACACTAGACAGCAGCTACAACAAGGGAGCACGGTTCGTACTGGAACTGCACGCATAAACCATACATAATACAATCTGTATGACCCCTAAATTTGAGAGCCGCTTGCCACCGGCATTATCGGGACAAACGGCTCTCTGTGTATATTAAGGATGTGGTTGTCAACGCAACGCTTCCACCTCTTCCGGTGTCAGTGGAATTTTCTTGCCCAAGCGACGTGCTCCCGTTTCGGTAATCAGATAATCCTCCTCATTACGGATGCCGCCGAAATTGCGGTATTCTTCCACCTTATCGTAGTTGATGAAGTCCATGAACTTCTTCTCTCCTTTCCATAAGTCAATCAGCTCGGGGATGAAGTAGATGCCCGGCTCAACCGTATGCACAAAGCCCGGTTCCAGAGGGATGGCAAGACGCTGGCTCTTGCGGCCGAACTGCGTACTCTTGGGCTGACCGTCATAGCCTACCCAGAGCTCACCCAGGTTCTCCATATCGTGCACATCCAACCCCATCATATGGCCCAGTCCATGGGGATAAAACAAGGCATGCGCCCCTTCGCGCACGGCATCTTCGGCATTGCCCTTCATCAACCCCAGCTCTTTCAGCCCCTCCACCATCACTTGGGCGGAAAGCTCGTACACCTTCATATAGGGAATGCCCGGGCGAAGCGCTTTAACAGACTCCAGATGCATGGCGTTCTGGATTTCGTAAACGGCACGCTGGCGTGGAGTAAAAGTCTTGTCCGCCGGCACGGTAGACGACATGTCACCACAGTAACCCGAAGGCAGCTCGGCGCCGGCATCAATCAAGAAGAGGTCTCCCGGTTGCACCCGGTTGCCGTGATAGTGGTTATGCAGGGTCTGGCCGTTGACAGTAGCAATCGTGGCAAAAGACAGCTCGCAGTTGTTCATCTCGGCGATACGGTTCATTTCGGCCACAACCTCGTATTCGTACATGCCCGGACGAAGCACCTTCATTGCGGTGATGTGCATGTCAGCAGTCACGTCGCATGCCTTTTCTATTTCCGCTATTTCTTCTGCCGACTTGTAGTTGCGCTGTGCCACCACCGCACGGATAAACGGTACAGACCCTTCCTGACGTGCCGGAGGAACACCCAGCCAGTCCATCAGTTTCAACTTATGCTCGGCACGATAAGGGGGCAAATAATGGATGGTCTGTCCCTTCTGTACAGCCTTGTGCAGATAACCGACGATGTCGGCAAAAGGACGGGTTTCGGAAATTCCCACAGCAGAAGCCTTTTCGTGAAGGGTGGGCTGGGTACCCATCCAGACAATATGGTCGATGGTCAGCTCATCGCCAAAAATGATTTCTTTATCTTCATCTATGTCGATGAGAGCTGACAGCCCGGCAAACGACAAGCCAAAATAGTAGAGAAAAGTGGAATCCTGGCGGTAACGGAAAGTATTGTCCTCATAGTTCAAACCTTGTTCATCGTTACCCAAAAACAGTAACACTCCGGAGCCTATCGTTTTTTTCAGCTGGGCCCTGCGCTGCACATACGTTTCTTTAGCAAACATAACATTCCTTGTTTTAGTAGTTATAGGACAAAGATAGGAATAATCTTTGAAAGAAGATAATACAAAAAGGAGATTAATCTATATAGTTCATAATCAGAAGACTATTTTGCCAACGTTTTTCAAGCCTTTGGCAAAGTTTTGCCACCGCGTTGGCAAAGTCTTGCCATAGGCATGGCAAAAGTTTGCCAAGCTATTGGCAAAAGTTTGTTTTCTCTTTTCTTGTTAAATATCATCAGAGAGGTTTCGTGTTATCGAACTATTCACTATTTTTGCGGTAAATATCTGAAAGAAGATGCACAATGAGTGCATTGAATAATTTATAAAAATATGGCACAAGGCTCCCGACAAGTACAGACCCAAGCGCAACAGCAGATACAAACGCTGTCGCCGCAACAAATTCTGGTGGTAAAGCTGCTGGAACTTCCCGCCGTGGAACTAGAGGACCGCGTACGTGCCGAACTTCTGGAAAATCCGGCACTGGAAGAGGGCAAGGAGGATACTCCCGGCGATGAATACCCCGACACACCCGATGCGGAAACCGGCTCAGAAGATGGTGGAGACACTAGCTATGATTCTTTAAGCGATTATCTGAACGAAGACGATATCCCCGACTACAAGCTGCAGGAGAACAACCGCAGCAAAGGGGAGCAGGCAGAAGAAATTCCTTTCTCCGACGCCACCTCTTTCTATGAAACCTTGCGCCAGCAGCTCGGCGAGCAGGACTTGACTCCGCACCAGCGCGAACTGGCCGAATATCTCATCGGCTCGCTGGACGACGATGGCCTGCTGCGCAAATCGCTGGACAGTATCAGCGACGAACTCGCCATCTACGCCGGTATCGACGCTTCTCCCGAAGAGCTGGAAGAAGTATTGAAGATTATACAAGACTTCGACCCCGCCGGTCTGGGCGCCCGCACCCTACAAGAGTGCCTGCTCATCCAGATTCGACGTAAGGAAGCGCAACGGCCCATGCCCTCGCCTCCACAATACTATATAGAAGAAGATATTCTTACCCAGTGCTACGAAGAGTTCACCCGCAAGCATTGGGACAAGATTATGCAGAAATTAGGTATCAGCGAAGATACCCTGCAACAAGCCGTTAAGGAAATCTGCAAGCTGAATCCCCGTCCCGGTGCCTCGCTCGGCGAAGCCATCGGCAAGAACATGCAGCAGATTGTGCCCGACTTCCTGGTAGACACTTATGACGACGGTACCATCAACGTGACACTGAACAACCGCAACGTGCCGGAACTGCGCATGAGCCGCGACTTCACCGAGATGGTGGAAGAACACACCAAGAACCGGGCCAACCAGTCTAAGGAATCCCGCGAAGCCATGATGTTCCTCAAACAAAAAATGGATGCCGCACAAGGTTTCATCGATGCCGTGAAGCAACGCCAGAATACGCTGATGACCACCATGCAGGCCATCATAGACCTGCAACGTCCTTTCTTCCTCGAAGGAGACGAGTCATTGCTCCGCCCCATGATTCTGAAAGATGTTGCCGAACGCACCGGGTTGGACATCTCGACCATCTCCCGTGTGAGCAACAGCAAGTATGTACAGACCAACTACGGCATCTACCCGCTGAAGTTCTTCTTCAACGACGGCTACACAACCGAAGACGGCGAAGAGATGTCTGTACGCGAAATACGCAAGATACTCAAAGAGTGCATTGACAACGAGGACAAGAAAAAGCCTCTGACCGATGACGAACTGACCGAGCTGCTGAAGGAGAAAGGCTATCCCATAGCCCGCCGCACGGTGGCAAAGTATCGCCAACAGATGAATATCCCTGTGGCAAGGCTGAGAAGATGAGAGAAAAGGATGAGCGATTAGGGATTAAGGTTTAAAGATTAGTGCATTCAAATAGTAAATTGTAAATAGTCAAATCGTAAATAAAATTAGGTTGTGGAAGAGCATATTATAGCAGATAAAACTTTAATCAGAACAGCGAAAGTGATTTCGGCGGTATTCACACCGTTCTCCATCCCTTTCCTGGCATTTCTGGTTCTGTTTATATTCTCGTACCTGCGCATCATGCCGTTGCAGTACAAGTTGATAGTATTGGGCGTGGTGTATTGCTTCACCATCCTGATGCCTACACTGACTATCTTCATCTTCCGCAAAATCAACGGTTTCAGTCCGGAAGAACTGGTGGAACGAAAAAAGAGATACATTCCCTTTATTCTGACCATCACTTCCTATGTATTCTGCCTGCTCATGATGCACCGGCTCAATATCCCGTGGTATATGACCGGTATCATACTCTCCGCCCTGGTAGTGATGATAATCTGCGTCATTGTCAACTTAAAATGGAAACTGAGCGAACACATGGCAGGCGCCGGAGCCGTAATTGGCGGACTGGTAGCTTTCAGCGCCTTGTTCAGCTACAATCCCGTATGGTGGCTATGCCTCTTTATACTGGTGGCTGGCGTGCTGGGCACCGCACGCATCATCCTGCGACACCACACACTGGGCGAAGTTATGGGAGGCTTTGCCGTAGGGCTTATCTGCTCGTTGCTGGTACTCCACCCGCTGAGCAACATACTGTTCCGAATCTTCCTCTTTTAAGAGCCTTGTTTAATTTTTAATTTTCAACTTTTAATTTACATAGTATCAACCCTTAAAAACTAATGATCATGAATTTCCCGACTAATGTAAAGTACACCAAAGAACACGAATGGATTCGCCTGGAAGGTGATGTAGCCTATGTAGGTATTACCGATTATGCACAAGAGCAACTGGGCGACATTGTGTTTGTCGACATCCCGACCGAAGGTGAGACATTGGCTGCCGACGAAGTGTTCGGCACCATCGAAGTAGTAAAAACCATATCAGACCTCTTCCTGCCCGTAACCGGTGAGATTCTGGAGCAAAACGAAGCCCTTGCCGACCAGCCGGAACTGGTAAACCAGGACCCATACGGCGAAGGCTGGCTCATCAAAATCAAACCCGCCGCTGATGCCGACTTCGACAGCCTGCTGGATGCCGAAGCCTACAAAGCGCTGATAAACGAATGAAATGAAATGAAAAGATTAGGGATTAGGGGTTAGCGATTAACACCGGATGGAATGATAGCGCAGTCCCTAACCCCTAATCGTTAATCCCTAACCCTTATAAAATTAACCCTTTAATAATTTAATGATTCATGTCTCCAATCGTTAGCATCATCATGGGCAGCACTTCCGACCTCCCCGTTATGGAGAAGGCCGCGCAATTGCTCAATGACCTGCATGTACCGTTCGAAATGAACGCTCTCTCTGCTCACCGCACACCGGAAGCAGTGGAGGAATTTGCCAAGAATGCCCGCCAACGCGGCATTAAAGTGATTATTGCCGCTGCCGGTATGGCTGCCGCCCTGCCCGGCGTCATTGCTGCCAACACCACACTGCCGGTAATCGGGGTTCCCGTAAAAGGGTCCGCACTCGATGGCGTAGACGCCCTTTACTCCATCATCCAGATGCCTCCGGGCATACCGGTAGCCACCGTTGCCATTAATGGTGCCATGAACGCTGCCATCCTTGCCGTACAGATGCTGGCACTGAGCGATTCCTCATTGGCTGAAACATTCGCCGCCTATAAAGAAGGGCTGAAAAAGAAAATAGTCAAGGCAAATGAGGACTTGAAGGAGGTGAAGTACGAATACAAAACCAATTGATTTACGATTGGACGATTTACGATGTACGATTGAAATTACTTCTTGGTATCTTCAATCGTACATCGTAAATCGTCCAATCGTAAATCTTTTAATCCTTTAACTGTAAATATCATCGTGGATCTATTTAACTATTCCCGACGGGAAACATCAGAAGTAAACATCGGAGCCACCCCTATGGGCGGCTCCAATCCTATCCGCATACAAAGTATGACGAACACCGCTACGCAGGACACAGAAGCCAGTGTGGCGCAAGCCAAACGTATTGTCGACACCGGAGGAGAGTATGTACGCCTCACGGCCCAAGGCATCAAAGAGGCTGAAAACCTGATGAATATCAACATAGGCCTACGCCAGGACGGATATATGGTGCCGCTTGTGGCCGACATTCACTTCAACCCGAAGGTAGCGGACGTAGCAGCGCAGTATGTAGAAAAAGTCCGCATCAATCCGGGAAACTATGTGGATGCAGCACGTACTTTCAAACATTTGGAGTATACCGATGAAGAGTATGCCCAGGAGTTGCAGAAGATACACGACCGCTTTGTACCCTTCCTTAATATCTGCAAGGAGAACCATACTGCCATCCGCATCGGCGTGAACCACGGTTCATTATCCGACCGCATCATGTCGCGCTATGGCGATACACCGGAAGGTATGGTGGAATCTTGTATGGAGTTTCTGCGCATCTGCGTACAAGAGAATTTCACGGATGTGGTCATTTCCATCAAGGCATCCAATACAGTGGTCATGGTAAAGACAGTACGCTTGCTGGCAGCCGTCATGGAGCAGGAAGGTATGCGATTCCCGCTGCATCTCGGTGTAACGGAAGCCGGAGACGGAGAAGACGGACGCATCAAATCGGCCTTGGGCATCGGCGCCCTGCTGGCAGACGGCTTGGGTGACACCATCCGGGTTTCCCTGAGCGAAGCTCCGGAGGCGGAAATCCCCGTAGCCCGCAAATTGGTGGACTATATCGTGCAGCGCCACGACCATCCTTATATCCCCGGAGCAGATGTGCCGGAATTCAATTATCTCTCTCCCACCCGCCGCGAGACTGCCGCCGTACACAATATCGGCGGAGACAATCTGCCCGTGGTCATTGCCGCACGCTTAGACGGGGACATGGACTTCAATCCGCAATTCATGCCGGACTATATCTATACGGGACGTTCCATCCCGGAACAACTTCCGGAAGGCATGCAATGCATCATCGATGCCGATGTCTGGATGGAGCACAGTAACGGCAGAACGGAACCGGACAATGCCTGGCCTGCCTTTAAAGGAGACCAGCTTCCTTTCCTAAGCAGCTGCGGCGCTTCCTTGAAATTCCTCTTCATCACGTATATGGGGCTGAATGACGAAGCCATCGCCTGCCTGAAGTATCATCCGGAAGTCGTATTGATTTCGCAAAGCAATCATCCCAACCGGTTGGGAGAGCAACGCGCCCTGGCACACCAGATGATGAAGGAAGGCCTGAAGAACCCGGTAGTCTTCTTTGAACACTACGCAGAGAGCGAATTGGAAAATCTGCAAATCAAAGCGGCGGCAGACATGGGAGCACTCATCTTCGACGGTCTGTGTGACGGTATCCTTCTCTTCAACCAAGGAGAAACCATAAGCGGAAAAGTAGTGGATGCCACTGCTTTCGGTATCCTGCAAGCCGGACGTGTACGTACCAGCAAGACCGAATACATCTCTTGTCCCGGCTGCGGACGCACCCTCTACGACCTGGAAAGTACCATTGCCCGTATCAAGGCAGCCACCGGCCATCTGAAAGGACTCAAGATAGGAATCATGGGATGCATTGTCAACGGCCCCGGAGAAATGGCAGACGCCGACTACGGCTATGTGGGCGCCGGACGAGGCAAAATCAGCCTCTACAAGAAGAAGGAGTGTATCGAAAAGAACATTCCCGAAGAAGAGGCGGTAGAAAAGCTGATAGAACTGATAAAAAGTAACGGAGATTACGCTGAAAGGACTTAAGTCTCAGCGCAGATATTCGTCAAAGTCCACCTCTCTGAACTTAAAGTTATGATGTTCGGAGGGGTGGTAGGCTTTATTCCAAGTCGAATAGGTCTTCACATCTATCTCCCTTGTCTTCCGGTTAAAAGTTACAATGCGTAAGTAGCCCTCACCTCCCAATCTACTGCCTTCCACACCACGCTGATAGTTTGCCAGCATCTGATACACTTTATTCCCCTCTTTCCCTATAGAGACCAGCGTGCCAACTCCGCTTTTCAAGACATGCCCACAAAAGACAGCTATCACATTGCGATGTCTGAGAAGCAATTTCTTCCAGATTCCAGCGCCATCGTTCACTGTGCGCCCGAGCTCTTTGCCGATGCCATATCCTTGAGGACGCCACCAGTCTTTCCCGTCATGCAACGTACTGTCACAATACAAATAGGCGTGTGTATTCAATATGACAAGCTTATCCGGATGAATACCCACTATGGAATCGGCCCATTGCAGAGCCTCATCAGAAGGTCCGAATTCCAGATTCAAGACCAGCCAATCGGTATCACCCGACCTGAAATTTATGTAATAGTTATCCAATGTCTTTCCATCCGCACTGCCTCCCCAATAGTTCTTCTGCATATAATCGGAAAGAGGAAAATACTTGTTGGCCATTGCAGTGTTATGCACGTCCGAAAACTTGCCGGGCTTACTGCCAATATCATGATTTCCCCACACGACAGAATAAGGTATTCCCGCTTGGCTGATACGATGAAAAGCTTTCTGCATATACGCCCATTCCACCGGAGAATTATCTTGTGTCAAATCTCCCACTTGGAACACGGCATCTATTTTCTTACGGTTGGCAACCAACCAGTCCACTTGCGAATCAAAGACCTCCGGACATTGTTCCAGATAAGTCTGCGTATCCGGTAAGACCACAAAAGTACTTACCCTACCAGAAGTGGTGCAAGAAGTAAAAAAAGCGCCCCCTAAAAAGAGCGCTCCGATAACAGACAATATCCTCATCATTTTTTCTTCTGATTAAACAGCCAACCCATAAACTCAGAATCATTGAACGCCGGTGTCCAGCTGCCATGATTGACTCCGGGGAATTCGATATACTCAACATCGGCACCAGCAGCCTTCAAGGCCTTGTAAGCCTGACGCGAACCTTCTACCGGAACAATGTTATCGGCATCTCCGTGATAAATACGGAACTTCACGTCTTTGGCGGCAGAAAGCCTTGCCGGATTCACAATACCGCAGATGGGAACGGCTGCGGCAAAAACTTCGGGATAACGTATCGCCAAATCAAACGTCCCCATACCGCCCATGGAAAGTCCCATCACATAAATCCGGTCTTTATCCACCTGGGGCATAACCAAATAGGTATCCAGCAACTCCTTCAATGTGCGGAATATACGCGTAGGCTCCTGTACCTCGGGCATTTCTCCAGGTACAAACGACTTGGGACGACCCACATAAGCCCAATAATCTTCCTTAGGACACTGGGGAGCCAATACAAAAGCCGGATATTCCTCTCTGTTCACCGGATTGAGCCACATCTGCCCACCATGCACCAATTGCTTCTGATTATCATCTCCTCGTTCGCCCGCACCATGCAGAAAAAGCACCAACGGATATTTCTTCCCTGCCTTTTCTGCTTCGGGACGCAGCAAACGGTACTTCAACGAATCTCCCTGCGAAGAGACATACACTTTCTTTTCATACTCTCCATACAACTCCTGCGCATACATACACACAGACATCAACAGCATCAAGGCTGTACAAACTGTATTCTTCATATCCTACAAAATTAATGTTCAATTAAAAAGTCTACTATCTCACTCTTCTTATATCCCACCCGGAAAGCCTGCACTGCCACCCGGTCTCCCTTATGGACAACAAACGGCTCAACATATAGATTCCAATGTTTCTCTCCATTCCGTCCCCGACCATTCAACTGATAGGCATAAGAGACTCCAGGAGTGGAACACTCCAGCTTAACCTGCCCCCCCTTTTGTACAATCTGCGGAGCTGACACGAGCGGCTGTACACCGTCCGGCCACATAGTTTGTACTATTTCCGGTTCTGTCAGCGGACGACATTGCCAATATTTCCTTTCCCACTGCCGATACACCTTCCGCAAACGGTCAATGTATTTCCGGTAAGCCGGATCATTAATCAGATTGCACATCTCATGAGGGTCTTTCTCCAAATCATAGAACTCTTCACGCGGACGGGGCCAAACAAACCAGCTTTCCTGATTCTCATCGAGCGCGCCTTCTTCATGGAGTTGAAGCATACGGCGCATCATCGGCATGTTCAGACGAAATCCTACCGGCTGATAGCCGGGCTGATTGGGAGTATAATTACAGATATAACGATAACGGCGGTCACGTACGCCCCCCTGCTGGTCATAACACTTATCCATACGGTCACGTGCGGCAAAAACATAGCGCCGCGATGGCGAAGCATATTTCCCAGCAAATGCCTTGCCATCCATATAGGCAGGAGGCTTGATACCCGCCAATGAAAGAATCGTGGGTGGAATGTCAATGACACTGCGAAGTCCATCATCAATACTGCCGGCCAACCGTCCGTCCGGATAACGGATAATGAGAGGAATATGGGTACCAACCTCTGTTATTTCACGTTTCTGCCGAGGAAGCGGTCCACCATTATCCGAATAAAAGATAAGAATGGTATTATCCCACTCGCCTGCCGCCCTCAATTCATCAATCATCTGGCGGACAAAACAATCCATGCGGTAAATATTGCTGTACATGACAGCAATATCGCGGCGCACAATGCTGTCCTCAGGATAATAGGGTGGCAACACCACATCGTCGGGAGAGACGTAAAGCGTATCCTTCGCACTTTCCCACACCTTTTGCTCATGCGAGGCAAGGGTATTGAATATAGCGAAAAAAGGCATCCCTTTAGGACGGTTGCGCCAATGCGCCTGCCTGCCACATTCGTCCCAAGCGGTCAAAGGCGGTAGAAACTGATAGTCGGTTTTCGGGTTGTTCGTACAATAATAGCCAGCGGCACGCAACAGCTCGGTATAGCACTTTATTCCCTCGGGTAACACAATATCGTAACCGGTTACCGCCGGTGGACGTGCAATCTGCCCCCCTTGCGTACGCATATAGTTGGCATTGATATGCGTGGGATACATTCCCGTAATAAGTGCCGCACGCGAAGGAGCACTAACACCCACTGTCCCATAAATGCTGGTATAGCGTATACCCTCTGCCGCAAGGGCGTCAATAGTCGGAGTCACTGCCACACTGTCACCGAAACAGTGCAGCCAAGGACCGATGTCTTCACATACCACACAAACAATGTTTGGGCTAACAGCATCTCCATCCTCTGTGGTAGAGACAGGGATCCCACCGGCCTTGACCTCCTGCGATACAGTACAAGCAGCCCAAACGGCACTACCATATAAAAAAGAGTGTATTATCTGTTTCATTACTGTTCATTTTATACAATCAGTGCGCCTCTCGAAGAAAGACACGTTGCGAAATACCATTTTCATTAAACGATTCGATGGCAAAATAATATTTTTGCCCCACCGTGAGGGCACGTAAGTCTAATGAATTATCGCCATATACCATCCACGAACTATACAATTTATCAGGAGCAACACCCCACAATACATTATAGCCTTGCGCACCCTTCACCGATTTCCAAGAAATGCGGGCATTACGTTCGTCCGCTTCACGCACTACCGTAAAACCTTTTACCGTAGCCGGTTTTTTCCCACGTCCCAAACCGAACACGCGAATATCCCCCATTGCCAGATTCTTGCCCGGCACGTAATGGTGGCGATAACGAATATAGCGTGCTTCTATCGGTTGATCCAGTTCTATGTAATTATGAGGGGCATCACGGAAACTGTTGCGATAGTCCACCAATACCCGCCAACGGGCACCATCCACCGAAGCTTCTACAAGATAGCGTTGCCGGAGGTTTGGCATACGTCCCCAAAATCCAGTTTCCTCATAGTCAAAGAAATTCAGTTGCAAGGCATACACGTCACTCACTTCTTCAAGGTCTATCTCCACCCATTGCTTATCGTCATTTTTTTCGGCCACCCAGAAGGTTTTCAAGTTCTCGTCCGTCACATTTTCCACCGGATAACTTTCTAATTGCGAAGAAGCCTTCACGGGTTTGCCATAAGAAAGCAACATCCAGCCCCGGAAACCACCGCTTGTCGTCTGTCGCGAAACCTGGTCGGGAGAATAATGAGGATAATCGCCAAAGTAAGTGTCGGAGTACATCGCACCGTCTTCGTCAAAAAATGTAGGAAACATACAAAGCCTACGCTCAAACTTATAATTAATGGACAGATGAATCGTACCGAAATGCCAGTAAATTCCTCCGGGACCACAAACCGTACTTCCATGCCCGGCACCGGTAGCAAATCCTCCCGGCTTGTAACAAAACGGATTATGAGCCGCATACTCGAAAGGCCCCAAAGGAGATTTTCCTACATAAACACCGTCACCATACACATTGAACTGAGTGCCCGGAGCGGCATATTGCAAATAATATTTCCCATTGTGTTTCGTCATCCACGCACCCTCGATGAATGGTTTGATGTCACTGGTATGATTTTCGCCAAAACGTTCCCACCCATGAATGTCAGGACGGAGAAAGAGCAGTGAATCCGGCTTTTTCGCTATCGGCAGGAATTTATTCTTCATATCAAGTTCCTTACCACGGATAGGCCAACGGTTGGAAGACCCCCAATACATATAAGCACGTTCATCATCATCAATGAAAAGGGCAGGATCCTGAAGGTCGTGGAGCACCGATGGCACTGCCTTCCAGTCCCCCCGTTTGGGATTATCGGTATACAGTATGCTCATGGCTCCGGATGGATTCCCACAAACATAGAGTACGGAATCTTTATAATTATGGGCAGCAGGAGCATTGCAACCTTCGAAATACCATTTTTCGGGAGTAATAAAGTCCCAATTCAGCAAGTCCTTGGAATGCCAGTAACCCCAGGAACGGGTAACGAACATATAATACTCCCCCCGAAACTCCACTACAGCAGGGTCGGCACCCGAACGATAGGACTTGCCCAAATGGGAATTGTGAAAAGGATAAGTATAGTCCAGATTAAGAGGGTTACAGTAGGTAGTAGTACGATATTGTGCATGTAATGAACCGACGAACAACAACATCAACCAAGCGATGCAATACGACTTTTTATCCATAGCTGACAATAAACAAAATACACATAAAACGACAAATAAGGGTGTGTCAAAACGGTTGATGGCACACCCTCATTTTACAACACATTATTTCACTTCTTTAACGACAGAAATTTGAGATACACCGTTTTCATTGAAAGCTTCGATAGCAAAATAATATTTCTGGTCGGTAGAAAGACATTTCATCAGATGCCTACACTCGTCACCATACACCATCCAAGAACTGTAAAGCTTGTCCGGCGCAATACCCCAAAGGATGTTGTATCCTTGTGCACCTTTCACCGGTTTCCAAGTCAGCGTGATGTCACGGCGATCTTCGTGACGGCGAGGGTCAAATGTCTTCACTTGAGCAGGCGCCTTACCTTCGCCCAGACCGAAAATACGGATGGCAGAAATGGAAAGGTGCGGTGTGGGAACATGGATGTTTTTGTAACGTACATAACGTACCCGGGCAGGGATTTCCAGTTCCACATAATCGTGCGGAGTGTCTTTGAAACTGTTGCTACGGTTGACAAGACGTATCCAGTTGACGCCATCTACGGAACCTTCGATGGTATAACGGTGGCGTAGGCCGGGATAACGGCCATACATGTCACTCTTATAATCGTTGTAATTCACCTGAATAGCGTTTACAGTGGCAGGTGCCTGAAGGTCTATCTCCACCCACTGTGTTTCATCGTTGGAAGAAGCCAGCCAATAAGTCTTGCAATTCTCGTCCGTCAATCCGGCAGCAGTATGACCTTCTACAGCCGAAGAACATCTGGCAGGCTTGTTGTAAGAAAGAAGCATCCAGCCGCGGAACTCACCCTTCTTTCCAGGCACAGTAGGCGCATAACGGGGATAATCACCAAAACGGGTGTCGCAATACATGATGCCGTCTTCGTCAAAATAAGTAGGGAACATGCAGAGACGGCGTTCCCAGTGCATATTAATGGGCAGAGCCATAGAACCGAAATGCCAATATTGCCTACCTGGTCCGAGCACCGTACTTCCATGACCGGCACCGTTGATATAACCGCCAGGCTTATAGGAAATGGGGTTATGTTTCTGATAGGTATAAGGTCCCATCGGATGGTCGGCCACATATACACCATCGGCATATACATTGAACTGAGTGCCCGGAGCGGCATATTGCATGTAATACCTCCCGTTGTGCTTTGTCAACCACGGTCCTTCGATATAGCCGCCCAGCACGGTATCGGCATGATTTTCTCCAAAACGTTCCCAACCATGTTTCTCTGGGTCGAGATTGAAAAGTTCCAGCTTCTCGCCTTCTTGTATGAAACGATGGTTCTTGTTGAGCTTCATGCCGCGAATGGGCCACTTGTTGGAAGAGCCCCAGAACATGTAAGCACTGCCGTCATCATCAAGAAAAAGGTCAGGGTCTTGCAAGTTGGTGATGATTGCAGGAGTGGCTTTCCAGTTACCCGACTTGGGGTTGTCGGTATAAAGCACACTCATCACACCCGAAGGATCGCCACAGACATAAAGTACTGAATCCTTGTAGTTATGTGCCGCCGGAGCGTTACAACCTTGTGGATACCAGTTTTCCCCCGGATTGATAAAATTCCAGTTTTGCAAATCCGTAGAATGCCAGTAGCCGTGCGTACGGGTAACGAACATATAATATTCTCCACGAAACTCTACTACGGCAGGGTCGGCACCCGAGCGGTAGGAGATATCTTTCGAAGAATTGTATATCATATAGGTATAGTCTACATTCAGCGGATTACAATAAGTATCCATGCGCATGTCCTGCGCCAAAAGGGGAGACGCCAAGCATAATAATGCCAGCAGCAGATTAGTAATCAGTCTTCTCATTATCTTTTATCTTTATTATCAGGTTATTAATGTTCAATATGTCTTCCGGTAGCTTTTCAGCGGCATAACTCCTGCGGCACATCGTATTCTTTTTGCAAGCGTGCCAGTTCAGCCTTCAGTTCGGTGGTAATCTTCTCCATTCCCTTCTTCTCATAAAGATTGTGCATCTCTTCAGGGTCTGTCTTGAGATCATAAAGTTCCCAATTGTCATCCACGTAGAAGTGCATCAGCTTGTAGCGTTCCATCTTCACACCGTAATGGGCACGCACGCTGTGGAAGCCGGGAAACTCATAATAGTGATAGTACAAGGACTTACGCCAGTCGCGCGGTGTCTTGCCTTTTTCCACCAGTTCCTTGAACGAAACGCCCTGCATGTCCTGCGGAATGGAGATGCCGCACATATCAAGGAAAGTAGGAGCAAAGTCGATGTTCTGGGTCAGACCTGTAACTTGCGTACCCGGTTTGATATGTCCCGGCCAGCGCATCACCATCGGCATACCAAAAGACTCTTCGTACATGAAACGCTTGTCAAACCAGCCATGTTCGCCCAAGTAGAAGCCTTGATCGGTGGTATAGACTACAATCGTATTCTTGTCCAACCCCGTACGTTTGAGATAGTCCAGTATCTCGCCCACACTCTCGTCCACACTTGCTACACAAGCCATGTAGTCTTGCAGGTAACGTTGGTATTTCCATTCAGCCACTTCCTTAAATGAACGTGGCTTGGAATAGAACTCATTATTTCGATCGCGGTAAGCATCAAGGAAACGGCGGCGTTCTTCCGGTGTCATTGTTCCCATGAAAGCGTGCGGCCAAGGGTCAAAGAGCAGGCTGTCGCTATCGATACCCGCAACCATCTTCAAATCGTGACCTTCGTACATGTCACGGTATATATTCATCTTCTGCATCTGTGCTGCGTAACGTCCCTCATAGGCATCGTAATAATTATCGGGAAGCGGGAACTTGGCGTGTTCATACAAACGATAATGCCGTTCGGCAGGTACCCAATTGCGGTGAATGGCTTTGTGGTGCATCATCAAGAAGAACGGCTTGTTCTTGTCACGACCGTTGTCCATCCATTCCTCACAATATTGAGTAATGAGGTCGGTCACATATCCTTTATGAATAGTAGTGTCCCCCTCGGTAATGAACTGTGGGTTACAGTATTCGCCTTGGTCATTGAGAATCATCCAATGGTCAAATCCCGTCGGCTTGGAAA
Source organism: Bacteroides sp. AF20-13LB (assembly GCF_003603065.1). Taxonomy (NCBI): domain Bacteria; kingdom Pseudomonadati; phylum Bacteroidota; class Bacteroidia; order Bacteroidales; family Bacteroidaceae; genus Bacteroides; species Bacteroides sp. AF20-13LB. The sequence continues at coordinate 416,349 of NZ_QTMH01000001.1, forward strand.
TAAGATGCCATTTACCGATGACGGCAGTCTCATAGCCGCCTTGTTGCAACAGTTTAGGCAACGTCTGCTGAGAGCCGTCGAAACCTAGTGCCCAATTCTTCATGAAGCCGTTCTTATGGCTATGCTTGCCAGTAAGTATCGCGGCGCGACTGGGGCCTGAAATAGAATTACAGCAATAATTATTCCAGAACACAGCTCCTTCCTGCCCGATACGGTCAATATTAGGAGTAGGTGCCACTTTACCTATAGGATGACCATAGATACTCATAGCCTGCTGTGCATGGTCATCACTCATGATAAAAATAATGTTAGGACGTTCACCGTCTTGCCTGCCTTGTTCCTGAGCCTGAACAGCAGGAACCAATGGAAGCATGGCAAGTCCTAAAGATAGTTTATGATTCATCATCTTCAATGATTTATAAGATTTTTCAATTTATCATATCAACGTAAAAACAGATTCATTCCGCTCATCTGCCGACGATGTTCCTACCCAGAGCCGGAATTCCCCCGGTTCCACCTGCATCTTCATATCAGCACCACAAAAGGCAAGGTCTTCTTCAGTCAGCACAAATGTCAGCGACTTCTTCTCGCCAGCCTTGAGATACAGCTTTTGAAAACCCTTCAATTCTTTCACCGGACGAGTCACACTTCCCACAAGGTCGCGAATATAAAGCTGTACCACCTCTTCACCACCGACTTTACCGATATTGGCTACATCCACTGTAACGGTAAGTGTTTCCCCCTTTTTCAGCTCCTCCTTGTCCAACTTCAAGTTATCCACCTCAAAGCTAGTATAACTTAAGCCATATCCAAAAGGATAAAGCGGAGAATTGGGACAGTCAATATAAGAAGACTTGTAATCCATCTTCGGATTGTCCGGAGGAAGCGGTCGTCCGGTGTTCTTGTGGTTATAGTAAAGCGGGAGCTGCCCCACCGAACGTGGAAAACTCATTGTCAGCTTTCCGGCAGGATTATAGTCGCCTGCGATGACATCGGCAATGGCATGACCACCCATCGTGCCCGGATACCAGGCTTCGAGAATAGCATCCATATTCTCGTCCTCCCAAGTAAGTTCCAGCGGACGACCGTTCATCAATACCAATCCGATGGGCTTACCCGTTTTCTTAAGTTCCTTCAGCAAGTCGCGCTGCGAAGCAGGCAGGGTGATGTCCGTGCGGCAAGCAGCCTCGGCACTCCAGTTCTGGTCTTCACCGGCAGCAACCAGAATGACATCTGCCTGACGAGCCACGGACACAGCTTGTGCAAATCCTGCAGTTCCAGGCTTACGAAGATCGCAGCCTTCGGCATAAAGAAAACGTACGTTCGAGTTTCCGTACTTTTTTTCCAACCCTTCAAAAAGAGTGACACTCCGTTGACGGTCTCCCCGTCCACCCCAACCACCGTTCACACTGTTACGTTCTTTCACCATAGGGCCTATCAAAGCTACAGTCTTACGTTCGGAGGGTTGTATCGGGAAAAAGTCATTCTCATTCTTCAACAATACTACCGACTTACGAGCAGCATCGCGCGCTGCTTCCAAGAACTCGGGTTTCATGATAGTAGCCTTCTCACGCTCCTCATTCAGATAGCGGTAAGGATCGTCCATAATGCCTAAAAGGAATTTCATCTCCAGAATGCGGCGTACGGCATTATCAATGGTTTCTTCGTTCACCTTGCCCTCTTTCACGGCTTGCAGCAGATGTGCATGAAACACACCTCCGGTCATATCCATCTCGATGCCCGCATTGGCAGCCAACTCGGCGGCATGAGCCTCGTCGCGTGCCACGCCGTGGGGAACAAGCTCATTGATAGCCGTATAATCCGTCACTACAAAACCGTTGAACCTCCACTCATCGCGAAGCACATCCTGATAAAGGAACTTACTGGAAGTGCAAGGCACACCGGAAATCTCATTGAAGGCAGTCATGAAAGTAGCCACACCCGCATCTTTGGCAGCCTTGAAAGGTGGGAAATAAATATCGCGCAAAGAGCGCTCGGACACATCAGTCGTATTATAATCACGACCAGCTTCAGCAGCACCATATGCACAGAAGTGTTTGGCGCAAGCCAGCATCTTGTCCAGCCGCATCAAGTCTTCGGGCTTCTCACCCTGGAAACCGCGTACACGTGCGGCAGAGAGCAATGAACCCAGATAAGGATCCTCACCAGAGCCTTCCATTACCCGTCCCCAACGTGCATCACGTGAAATGTCCACCATGGGGGCAAAAGTCCAGTTAACACCCACTGCCGAAGCTTCGGCAGCGGCAATGGACGCACTTCTTTCTGCCAGTTCAGCGTCCCAGGCACACGACTCGGCCAAAGGAATAGGGAATATCGTTTTAAAACCGTGTATCACATCGAAAGCAAAAAGCACTGGAATCTTCAACCGGGATTCCGCTAGTGCCGTCTCTTGTGTCTTGCGGATGGCGGCAGAAGAAGTGGCATGGAAAAGACTGCCTATGTATCCTTTCTTCAATAGAGGTTCAATGTCCGTATTTACTTGCGGACCGGTCACAATATCGCTCTTGGCAGAATATTGGGTCATCTGACCTATTTTCTCTTCAAGTGTCATCAAGGCAAGTACAGAATCGACACGCTCTTCTATCCGTTTGTCACCGCTGTAACTCTGCCAATCACCGGCTCCTGAAGTACATGCCGTACCCACAGAAAGTATTAGGGCAGCTCCAATCAATAATTTCTTTTTCATAGTAAATGCTTTTATAGTTTTAAGATAGCCATTACGGGAGCATGATCGGAGAGATAGCTGTTGTCCGGCTTATCATCAATGGTTCGGTAACGCTCCACCTCTACAGCACCTTTTATAAAAATAAAATCTATCAACCTACGTTTCTCTACCGGGATGCGCCCGAAGTCATGGAAACTCCATGTCGGTCCGTAAGCGACTTTCGCCGTAACGCAAGCATTCTTCATTCCACCTTCCGTCAATACAGTGACCGGCTCGGAATCTACCGTTCCATTAAAGTCTCCGGTAACAATTACCGGAAGGTCACCCACTATTTGTTTTATCTTCTCAAGTATCAGCACGGCACTTTCGCGACGTGCCACTTTACCTACATGATCGAAATGAGTATTGAAAGCAGCTATTTCCCTACCACTCACCTTGTCTTTCAGTACCGCCCAAGTCACAATACGCTCGCAAGCCGCATCCCAGCCTTTCTTTCCGATGGAATCAGGAGTTTCACTCAGCCCAAAATTTCCACTCTTCAATAGTTCGAAACGGTCTGTCTTATAGAAAAGAGAGCAATACTCACCTTTCTCTTCTCCATCTGCACGACCTACACCGAGAGCGGTATATTGCGGAAGACGCTCCTTCAAGTCATCGAGTTGGTTCTTCACCACCTCTTGCATGCCTATAATGTCCGGAGCATAATAAGCAATCATTTGTGCCGCATGGTCCTTGCGGTATTTCCAATTGTTCATACTGTCCGCCACATGATCCAGACGGATGTTGAACGACATCACCTCTACTTTGGCTTCCGGTTGCCTGCCGCACGAGGCGACAAGCAATGCGAAAACAACCAATACACTATTGATAAACACGTTTTTCATGGTTACAAACCTTTTTAATCTATGTAAAACCTAATCAAAATCAAAGAATCCTATCAAACAACCTAATCGACCTTGTTCAAATAAGGAGAAGTAAAGCCTAATCTCCTCAAACCCTTCTGGACATCGGGATGACTCATGAAAAGTTTCCAAATCAAACCGGTACGATAGTTCTCTATCATCACAATAATCGGCCCTTGGTCAATGGCAAGATACGAAGGTGCAAACCAATTCTCCGTCAAATTGAACGCATCCTTGAAACCATATTCACCCCAAAGACGGTCACCCAACTCTTCATAGAAATAACGCATGGCTTCCAAAGAATATTCAGGTGCATATGGAATAGAGGAAAGAGCAGCGGTAGGCGTAATCACACCACGGTCATTACCGGGACTATGGGCAGAATAACCTTTGTCACCGTCACTGGCAGTCAATCCCCAACATTTTTCGCCGTAACCCTTGTAACCCTTCGGATTGTCAATGCAGTAGGCACGGTTAATCAAGGTATGAGCCTTCATCTGTTCCTCGTAATCGGCATAACGATCTTTCAAGCCACGTGGGTCAAGCCCCATGTAAGAATAATGAGTGAAGAAGAGAGGACCTCCCTTTCCGTGGTTGTTTCCAAGAGGAAGCTTGATGCCGTAATACTCCCGACCGTTCAGAAAAGTATTCGCATTGGCCCAGCCTTTATGATAAACGCTCTCGGCAATCGGATAAGTAGGGGAAGACGCGCCCAAAATGTAAACAATGTGACACTCGTTATGACCTTTAATCTGATGATTCATCGCCCATCCGTTGTTTGGCGACCAATGCCAATACATCACATCTTGTCCCTGAGTAAAAAAGTTCCATTCTGCTTGACGCCACAGATTATTGATTATCCCGCGGATACGGTTTTCCGTTGGATTATCCTTTGTAAAATACTGATGGGCAGCCAACAAGCCTTCGAACATGAAAGCGGATTCTACAATATCCGCTCCATCGTCCTTACGACTGAAAGGAATGGTCTTGCCGGTTTTACCGTTCATCCAATGTGCCCACATGCCGTGATAGCTGTCGGTATTCTTGTCGCTCAGAAAGCGGACTATCTTCAACATACGTTCAGCGCCCTGTTCGCGAGTGACAAAACCACGCTCTATACCGACAATGATAGCCATCACTCCGAAACCCGAGCCACCGATGGTAGCTGTCTCGGCACCTCCGTTGCTCCGTTCATGCGCCAATCCTGATTCGGGATGGGCAAAATCCCAAAAGTAACGGAAAGTTTGCTTCTGGACAAGGGTCATGAGTTCATCATCGGAGAGTTGCTTTTCTGTCACACCAGATGGTGGATTTATGGCATTTACCGAGCACGAACAAACCCCAAAAAACAAGAAAAAAAGAAATATATTTTTCATAATACCTATTTTAAACATTTTAATCACATAAGAAGTAGGAGTAGCCTAAGGCTACTCCTCACACACCTTATTTATTTTGCTTCAATATTCCTTGAGAAATATCAATCTGCTTCTGTGGAATGTAGAATGTGGAATGCTGGCTCATATTGAAGTTTGTCTTTCCATGGGCCTTCAGCATCTTTTCTGCATATCCGGGAACAACTTTATCAGCCCGAATCAAATCAAAGAAACGGTGTCCTTCCATTGCTAATTCAATGCGACGCTCATTCCATATGATTTCACGCAACTTTGCCTTATCCCTCTCTGTTATTTTAGGTAATACAGTGGAATCATCACCGGACTTACGAGCACGGTCTCTGACCAATTCCAATTTAGCCAGGGCGTCATCTACTAATGGGTCGCTTTCACCATTTGCCAACTCATTGCAGGCCTCAGCATACATTAACAGTACATCCGCATAACGCAGAAAATACAAGTGGCAATTTTGTTTAGCAAAATTATTGGCATTCCAATAAGTTGTAGGCCACATTGTCTTTTTATTGGCACGCGGTTGTACTCCCGGTTCGTCCTTGAAGTTTATAACCCCAACTCCTTCCATATTTTCGCCATCGTAAATGATAGTAGCCTCCCGTCTCGGATCACCTGATTCATAAGCCTTATCCAAAGATTCTGACGGAGAACAGAATCCCCAACCTTTGAAACCTCTGACACCTTGCCACTTCACATATTCGGAAGCCTTATCTCTCGTCTTGTCTGATCCCCACAAATACTGGTCGGCCAGCATCACTTCATCAGAATAATAAGAATCCGGGCTAAACAAATCACGGTAATTGTGATGCAGGTTATATTCTCCCCTACTTATTACCTGCCCTGCATATTGTTTTACACTTGCATAATCTTGACGGAACAAATAAACTTTAGCCAACAAGCCTTCTGCAGTTCCTTTCGTAACTCTTCCTCTCTCAGCAATCCCCCATTCATCACGGGTTGGCAAATTCATTGCCGCATAGGACAAGTCATCAATAATCTGCTGATAAATAGCTTCTTCAGAAGCGCATGGCTGATCATATTCATCGGGATTCTGAACTTTAGTAACCAAAGGTACGCCACCGTAAGTTCTCACCAAGTTAAAGTAAAAGAAACCACGGAAAAAACGTGCCTGTGCAATGCTTCTAATCTTTAACTGCTCATCTTTCAACACATCCAAGTTATCCAATGCTACGTTACAGAATCCGATTCCTTTATAATTTCCGGTCCACCAGCCGTTCAATTCAGAAGTATAAACATCATAAGTAAAATCATTCAATGAATTCACGCGAGCATAACTACCATCTGCCGGTGAACTTCCTGTATCAGAATTGTCACTCGGCACCTCCATAATGCCAAACCAAGAAAAGCCGATCAAGTCCCAACTTTTCATTTGAGAATATATAGCATTAATTCCCATCAAAGCACCTTCTTCTTCCCCGAAGAAAATATCTTGCGTCAATTTCCCTTGCGGCTTTGTATCCAAAAAATCAGAACAAGAGGTAAAAACCAATGCTGAAGCTAATAAAAGTGAATATATCTTTTTCATAATCATTTCCTATTTTTATTTTCCATTAGAATGTAAGATTCAAGCCAAAACGGCAGGTAGCGGTAATCGGATAAATATCACGGTCAAGCCCCCCTAAGATTTCAGGAGTAAATCCGTTATAATTCGTAAAATAAAGCAGGTTATTACCTGAGAAGTACAATCTCAAATTCTGGATATGCACTTTTTGCATCAAGTTTTTTGGGAATGTATATCCAAATTCCACAGTCTGTAACTTCACATAGTTGCCACTCTCAACATAACGGTCGGAAACAAAATAATTGTTACCCTCAAATGTCATGCGCGGAATGGAAGTATTCCTATTGTTTTCAGTCCATCTATCCAAGAACGAACGATCCCAGTTATCAACACCAGCATTTCTTTCAGCTTGTTTGGCATTATAAATCTTATTACCAAAATTACCCTGCAAATCAATTGACAAATCAAAGCCTTTCCAAGCGGCAGTTATGCCCAAACCACCGATAAACTTCGGAGTAGGAGAGCCTAAATCCGTACGGTCTTCAGCAGTTATATATCCATTGCCATCCGTATCTGCATAAATCAGATCACCCGGAGCTACATTTGCCTGATACTTCTTCTTCGCATCACCGGAAGCAGCCGCAGCCATCGCATTATACTGCTCAATCTCCTCATTACTTTGGAAAATACCAATAGTCTTGTAACCATAAAAATACTTGATTGGCATTCCTTCTTCTGTCATATGAACACTTTTTCCGGAACCTATATCCCCACTGGTGATACGTTTACCTCCCAAATTAGTCACCTCATTCTTAATTGTAGTTCCAGTCAAGCGGATGCCATAACGAAAATCCTTAAACGAGTCTTCCCATTTCACCGTAAAATCAAGTCCAGAGTTACGTACTGAGCCCACGTTTGTTTCTACAGAGGCAAGTCCTACAGAAGCAGGAACATCCACATTTACCAACATTTCTTTTGTATCTCTTCTGTAATAGTCAAACTCTAAAGAAAAGCGATTATTGAACAAGCCTAAATCAAAACCAAGATCCAACTGCTCTGAACGTTCCCAATGGATTTGTGTATTATAAAGAGAAGTTACAGTACCACCAGAATAATAATCACCACCAAATACAGCATCATAAGTAGGGGCTACATTAGCCAATGCATAATATTTGTCATTACCAATCTTATCATTACCAATTTGCCCCCAGCTACCTCTAATCTTCAAGTTACTCAACCATTCAACATTATCTTTAATAAAAGCTTCTTCAGAAATCCTCCATCCGGCAGCTACTGACGGAAAATATCCCCAACGGTTATCCGGTCCAAACTTCGAAGAGCCATCGGCACGTATAGAAGCCGTCAACAAATATCTGTCCATTAAAGCATAGTTGGCACGGAACAAGTAAGACATCATGGCTTCATGTTTTCCATTATTCTCAAGTCCACGTGTATCGCTTGAAGACTGATCCAAATACCAATAGTCTTCCACTTCTGAGAAGAAATTACGTCCTGACCCGCCTAACTTTTCATTAGTGTATTTTTGAGCAGTAATACCACCCAAAAGATTCAGACGATTTTTATCATTGATTTGCCAATCATAAGTCAAGATATTCTCCCACAGCCAAGTAAAATCTCTAGTCCATGTTTTAGACAAGCTGTTCTCATCTACCTTTTGATACTCCGAGATATAATACTTAGGAGTAAAATTACGACTTCTACCATTAATATAATCAATGCCCAAGCTGGTCTTAAAATTCAACCCTTTAATAACTTCCCAATTCAAGAATGCACTACCCACAATTCTATCTTTCCAATTATCACTATTCATATAATGGAGGGTAGCAAGCGGATTAGCAGTAGATGCCACCTGAGGATCGGAGAAATTACCATTCTCATCATAAGGAGTAATGATAGGACTCAGTTTATAAGCAGATTTTACAACTCCCTTATTTTCATTTTTTGTATGACTGAAAGAAGCCGATAAGTTATGCCCGATAGTCAAATGTTTGTTTATTTTATATGAATTATTGGCACGCAAAGTAAAACGGTCATAAGAATTTTCCCTTATGATACCATCCTGTTGGAAATATCCGGCACTCAAATTATAACGTACCTTTTCTGTTCCGCCACTAACAGCAACTTGATAATCACGGACAGACGCTACTCGGAAAATCTCATCGAACCAATCGGTCCCTTTTCCGAAAGAAGCCGGGTCATCATAAACAAGACCGCCATCTGGATTAATATTCAAGTTAGCTTCATTTTGCAGCATAGCATATTCAGAAGCCGTACACATCTCAAATTTACCGCTATTTTGGAACTGAAATCCTTCACTGGCAGTAATGTTCACCTGTGCTTTACCTTCAGCACCTTGCTTGGTGGTAACAATGATTACACCGTTAGCACCGCGAGAACCATACATGGCAGTAGCAGAAGCATCCTTCAATACCTCCATGGACTCAATATCATGGTTACTCAGGAATGATATATCGTCCATAAACATTCCATCAACCACATAGAGCGGATTGCTATTATTAGTAGTACCGATACCACGAATGCGCACTTCAGGAGAGCTACCCGGAGCACCGCTTGCAGAGATAAATACACCGGACACACGACCTTGCAACGCGTTAGCCACATTAGGTGTAGAAATCTTTTTCAAATCATCGCTCTTGATAGAACCAACAGCACCGGTCAAGTCTGATTTACGCTGTACACCATAGCCTACAACTACAACTTCATCGATCAACATATTGTCTTCTTGCATTACTACATTAATAGTAGTACGACCATTCACTGCTATTTCTTGGTCTTTCATACCAATATAGCTATAAAGCAAGACAGCGTTACTGGGAACATTGGTAATCTTATAATCACCATCAAGTCCAGTAACGACTCCTTGCTGAGGAGCCCCCTTTACCGAAACTGTAGCACCAATAACAGTCATTCCCGTCTTGTCGGAAACGACACCCGAAACCGTAATTTTGTTCTGCGCCATCGAAACAACGGCAAACAGCAACATCACACATGTAATTAATAAATTTTTCTTCATTTTGTATTGATTTAAAATTCTTTTGCAAAAGTATAGGAGCAATTGATGTATGTCAAAAAACAAACTATCACAAGATTACCACAACCTGCTCAAGCACTACAACGTAACTACTACAGCATTGTATAAAATACTAATTTCCAATAATATACACTAGGAAGTTATTTAAAAAATTATTCAGACTGCAGGCCTATCCAAATAGAAATATGCTGTTGAAGTTACATGATCTTGGCGGTAGAAATTAACAAATCCTGGCGGAAAGTCTTTATCCGTGATATGTAGGTCTGAATTTTCATCTAATAAACGATAGAATTTCAGTTTACCGCTTCTATCTATAGTAACCGGTACAAGAGGAACCTTCGCCTTGTACAGTTCGAGTACCTTTTGATATGGAGCACCTCCAATCTGCTGCAATGTAACTCTTATATCATGATGAAAATAAATCGGGTCCTGCACGTGGAAACGATACATACTCCACCAACAACTGTCCGCATTTGCAATCGGACAACCTTGATAACGGTGGGAATACTCGCCCTGCCCCCAAGCCGTACCAATATAGTCTTCAACTCCCGTACCACTCAATGTGGGAAATTCCTTATCTCCGTCAATGTAGAACTTGATTTCACCTTCTCCCCACCAAGTAGTTTCATACGCCTTATTGGCAAAGATACCCAAGCTTACCCCCAAAAAGCGCCCCCTGCCCGATAGTTGGGGAAGAACAGTATAATCCACTCCCAACTTGGTGGATTTGTCTTCACGCCAGACAGCATGAAAATAGCTCATCTCCGAATCCCATTCCGGCAATTTAGTAAAGTTAATATCATAAAACAAGTGTGTCAGGTCCTCATCCGAGGTATTCACAAACACCACTTTGGCACCGGTGCGGTAAGGCATCGGAATAGAACAGTTAAAAGAACGCTTCTCCGGATTAGAAAAGAAACAGTTCTCAAAACGAGATGTACGTGACAGCGGATTCCCAAAAAAATCTCCCAATGGGACATCCACTGCCGGAACAACAGAATTATCCCAATAAAACTTGATACGCAACGCACGAAGCATCTTAGGGTTACGTTTGCTGACTGTCAGCCAAATACGGTTAATGATCCCGGGTCCTTGCTGAGACAACAAAACACAGCTGTCTCCCGCCATGATTCTGCCGAAAGCACTTCCTTTTGCACCTTTATTGACTTGAGCTGCCGTTCCCTTGGCACCGGTAGGATTTTCAAAACTTGTCCACCGCGTTTCATGACCTTCAGGCACTTTCCATATTTGGGCATGCCCCAAAAGAGTAAATGCTAATAAAACAGATATAACTAATAATGTCTTCATTTCATATCCTCCAGCAATTTATTCATTTCCCCAAAGGTCCGCTTTGTTCCCCTTGTTCTTTCTCCATTCATGACGCCATTTGTGCATCATCACATTGTTTACCATCGGCTTCAGCTTACGGCCCTCCTTGTCGGGAATGGCCGGGACAGCCGTCGCCTTGTCCTGATACCAGTATGCAACGGTAGCCAGGTCGAGCGTCAGGCAATTGTTGTGTCCATGCTCGATGGTGGCTTTCAGCCCTTTCTCGAAGAAGACGGGATCCTGAATAAAGAACCGATAGACATGTGTACGCCCCAAGAATCCGACATCATTATTCACACGTGGATAGCCGAAGTAGATATGCTGGTAGGGCTCTTTCGGGCACCAGGCGGTGTTGAACAAGTCTTCCGTACCGGTGCCTATCAAGGAAGCCTGTTTTTCACCGTCGATGAACCACATGTCATCGCCTTCACCATACCACATGGGGGTAGGGCACTGTACATAATAGTTCAATCCCACAAAATGGCCCTTTCCCTTGATATCGGCAAACACATAATTGTCGGCTCCGTCCTTATTCTCCGTCTGCTTACCCACGGAACCCCACTCGGTCTCCCCTTCGGGAAGCGCTTCGGTAATCTCACGGTTAAACCACGCATGGAAACGTCCCATGTCCTTGGGCAGTTCCTTCATCTCCACATAGTCTATGTAGTAGTAGAAGGCGCCGATGTTGACATCCGTCTGATTCTCTATCTCAATGCGCGCACCTTTGGCAAAAGGCATGGCGAAATAGCTGCACAAACCCGTACCACCGTTGGGACCGGAAGAAAGGGCAAAAGAAGCATAGTTATACTGTTCGTTCCATCCCTGGCCGAAAAAGGGACCGATGGGGGACACGACAGAAGGCTCGTCGCTGCCGTCCCAGTACATCCGAAGGATGATGTCGTTACGGGAAAGCTGGCGCGGTCCCGGAGACATCGTTATCCAGATATGGTTGATTACGCCTGCCCCCTTGATGTCGGCCAAGACAGCCGTTTCGCCCGGCTTGATGGCCTTCAGGTGGTCACGGTTGTTGCCCGTACGGTCATAACTGCTGACACGGCGGTTGCGCAAGCCTTCCTTCATCTTGGCAAGGTCATACATTTCACTAGACATATTGGTCTGCGCAAAAGCGCTGCCTACTCCCATCAAAAGGGAGAATAAACCTACAAAAAACTTTTTCATCATGGTATTCTTCATTTTTCAAATTATGTTTTTCATCAATCTATCGGTTGTCACTTTCTTGTGGCATCCGACTTCCTTATCTTCTCCTCCAGTATCCGCGCCAGCCTGCGTGCCACTTTGGGATGCTGTTCATACACATTTGTGGTCTGGTATGGGTCTTCCTCCAAATTATAAAGCTGCACAGAGGGTGCATCCGGCTTTATCCGGGCATTTTCTATATCGCTGTTCACCCGATGGGTGAGCTGGAAAGCGGATGCCCCGCCCAAGTCATGGTCACCGACATTCTTTCCGGTAAATCCGCCGCTGTTTTGCGCCGGAATATAGACCCACTTCCCTTTGCGAATGGAAAGATGGCTCTTTTGGGAAGGACAGATAATAATATGGTCCCGAATCATTTTCCCGGGATTTCCGATAAGGGCAGGAAGCATATTGAAACTGTCCGGCCCGTCCTGCTCCTGCAATTCATATCCTGTGAGGGCAGCCAAAGTGGCAAGCATGTCAACATTGGACATCAACTGGTTGGATACGCTGCCCGCAGGAATCCTACCCGGCCAGCGGGCAATCATAGGAATGCGATGCCCGCCTTCCCAAGCTCCGAACTTGAAACCAAGAAGCTTGCCGTTGATATGGTGTCCTGCCTTCCAAGCTCTCTGCCCTCCATGATTCAGCATTCCTCCGTTGTCACTGGTGAAGATGAGCAGAGTATTTCCCGCCAGCCCTTCCTCATCGAGGGTACGCATAATCTCGCCTACCACCCAGTCCAATTCATGGATTGAATCACCGTAAGGTCCTGCCTCACTGGTACCTACAAAGCGTTCGGCCGGTGTAAAAGGATGATGGATGTTGGTGGTAGCATAATACAAGAAGAAAGGTGAATCCTTATGTTCCTTTATCCACTGCACGGCCCGGTCTTTCAAAGTAGTGGCTACAGCCCTGTCTTTGTACAAACGGTGCGCAGCCGTGGCTCCACCAATAGAGTTGATACCGAATTTTTCATCGAACTCCTCCGTTTCTGCCCTCTTGCCTCTTACAAACGGGTCGTTGGGATCATAACCCACCACATGATGGTTCTCCACATAAACAAAAGGTGGATGACTGTTGAGAATAGGCACACCGAAGTAATAATCGAATCCCAATTCAAGTGGTCCGGGAGCCAGTTCCTTGTTCCAGTCCATCTTTTCGTCCGTACGAAATCCAAGATGCCACTTCCCCACGATGGCAGTGGAATAGCCGGAACGTTTCATCACATCCGCAATTGTGGTGCGTGCCGTATCAATTTGCAGAGTCTGATTCAGGAAGATTGCCCCCCAAATATCCTCACGGCAAGGATATTGACCAGTCATCAGTCCATAACGTGAAGGCGTGGAAACAGCCGAGGATGAATGAGCATCCGTAAAGCTACGGCCTTGCGATGCCAGACGGTCTATATTGGGAGTCTTGACCTTGGTGGCACCGTAACAACCAATGTCGCCATAGCCCAAATCATCAACGTTGATAATGATTACATTAGGCTTGACCTCAGTGGAAGCCGGAGATTGCTGCGCGACGGCAGGCAAAGCGCTGAATCCCATCCCTACTGTGAAGGAGAGAGACCCGGTAAGTAATTTGTGTTTCATATTTCACTCAATTTATCGGTTAATACAACATTATTAAGAATAGAACATCAATGAATCCTGAATATCTTTATCCCATTCAAGAACGTCATCCCTTTCACCGCCTCAAAGTTCACCGTAAGGTTTCCACCGGTTACGGCAACATGCAGTTTCTTGGATATGCAACGGTTCCCGCCTACTTCTATCGCCGGAGAGAAATGATTCAGCCAAGGTCGGTTGTTGACAGAAACATTGAAGACACTGCCGCGGAAATCGGCATTGTCTAGGGTAGCGACAGCTCCCAAATCGTAAGTCACCCGCTCGGAACGTGCGTTCAGGTCAGCAAAAAGAAGTTCCACTTCATAGTCGCCGTCGGGCAAGTCGAAGCGATAGGCCTTGATGTCCTTGCGTTTGGTCTGGAGCAAAGGAACATTACGGGTGTCTTTCACCTCGGCAGTGGTTCCGATACGTCCCGGAGAACGGCGGAAAATCTCTCCACCTATGTAGCCCCAACTTCCAGGAGTATAAGCTTGGTCGGGAAGCCAGCAAAGATCACTCTTGTCATCCGTAAAGAAACAGTTGCTGCCCACGTTCACTGCAAGTTCCAGCTGTCCGGAGCCGACTGCCGCGATATGGCGAGGCTGCATCTTCACAAAAATGTCCGAAACCTGCTCCACCTTCTTCCCATGGCAGATACCTGAAGCCACAAGCGTGTTTCGCCCCGCAACGAGAGGCACTTGCCACACTGCATGGCAATTCTCGATGCCTTGCACGGAGAGCTTCGTGCCGTTGACAGACAACTCCACCTTATCCAGATTGGAATACACTTTCACCGGATGTTCCACCGCTTCACCGTCCGAAACCACAGTCCGATGCTTCCAGTCATCCACAGCAATGTGCAGCACCGGAATATCCTTGCGCAGGAATGCCTGGAAATAATAGAACACATCTTTAGGACGGCGGTCATTGTACATCAGTCCTTTATTATTGATATGCGGCGTAGCCTCCTGGCGACTGGCAGAACTGAAATCAATGAAGTTCCACTCCGTGGCGCCCACTATGAACGGTCGCTTCATGATAGCGGGCAGATAGTATTCGAGGTACAACTGCTGCCATTGCATGGAGAAATCGAATATCTGCGGATCGAGCGACTGCAAGCGCGGGTCGGAACCGGCACCGAACTCACTGATTATTAACGGACGGTGCGGGTATTTACGATACTCTTCGTCCACAAAGCGGTCGAAAGACTTGAAGTCGTTCTCATACCAGCCCTGATAAAGGTTCCAACCGGAAATGTCGGTGATATTGCTGAGACCGATTTTATTGTAAATCTGATTGCCGTGGTAGGCCATCGTACTCAGACGGTAGGGGTCTTCCCTCTTCAGAGTTTCCTCCAGATGCCGGGCAAGCGCCAAGGTATTCTCGTAGAAACCGTTGAGCCGTTGTTTCTTCACCCGATACTGCAGCTGGATAACAGCCTCGTTCATATACCCCCACATAATGACGGACGGATGGTTGTAATGCTGGCGAATCATTTCGCGCAAGGCGCTTGTGGCATTCGCGCGGAACTCGTCACCCAAAGCTATCAAATCTACTACCGGAATCTCCTCCCATACCAGCATGCCGAGTTCGTCGCAAGCACGCAACACGGCATCGTCCTGTGGGTAATGTGCCAGACGGACAAAGTTCACACCCATGTCTTTCAGCAACTGCATATCCCTGCGGTGCATCTCATCCGAAAGCGCTATGCCCATCGGCATCTGGTCCTGATGACGGCAAGCTCCCATAAGTTTCAGGGGTTCCCCATTCAACTTGAAGCCTTCCTGCGCATCCACGCTGAACCAGCGGACCCCCAAAGGGACACGTGTCTCATCTTTCAACACCTTGCCACGCACATCTTTCAAAGAAACTTTCACGCTGTACAGATAAGGGGAATCGGGCGACCACAACTGTGGCTTTTCCAACTGTAACCGTTCCTCGAAGGCGAACGCCCCGTCGGCATCTATCCGGACGCTGCGCAAAGATTGGGCTACGGTCTTCCCATCTGTATCCAGCACCTCGACGTCCAACTTCAACACCGCACGCCGCACATCACGGTTCACCAAAGTCCCACGCACACTGATTTCTGCCCTATCCTCACTCACGGAAGGCAAATCGACATAAATGCCCGTAGAGGCATAGTCGGTAAGGCTGATGTGCTGCTTTGCAGCACTGATGAGCCACACATTGCGGTAGATGCCGCCAAAGATGGTGAAGTCGCCGGACAAAGGAGGTATCCGGTCGTTCTGATTATTGACGTGCACCATCAGCAGATTCGGGGCATCGGTCCTTACTTTATCCGTAATGTCTACGGTAAAGGCAGAGTAACCTCCTTTGTGGGTAGTGAGCAGCTCGCCGTTGAGGTACACATCTGCCAGAGAATTGACACCATCAAATTTCAGGTAAAGCTGTTTATCCCGCATCTGCGCGGCATCCGTACGGAACTCTTTCTTATACCAGGAAGAAGCCCTGCGGTAGTTACGGGTAGAATAGGCATCCGCATTCCAGGTATGCGGCAGATGTACCTGCTGCCAACCTTCTTCATGGCGTTGCACTTCCTGCAACCGATTGTCATCACATGCGGCATAATACCAGCCGTCATTAAAACTCTGAACCACCCGCCCAGCATTGACAACCGGGTACATGGTGGACAGACACAATATTAATAAAAATATTTTCTTCATGTTTTTCAATAGATCATATTATCTTACACAAGTCAAGCAAATACTGCAAGAATACTGCATATAGTTTGCAGTGGCACTGCATCACTTTTGCAATGACGCTGCAACACCTTTGCAGTAGCGCTGCAAAACGTTTGCAGTGAAAATGCAGACAATATGCAGCAACAATGCCATCTCAACGCAGTGGCTCGAATGCTGCATATTGCCGCCTTGGGAATCAGTTAGAGTAACTTGAACGCTGCTTTTTTTACGTCCCGGCAACTTCTGCCAATCATCACCTCAAAGTCACCCGGCTCGCATACAAAATCAAGATTGTAGTTGTAGAACTTCAGCAATTCGGGGGTAATCTTGAAAGATACTTTTT
Organism: Bacteroides sp. AF20-13LB; assembly: GCF_003603065.1. Taxonomy (NCBI): domain Bacteria; kingdom Pseudomonadati; phylum Bacteroidota; class Bacteroidia; order Bacteroidales; family Bacteroidaceae; genus Bacteroides; species Bacteroides sp. AF20-13LB. Next base: position 433,122 of record NZ_QTMH01000001.1, read on the forward strand.
TAGATTCGCCGGCTTTCAGGAAAATCTTTTCAAAGCCTTTCAACTCTTTCACCGGACGGGTTACACTTCCCACAAGGTCACGAATATAAAGTTGAACCACTTCTGCACCGTCTCTCTTGCCGGTATTGGTCACAGTCACGGTAGCAGTCAGTTCGCCCTTATCCGTCATGCTAGTCTTGTCCAAAGCCACGTCGCTATAAAAGAATGTGGTATAGCTCAAACCGAAACCGAAGGGATAAAGCGGTTCATTGTCTATGTCTATATAGTTGCTGCGGAATTTCTGGAACCATGCACCGTCGGCAAGAGGGCGGCCCGTGTTCTTGTGGTTGTAGAACAAAGGAATCTGTCCCACGCTCTTCGGGAAAGTCGTAGTCAGCTTTCCGCTCGGGTTCACATCACCAAACAGTACATCGCCGATGGCAAAACCTGCCTCACTGCCCGCAAACCATACATTCAGAATGGCCGGCACGTTTGCCTGCTCCCAGTTCAGTACCAGCGGACGACCGGTAAACAGCACCAGTACCACAGGTTTTCCCGTTTTCAATAATTCCTGTAACAGTATGCGTTGGGTGTCCGTCATTTCAAGATTCGTGCGGCAACTGCTCTCTCCACTCATTTCCGAAGACTCACCGAGCGCAGCCACAATAACATCCGATTTGGCAGCCACGGCAAGAGCCTCGTCCAGCAACTCCTTGTCCGAACGATTGTCACGGTGTAAAGAACGTCCGAACATAGTGGCACGTTTCTCATATTCGGCATCACTCATCAAATTACAGCCTTTCGCAGTCAGTATTTCGGCTTTACCGCCTGCTACCGCCTTCAAACCTTCAGCCAAAGAAGTAGCATTCTTCAATACGGCAGCCACACTCCAAGTACCCGGCATATTACTGCGGCTGTCTGCCAACGGACCTACCACAGCAATAGTGCCCTTCTTGGCCAGCGGAAGCACATTACCCTCGTTCTTCAGCAACACCAAGCTCTCCGAAGCAATCTTACGCGCAACGGCACGATGCTCTTTGGTAAAGATTTGCTTCTTGGCACGCTTCACATCACAGTATTTATAAGGATTATCGAACAAGCCCAACTTGTACTTAGCTTCCAAAATACGGCGACAAGCCGCATTAATAGCTTCTTCTGTCACTTTTCCTTCTGTCAATGACTTCTTGAGCGTACCTACAAATGCATCGCTCACCATATCCATATCGACACCAGCATTCAGCGCCAACGCGGCAACAGTCTGCGTATCGCCCATGCCATGGTCGGTCATTTCTGTAATTCCGGTATAATCTGTCACTACAAAACCGTCAAACCCCCACTGCTTACGCAATACATCCGTCATCAACCACTTGTTTCCAGTAGCGGGAATGCCATCGACCTCATTGAAAGAGGCCATCGCACTTCCCACACCGGCATCAACCGCCGCTTGATAGGGCAACATGTATTCATTGAACATGCGCTGATGACTCATATCTACTGTATTATAGTCACGTCCTGCCTCACCGGCACCATACAAGGCAAAATGCTTTACACAAGCCATAATCTCATCATTACGGTTCATATCCTTTCCCTGATAACCACGTACCATGGCCTGCGCAATGGCTGCTCCCAGAAACGGGTCTTCACCGTTGCCCTCGGACACACGCCCCCAACGGGCATCACGGCAAATATCCACCATCGGACTGAATGTCCAGCAAATACCGTCAGCACTGGACTCAATGGCTGCAATACGTGCCGATTCTTCAACCGCCTTCATATCCCATGTACACGACAATCCCAAAGGAATGGGAAACACCGTTTCATATCCATGAATAACATCCATACCAAATAAGAGAGGAATACCCAAACGACTTTCTTCAACCGCCTGCTTCTGTACATCGCGGATACGTTCCACGCCTTTCAGATTGAAAAGCCCGCCCACTTCACCGGCACGAATACGTTTGGCCACATTACTACTTTTAGCCTGACCGGTCGTAATCTCACCGGTAACCGGCAGATTCAACTGACCTATTTTCTCTTCCAGGGTCATCTTCTTCATTAAATCGTCGATGAAACGATCCATATCAACCGGAGATTTCTGTGCATACGCACTAACGGCAGTAAACACCAACAAGACTAAAAATAATTGTAACTTGAAAAGTAAATGCTTCATGTTTTTCATGCTTTTAATTGATAGAAATATTATTTTACTGCAAATAAAAGAAAAGCATGCGACAATCTCCACATCCCGTACTACAACAAAAGTACAACCATCACTAAAAAACAAAAGAGGAAGTACAATATTAGTACTTCCCCCATTAATATTTCACTGTAAAGCAGCTATTTAAAGTTTATAAGAAAATCAGTCAGACTTTCTTCCGGAAGCAGATTGAATTTCTTGCGCAACCGGTATCTTGCAGCATCAACCCCACGCGTGGAAATGTTGAGCAACTTCGCTATCTCCTTTGTCGGCATATTCAAGCGAAGCAATGCGCAAAAGCGCAAATCTCCTGAAGTCAAATCTGTATATTGAAGTTTCAGATTACGGAAGAAGTTTTCGTGTATACGGTCAAAATTAGCCTGAAACATAGTCCAATTCTCTTCATCGGACACTATATTGCTATTAACTAAAGTGAGCAGCTTATCCAAGTTTTTACGGCTATACTGTCCTAACAACTTTTGCCGCTGTATCTCTTCTTTCAAAGAAATCAGAAATTCCTGATGAGCAATATTTGTCATTACCACACCGGACAACTCCTTGCTTTTAAAACGCAAATCGGCCTCAAGCTGCTCCTTTTCCAACTCAACAATCTTCTTCTCCTGCCGCTCAAGCTCTGCCTGATGGGCTACGCGCTGCCGTTCAATCACACGGTCTTTCTTTTTCTTCACGAAACGGTAGACCAGATATTGCAATAAAGCCAACAGACACAATCCTGCCAAGATATAACTTCCCACAGCCCAATAAGACAAATACCACGGACGCAAAATCTCAAAAGGAAGCTCTACCGATGCCAAAACTCTATCGGTATCATATATCTCTGCCTGAAAAACATAACTTCCATAGGAGAGCCGAGAATACTTCTTCTGCAAATAGCGTCCACCCGGCACCCATTGGTCAGAATATCCTTCCAACCGATACCTTACCTTATAAGTATAATTACTATAAACCGGATAACACAATGTAAAATTCACCGTATTAAACTCAGGCTCCACCTTGGCTCCCGGCTGCACGACCAATGTTTTCCGCTTACCACTGAATTCATCAATGACCCGCATTCCCGAAATCCATAAAGAGCGTCTGACCCGAGATTTATATAACGAGGAACTGTCCGTCTCAATACGGGCAATGGCATTGTTCAGGCAAAGATAGGAACAGCCATTCCTCACGTCATAAGCCACGCTTCCCCGTTCTTCCACCGTCAGACCGTCAAACAAAGAATATGGAATCCGGAGTTCGATATTGAAAGTATTTATCGCACACTTCACTAAATACACTATCCTATCACCCACAAACCAATAGTAATCTCCGTTCGCACGACTCACTGTCTTGATTCCCTTCAATTCCATCAATTGTTCATTCATTGTTTCATAGGGAACAATCGAATCAGTCATATCTTCGTAAGTATAGAAATATTCCCCATTAGAAAAAACTACCCGACCATTGATTTTGAACAAAGTAAAACTCCCACCTTTCACTTCTCCCAGGCCCTCATACTTCCGTACATCCTTTACCTGCTTCATATCCGGATCAATCCGAAAACGATACAAACCATTCCTTAAGTGTTTCGCCCAGATATTCCCTTGATGGTCCACCTCTATGTGACGGACCATATGACTGAATCCACGCAGAGACCGGATAAAACCATATGCTCCCGAAGTATCTTCCGTATATAGATTTAAAAGCGCATAAGTTCCTTCCAATAAAAAAGATTCTTCCTTCGATTCAATCTTTTCCATACACATCCCTCCCTTTACATCAGATACCAACTTTGACTTCAACCCCGATATAAGGAAAGTTCCTTTGTTATGCCCGCAAAAAATCTGTTTTCCCCATTCATCGACGAACCACGCTTGTTCTTCCAAACCCGGAACTAATTCAGTCTTTCCATCCTTAAGCCAATAAAGTCCCTGATTAGAAGCAATATAAGCTTCATTTTCCCTTACCAGAACATCATATACCATGCCTATTTTACGAAATGGAGGTTCATAATAATAGATTAAAGAATTGTTGTGTATATAGGCAATACCTTCATCCAAAGCTGTCCATATATTGTTGTCATCATCACAATATAATCTCAAAACAGTATTGTTCTGTAGTTTATTATCCGTATTGACCTTCCAAATCAGCTTTCCTTTTTTATCCAACGCATATATACCATCGGATATTGTGCCAACAACGTAGCAACTGTCTTTGGTCATCACCGCACGATTAATGGTATGCTTCCTGAATATATCATCACATTCGGTTTCCCATTTTTCTACCCTCCCATCTCGATAGAGGAGAAAACCTCCCTGATTACGGGTAAGCATTAAAACGGCATCATCATAAGGAAGCCCAGCCAAGACATCGCTATTTCCAAATACCTTTCTGGGAATAAGTTCTTCCATTTTCCTGTCGGAAAAGACACAAAGTCCACCATTTATTCTTTGAGAATAAAAAGTATTTCCAACCTGAAATAAGTTCAGCGGAAGGCTCTTCACCCGAATACCTTCCACAGAATTTCCATTATAAAAAAAGAGAGAACCAAACGATTGAAATACAATTTCCCCTTGAACGCAAACAATGTTCCAGATTTCGTCGTTATGAAAAGTAAAGTCCTTCACCTCATCTTTTAGCGAGTGATATTCAAGGGTATTATAAGGAGTATGAACAAAATAACCGAATTCTTCGTAAGAGCCTACATAAATTCTTCCATCTTCACTGATATATATAGCACGCACAATTCCTTTTGTCGGTAATTCATACAACCGCCAAGCACTTCCATCAAATTCCAGCAGTCCATTATTATTGCCAAAATACATCACCCCTCTTTCATCTTGTGCAATAGACCAATTCTGAATACCGGCATTATAATCCGACACCGAATAGCTCCTCACTATAGGAGAAAAAGGTATGGGTGAAGCTTGCAGCAAACTACTGAAAACCAAAGACAAGAGAAACGTTATTGCAATTCTCATGAGTACTGTTTATAGGTATTTACCAGCAAAGATAAAGCTTTTTGCGTTTTCGTAAAAACAAAATCGCGGATTATCCTCTTTTTCTGGAAGATAATCCGCGATAATATCCAAATCCAATTTATTAATTTTCAGCAGTTTTCTGTTTTCCCAAAGGAATAGAAACACCCAAGTAAGCATTGACATTCTTCGTATTCTTACCAAAGAACATATAGTCTGTTCCCGCAAAGAAAGGACCCAGTTTCAGTGCCAGACCGAAGGTTTTACCGGCTCCTTGAAGTACGGAATAGCTGGCAGCTACATTGAAAGCATTCGTCGGACGGATGCAGGCAGAGAAAGTCAGCTCATTCAAAGTTTTCGGTTTGGCAAAACGACCGGTATACAAGGCACCCACTACCAGCCAATCATTCAGTAAGGCATATTCAGCGCCAAGAACCATTGTAGAAGTCAATCCACAGGTACGGCTCTTCTCAGAAGCCTCCTCCGTCTTGAGCTGCAACATGTCATAGTTAAGAATCTCGCCGCTGTTCACAATATCCATGAACTCCTGTTGCGAGGCCGGGTCAAGAAGATCATAAGTCTGCTCTGCATTGGCTCGCGCTATACTGGTATTCGATTTAGACCATTTGATAAAGCCCAAATCAAGAACTGAAGCAGAAAGTGTCAATTTATCCAGTAACTTGTAAGATACTCCCAAATCAATAGCCCCACCATATCCGGCAAAACCAAAACTGCCAAAATCAATTTCATCGATATAATCACCATTCTCATTCTCGGGAAGTTCTAACAGCTTTGACGAGTTCTCCAAAGTTGCATCCACTTGAATGGAAGCTTTACTCGTCACTCCTGAAGAGCCGACAGAAGGAGTTTCCACATGAATCTGGTTGATGTTCAGCTTTAAGTTACCGATACCCAGCAGCATCTTCACCTTACCACCTACAGCCAGTCGGTCTGTGATATTCCTTGCAAAGCCAAGGCCGACTTCCGCATAGGAATTTATCTCAAGCTTCTGTCCATTAATGGTTTCGTTAATACCCCAATAGTCAGAAATATTGTCGCCGAACTCCCGGCTGCTCATGTTATTCATAAACTGGAACATGGTTTTCGGTATGGCGGCACCGATATCATTACGCAACCCCACATTGACTGACCAGAAGTTCTTTCCTTTATACCACCCGGCAGACAGAATGTCGGTACTCAAATTCACATTCAAGTTATTGGTAGCATCCAGTCGGTTCATAAAGTCATTGCTCATGAAATAGTCGCTATCATCACTGTTCTCAATAATGTCCATAATATCCCTATACCCCAGGGAACTGGAGTTGACGGTAGCATTCAACGAACCTATCACGGGAATATTCAGATAACCGCGTCCCGGCATCAAGGCCGGATTGAGCTGCATACGCTGGTTACTTCCTTCCATAAAGTAGGAAGTGCGCAGGAACTGGGCTTGTCCGGAAAGAGAGAAGCAAAGCAACAATACCACAGACAGCCATACTTTCAGAGAATTCAATTGTTTCATAACCTTGTCAATATTTTCATTATCACCTGCAAAAATATAAAACAAGTTAATACCCTACAAACAACTTAACCGGATAGTCGTGTATAAAAGGCTTATACAGAGACTATCCGGTATAAATTAAGGAGCAAATAAAAGAATCCTCTTAAGAGTGTCCTTATACTATTTCATCATAAACATGTTCATTTGCTCTCGTAGCGGTACTCAGAAAAACCGGGGCTGTCTCCTTTCTTTGTTGCAGAGACATTGACGTCACTGCCGGAGCACTCAACATTTCCTTATATTTTTCCGGAGCAGTCAGTATCTTTACAGCCTCTTTCAAATCATCATCATCTTTCAACTGCTGGATAATGCTTCCACGCTGGAAATAATAACGTTTGATGATTTCTACCGCAATCATGCTCTTGATGTCCTTGGAGAAATGGTCAAGGTCACGGTCCAGATTATGCGACAATTTTTTCTCCAGCGCTTCAAACTCTTTCGAAGCATCAGTCAGATAGCCCTCAAATTCGGCCATCTCCTTCAGGTTCTTCAGCATCTTCTCTGTCTGCTGGTCGTATTTGAAGTCCGCCTTTTTCACCATCGCCTTGAAGTCCGCATAATCGGCATCTGTAATTTCAAACTTCTCTGCTGAAGGAATGGTAGGATGTTTCAAGCAATAGTCCGTAGCATAATTGAAAATAAGATTGTCATTGACAAGATAGAACAGAATGTTGGGCAGCTTCTCCTGCTTCACCGCAATGTCCGGAGTCACGCCTCCGCCATCCCGCACTTCACGTCCGGCAGCCGTATGGAACACGGTAGTAAGGCTGTCCGGAATACGTCCCACACTGCCGTCCTCATTCCGGTGCTTGTAGTCGATAGCCTGCACACAACGGCCGCTGGGAATATAATATTTGGAAGTCGTCAGCTTCATGGTACCACCGTACGGCAACGGACGGGTGGTCTGCACCAATCCCTTACCGAAAGTACGGTTACCGATAATGACCGCACGGTCAAGGTCCTGCAAAGAGCCCGCAAGGATTTCTGACGAAGAAGCCGTTCCGCCATTGACCAGAACAGCCAAAGGAATTTCCAGATCCAACGGTTCACGCAATGTCTTGTAGGTATTGCTGGCTTGCTTAATCTTACCCTTTGTCGTCACAAGTGTTTTTCCGCGAGGCAGAAAGAAGTTGGCTATCTCTATAGACTCATCCAGCAAGCCACCCCCATTGTTCCGCAAGTCAATCACCAACGAAGTCATCCCCCGCTTCTTCAAGTCCAGAAAAGCCTGCTTGAACTCCTTGGAAGGATTCCCCGAGAAGGTGCTGAGATTGATATAACCTATATTATTATCCAGCACTGTATAATAAGGTATGAACGGCAATTGGATGGAACGGCGCACAATGTCGAAATCCAACGGTTTCTCTGTACCGGGACGTTGCACTTTCAGCTTGAAGCTGGTACCCACTTGTCCGCGAAGCATCTCGCTGACTTCTTGGTTGTTCTTTCCGGCAAGGTCCTTTCCGTCAATCTCCATCAAAATATCTCCGGCTTTCAGGCCTACATCGGCAGCAGGCATATTCTCATATGGCTCAGATATCATGGAACGTTTTAGTTTCGGATTCCAAGTAATCACAGAACCTATACCACCATAGGAATTCTTCAGCATCTGCTCCAATTCGCTTTGGTCATCTTCCGGATAATACTCCGTGTAGGGATCCAGCGAGTAGAGCATGGCATCAATGCCTTCACGGATAGTCTTGTTCGGATCAATCGTATCCACGTAGAACATATCCAACTCTTTCACAATGGAATTGAATATATCCAGATTCTTTGCTATTTGGAAACTACGGCTATCACCACTCTTAAACCCCCAAAAACAAAAGGCTCCTGCTACAATCAGCAAGGTAATCATCCAGCGTATCTTTAAAATTCTTTTCATAATATGTCTATGTGATAATATGCTAATTAATTAATAAAATTTCTTCCTTGATTTTTTCCCATTGTGCAGCCTGAAGCTCCGTACCCACCACTTGTATCACATCTTTGGAGAGAAGGGAGCCTATCTTGCCACATTTCTCCAGCGAGTAGCCACACGTCAGTCCATACAAGAAACCTGCCGCAAAATAGTCGCCAGCTCCTGTAGTGTCCACCACTTTCTCTACCGGAGCCGCTTGTACCTGCACCATCTCTGTACCTTTACGAATCAGAGAACCATGGGCACCCACCTTTACAATGGCTATGCTACACATTTTGGCAATGATGTCCAATGCTTCCTCCGGTTCCTTACCCGTAAAAGCCTTTGCCTCTTCCTCATTGGCAAAAACAATATCCACATATTTGTTGACCAACAGAGAGAAAAATTCAAGGTCTCCTTCTACTATATTGTAGCTCGCCATGTCCAAACATACTTGTAAGCCGGCCTCTTTAGCCAGCTCAATGGCACGGAGAATCATATCATGGTCTTGCACCAGATACCCCTCTATAAATAGGTAAGCATATCCTTTGAACATATCCAGCGAAAGATCTTCCGCCTTCAATGTAGAAGCCGCCCCCAAATAAGTGCCGAAAGTGCGCTCTCCATCAGGAGAAATGAAAGTAGAGGCTACACCGGACGGAAGGGTAGTGGAAAGCAATAAATCCGCCTCTGTCCCATGCTCCAGCAGACTATCCCGGAAAAAGTTACCATAAAAGTCATTGCTTACTTTTCCGATGAATCCCGTACCCGCACCAAGGCATGCCATTGCCCGAATTGCGTTTCCGGCAGAACCTCCGTTAGCCAGATGCGTCTCCATCCGGCTGAAATACTCACTAATTTTCAAGAACTTATCTTCATCAATCAGCGTCATGCTTCCTTTCGGAAGCTGCATCTCCGTCAAAATATTATCATCTTCAATGATTGCCAGCGCATCGACCAAAGCATTGCCCAACCCAATTATTTTATCCATCTTCGATATTTTTTTTGCAAAGATATTGCATATTTCAAAATATCCTATTACTTTTGCAGCGCATTTGAGAAAAAACAACATTCTTCCTTAGCTCAGTCGGTTAGAGCATCTGACTGTTAATCAGAGGGTCCTTGGTTCAAGTCCAAGAGGAAGAGCGAAAAAACTTGAATGCATATTCTTCCTTAGCTCAGTCGGTTAGAGCATCTGACTGTTAATCAGAGGGTCCTTGGTTCAAGTCCAAGAGGAAGAGCGAAAAAACTTGAATGCATATTCTTCCTTAGCTCAGTCGGTTAGAGCATCTGACTGTTAATCAGAGGGTCCTTGGTTCAAGTCCAAGAGGAAGAGCGAAAAAACTTGAATGCATATTCTTCCTTAGCTCAGTCGGTTAGAGCATCTGACTGTTAATCAGAGGGTCCTTGGTTCAAGTCCAAGAGGAAGAGCGAAAAGGTTCGTCAATTAGGCGAACCTTTTTTGTTTTCTCCATCAGCCGCACTTAACGAACAAACGGAAATCTTTCATCTTTCATGAAATTAACATATATTTGTGGAATATTTATAGGGAATTTATCCCGACCTTCTGTCTTTATTTGCAGAGCCATGAAATTTAATTCAAAAATACGACTATAATGAGAACAGCCCTACTCTTTTTAATCATCGGATTGACTGTATGTACATTTTGCAAAGCACAAGACATACCCGTTCTGCCCCAAGAAAAGTTCCGGCACCATGAATTTTCCGTCAGCTATGGTTTCCTGCCCATTACCGATGCCAACAGCATGGCCGAGGAGTGCTTCGCTCCGGTACTGAGTTTCGGAGTTTATACACGCGAAAAGACAAACTACTACGGTGCCCTGAGCATCAGCTACATTTATAGATTCAACCGCAAAATCAGCCTGGGAGTAACCGGAGGAATAACCGGCAACAAAGGGACAGCCAGCAGCCTTTACGAAGCTTTGGATGAAAACACCAAAGACAACCGAAGGTATCTGTATGTTCTTCCCACCTTCCGGTGGCACTGGTTTACCCGCCCCAAATTCTCTCTGTATACCTCAGCAGGGCTCGGTGCCTATTTCCTCCGGAACAGTTTTGGAGGAGAAGTCTTTCACAAGACAAAATTCGCTTATCAATTCAGTTTTCTAGGCATCGAATACGGAAGCCGGTTTGCCTTCTTCACAGAATTCGGAGTAGGATATACCGGAACAATCGTAGCAGGCGGTCGTTATCGTTTCTGACTTATGAGGCCGCTACCGCCAGTGTCAATACACTGATGCGCACACCCTCCACTCCCTTGAGCGCATCGGCACAAGCCGTAGTCGTGGCACCGGTAGTCAATACGTCATCTATAATCAGTACATGCTTCCTTGCAAAAGCGTCAGCACAACGCAGGCAGAAGATACCGTCCACATTCTCCCACCGTTCATAAGAGGATTTACGGGTCTGCGTTTCCGTATGCCTCATACGGGCAACTGAAGCAGTATCCACGGGAATACCGGTGACAGCGGAAACACCGCGGGCTATACATTCGCTCTGATTGTACCCACGCATTTTCTGCTTACGCGGATGCAGAGGAACGGGGACTATGATATCCACATCACTGAAGAAACCGGTAGCCGACAACTCCTCCGCCATAAACCGCCCCATCACTTCGCCAAGGTCTTTCCTCCCTCCATATTTCAACTGATGGAGAATGCGGCGGAAATCACTCCCTTTATGGTAAAAGAAACAAGATGTGGCATGTTCCAGAGGTATCTTCCCCCAAAACATACGTTCCACCGGATTGTCCTTACGAAGATGATAGTTTGTCCGGGGCATATCCATATTGCACTTCATGCAGATACCCTCTTCACCCTCTTGCAAGATAGCACCACACACGGCACACTGACGCGGGAAAAAGAGATGGACAAAAGAAAAGAACCAGGTTTTAACTATGTTTTTCATCGTATAGTATTAAAAAAACGGCAACAGAGCAATACACTCCATCGCCTTGTTTGCTATAATGGCGAGACCTCACCTGCCAGCTTCAAGAACAACGGATGCAGCGGTCCGTTAGTGGCAATGATATGATGTCCGTCCAAAAAGGCGTCACTACCGCCAAAGTCAGTGATTCTTCCACCAGCCTCCAGCACCATCAGCGCAGCCGCAGAAAAGTCCCATTTGCCGATAAACGCCTCAAGCCAGGCATCAAAACGTCCGGCAGCCACATAGCAGATGGCAAGCGCAGCAGAACCGGTCATGCGGATGCCCGCCACACGCCCGTAAAGTTCATGAACCAAATGCTCACCGGTACGTGCATACCGGTCGGAATTATAAGGGAGTTCCGTCACTACAAAGGCGTCCTCCACCTGCTGGACAGACGAGACCTCCATCCGTTCTCCATTCACATAAGCGCCACCTCCCTGCCAGGCATAAAAACATTCATCCCGGCAAGGGTCATAAACAACTCCCAGCAACAGAGAATCCTTGTCGCGCAAAGCGATGCTGACACAATAGGGGGCATTATCATGAATATAATTCGTTGTCCCATCCAACGGGTCCACTACCCAACAGTAGGGTTCATCGTGATAGACAGCAGAACCTTCCTCGGCTATAAATCCAGCCTCGGGAAGAAGTTCCCGAAGCGCAGCCACCACCCGCTTCTCCGACTCCTTGTCTACATAAGAGACATAATCATGGGCTTGTTTCTTCTGTACCGCTTCCCGGCTGAAGTTTTTCCGCTCTTCTTTCAAGAAATATCCGGCTTCACGGGCTATGCAGCAGACAGACTCTGTCAATATCTTCAAATCCTCCATTTCTCTACATATTAGTTCCCCGCAGCCTCTTCTGCCTGCCGGTAAATAAGCCGACCGCGCTGGCTGACCGTCCATCTTCCATCTTCCAAACGCACATTCTTTGTATCATCATCTTCCACATTCCAAACATATCCCCCCGCAGGAAGGCCACGGCGCTCCAGAATCTCATTCGGCATTTCTTCTTCCGAAAAGAACAGTTCCACTTGGGTAGAATCGGGACTGAGCACCAGAAACAACATCTTCTCCGCATCATCCACAGCGTTCATACGGACTCCTTTTTCCCACAGATGGATACAGTCTTTCTGAACCTCACTCCAGGTATATCCGGCAGATGCAATGCAACCATGCTTATCCTTATCACCACCAACGACATGTACCGTATCGGCTTGTTCAGCAACTTCCGCAGTCTTTCCACTCTTGCTACCACAAGCCACAAACAGTGCTCCGGCACATAGCAAGCACATAGATGTTCCTCTTACATTCATCTTTTCTCTTTTTAATTGCTTTTTGTTTGACAAAGTTAAGAACAAATCGGCAATTTAAAAAGTTTCTTTTTCATTATCATCAGTGCTCCGGCAGTATATACTAAGATTAATCAAGGCTTGAGATATACCACTGTCTTTCCACTACCATATTTACGGATGATCCCTTCTTCAAGAAATAGATTCAAATCCGCCACAGCCTGATGCTTCGCCCTTCCTGTCTGTTGTTCATAATCCGCACGGGTGATACAACCATACTTATCCAAATGTTGCAGTAGTTTTTGCTTTCGTTCCTCCTGAGTCAATTTAGAGTGGGAGACGTAAGGAGACGCTTTCCGTTCCAGCCCCATCGTCTGAAAGCGTTTGCGGAATTTACTACCGATACGCAAATTCACATTCCGGAAATGCACGGACGGAGAGCGGATATCCTTTTTATCTGTCACAGTCTTGTCACACTTCAAGGACAAGGAGAAGAATCCCAGTTCGCCCACCTCCACAATCCATCCATCTGCCAGCCAGCTGTACAGTTCGTCCGTTATAGCCTGTAAAGTGCCGTCAAGGATGGCTGGACTGAAACCTGTAGCTTTGTGAACCAGTTCACGGAATTTGTCAGCAGGGATGGTCCCTTTGGGAAGGATACGTGCATGAAGCAAAGAGGCTTCACCATTTTCGTCCGGAGGACTCTGGTATAAATCATAATAAGCGCTCATAAGACATTAATGTATTGATTAGACAATTATAATCTTTGAATCAACTTTAATAAGTTATCCTTTCAGTAATTTTTCTTCGTTGCACCAGAGTCGTCTCTTCGTTAGACTATTGTTTAACGAAACGGCAACCATGATACAACGTAAAGACAAGCCTGCTTTAACGAATTAAAATCAGCCTTCAAAGGTAATGATAAAAGTAAAGTGAAAAATAAAAAAGGCATATTTCTATATTAAAGAAGAATATTTGTCACACTTAATCCCATTTTAAAACCGCATAACCACAGATACATCGCCAATAGTACATTTACATTCTAAACACTTTTGCAAAGTCCGTCACATTCCTATAAATTTGTAAAATACATGACAGTGATAGTGCATACGCAAATAATAATAACATAACTCTTTAATAGATGAAAAAGCCATCATTTCTTTTAATATTCTTGCTAAGTTCCATAACAGCATTGGCACAATCAGTAAAGTATGAAACATTCATTTACAGCAGTGACGACTTAGCAGATGAAATTCAAAGTTTATGTGAAGAAAGAAACTCTACCCGCAGTTATGTGGGAGATTTATTCAATGCCAGCAAAGAATCGGCTAAAGGTATTGCATCTGGTTACGTGACGTCCTTCATTGATTTGGGAGTAAATGCCATAGGCTCCTTGTTGACACGAAACTCGCGCCTAAAAGAGGAATGGGAGGAAACCGTCCGCAGTGAAAATGTATATACCACCCAAATCAGCACTGTATCGGAAATGAACGACTTCTATAAAGAAACTTCGTTCGATGGAGCGTTAGACCCCAAAGGCATGAGATTCGACGGAATAGGATGTTTGCGGAAAGAGGGTAATGATACTGTTTTTTATATCTCATGCCACATTGACCGAAGTAAAATCAGCCGTATCATAAACCACTCCAAATTTGAACTGGCACTCGACACACTGATTATCTGTCCAACCCGTTCCAATTTGCCTAACTCCGTCTTAGACATTCCTTTTTCATTTGAAGAAAGGAAAAACTTCTGTCTCTCTATGACCATGAAGCTTACCTCATCTTGGATGAACGAGATTGTACAATTACAAAAGGACCAGGAATTAGGGGAGTTTTCATTGGAAATACCTGTCGATTCGAGCCAACTTGACAAGAATGGATTCTTTCGTTATGTACGGGAAGAGAACGAAACTCCCAAATACAAAATCAGAGGCGAAAGCTTCATTGTCCCTCGTTCTTATATGGGCTTCCGCGATGAAAACGATGAATACCGCATCAGCTTCGGTACCGGAGAATACAAGCTATCCATAGAATTGAAAGAGACTTGTGACATAACAGAACAATATCGCAAGAACTGGAAAAGAGACCGGAAACAAAGAAAAGCAATGGAACCTTCGGAAGACATATTGACGCGCAGCTGGCAGGTAGTATCCAGCCAACAATGGAATGAGCTGACCAAGCAATGGGTTATTACAACACTGAAAGCACCGGCAGACATCATTACCCAGGATGTAATAGATAAGTTGGGGTTTGAAGCAGAAACGAGATACTAAAACTTTCGTTATCTCGTCATGCGAAAATGCCATCAAGACAAAATACAATAATCAATCGGCGTATGAGACGAATTTTCTTTACCCTAAGTTTATTTATATGCATATATAGTCATTCACAAAATAAACAGGCACTGCTCAAATCAGATTCTCTCTTTGCCAAAGGGGTGGAGCTTTATAACCAAAAGGATTATAAAGCTGCCATTCCCCTATTTACTGAAAGCGATAAAATAGACAAAGCAGAACTTGATTCGACGAGTAACCGCAGGGAGTATTCGGCAATGTGGCTGGGGAGTTGTTACTATAAGCTGGGAGAAATACAAACAGCCCAAAAACATTACCAATATTACACTATTATTCCTGTAGACAGACGCTTGACCGTTCTATCGGATTCCCTTTCAGCCATCGGAGAGAAGTTCTTGTCAGAAGGCAATTTAGAAGCAGGAATTTCTGCAATAAAAGAGTGTGGAAAAAGTGAAAAAGAATGCATAGGAGAAAACCATCCATTCTATGGCAATACCTTAACTAATTTATTACCGTTATTTTGCATAACGGAAAATATTAAAGAAGCCACTACCTGCATTAAAGAAATCGTCCCCATCTATTTAAAAAATCCTGAATGGGGGAAGAAAATTGCCAACAACATCATACCCTTCGTCTTAGCTGTAAGAAACAAAATAAATTTCGATGATATCAAAGACATCATTGAAATTAACGATGCCGCAGCATTATTTGCCGAACCCTCAATGAATGCTCCTTTTAGTAGCGCAAATGACAGTATTTACGGGCTCATTATCCAGGCAGGCATAAATTTGCTTACCAATACCAACGACATTAACGGTGCTATAGAATTCGGTGAAGAAGCGTTGAAGAAAATTTCGGGACTTAACCGTAAGGGAAATGCAAACGAATATATCATAGCAACTTCTTTGGCAACATTATATGCGGGTAATATACTTATTCCGCAACCTTATGAAGTCAGAAAAAAAGGGTTAGCGCTATATCAAAGAGCATTAGACATCGCTTTAGAGAACTATGGGGAATACTCTGTGGAAACAGCGACGATTTATTTAAAACTCGGAAACTATTATATGAGAATGGAAGAAGAGCGTAGTTTTGACAAAGCCAAACACTGGTTACATAAAGCCTTCAACTCCAGACTCATTGATTCACTCTCCACAAATAAATATCAAACCAAGCAACTGATAGAGATATTTGCCAGCTCTTATCCTTTATTCAGTATCTTAAATGACGAAGAATACTTCCTGCAAACTGCAAAAAAAATCACTCAAACAAACAGCTTCAGCTTTTGTGAGAATCATCTGTTAATGGAGAGTATGGCAGAGGCTTATAAAGCATACAACATTGGAAAATACGACAAAGCTATTTCTATTTATCAGCAGCTTATAAATTGTTGTCCAGAGAAACAGAGCAAACAATGTTTATCATACATAAAGAGCAAAGCCTTTACTGAATATTTAAATCAAGAATATGATAAAGCAATAGCCGATTATCTTAGCATAAAAGATATTATGGCAGATAAAACAGTTGAGCCATCTATCTCTGCATATGCCCAAATGTTAGATTTACTATCTAACTGCTATCAAAGAATCAATGATTCTATACAATCCCGGAAATATGAGGACTTATCTTTAAAATTGAGAGAAGAAGCTATCCAAACCAATGACGGTGGAAATCCATACTACTTTTTTCAAGACAAACTAAGTGATATAGACAATATCATAAACATCTATGACACTAGGCGAGATTTTCGAAAATCAATAGATTTCCTGAAAATTAAGATAGATTCTATAATGAACCATACAGAAATACCCGATAAGAACATGGTATCGGACAACTATAGGCGAATAGGTGACAGATACGTATACTTATATGATTCGGAAAATGCACATCGGTACTTAAATAAAGCGATGACAATGATAACCGATACATTAGATGGGTATACATATGGAGGATTATTACATTCTTTTAGTCAGCTGTATAAAAAAGTATCCATAGAACCAGAGCTATCTCTACAACATAGTTTACATTCTGTTCAAGTTATGTCCGATTTTCTAATACGTAGTAAAGACAAACTCATGGCAAATCAAATTCAAGTGGAATTTGATATGATATGCAATACATGGGATAAATGCTATGAGTTATTTGACTATTTAGGGAATAGTTCAGACGCTCTTGCATGTTTGGATAAAAAAATGGACTTCATTGTTTCCATCAAAGGGAAAAAGCATCCTATGTATATACGGACAAAGTCGTATAAAATCAACAAAATGTTTCTACAATATGCATTCTCTGAAGAACGTGACATACAGAAATGCAGAGCACTCAATGATTCGTTATTGGCTATATTGGAACATAATAAAAACGATGTATACTATGATTATTCTGATATTGCAATGCATTATAGCATTATGAAAGACACCACAAATGCTATTCTATATCACAAGAAACACCTTGAAGAACTAAAAAGAGAACTATCCCCAAATCATACCAATAATGAGCGCTATATTGAAACCCTAACTGATATTGCCGAGCTGGAAGGTGAAGAGAACTACATAAAACAATTAAAAAATAATGTAGCCAAGAGTTCACAAATAGGGGAGTTAAGAAATTTACACTTCTGGTCATTATGCCGTCTGGCAGAACTATATCGCGACAAAGGAGAGTTGGCCACGGAGCAACAATATTGGGAAAAAGCTATCTCAGCAGATATCCATAACGAATATATCGGAAACGTATTTAAGTCCCTATTCGACAATTATATGAAACAGAATAAAGAAGACAGGCTACTTGCTTATTTCCGTCAAGGAACAAACGCTATAACAAACCGACTCAAAGAAAATTTTCGTAATGCCACAGAAGCAGATAGAGAACGTATTTGGGAGGATTATAAGCAAATTCCATATACATTAGGAGAATACCTATTATACAGATACCATCAAGGTATTTCGCCCGGAGAAGTCTACAATAACCTCCTCTTCCGAAAAAACATTCTATTGAATTCTTCAATCAGTGCCATTAACCTTATAAAACATGAAGGAGACAGCCTCTTGATAAAAAAATACGAAAGAATGTTATCTATTGAACAGGAGTTGGACAGAGGAGATTCATATATTCAAGAAGGGAACCGAAAAATTTCAAAAGAACAAGCTAAAAAAATTGCTGACAGATTCAACACTGAGATTATGCAAAGAGCTGCTATATTAGGAGATTTCACAAAAAGCCTGGAGTGCTCATGGCAAGATATTCAGAAAGAATTAAAGCCGCAAGATTTAGCCGTTGAGTTTACTTGTTTTCCTATAGGAAAAGACAGTATCATGTATGCTGCTATCACTCTAAAAAGCAAAGGGATGCCACAATTTATTCCACTGTGTGAACAAAAAAGCATAGAAGAAATAACTGATATTTATTCAACCTCCACTCTCTACAACTTATTATGGAAACCCATACTGACTTATTCAGGAAATCTCCCTAATATATATTTCACGCCTGACGGCATACTACATAACATTGGCATAGAGTACACCATGGCAGACAGCATCCCTCTACAAGAAAAATATAATTTGTACCGCCTCTCGTCTACCAGATTATTGGCACAAAATAAAAATAGAAATAACACAAAAAAAGCGATATTATACGGTGGTCTCCAATATGATGCAGATTCTGTGTCACTTATAAAAGAACATTTGAAATATGCAACAAGAAGTTATTCTCCAAATTTGGACACAATTGTAATTGATTCCCTTACTTTAAGAGGAGGTGTCTCCTACTTACCAGCTACTCTGACAGAGATAAAAAACATTCATGCTTCAATGCAACAAATCAATATCCAATCGGAACTTTATTCTGAACTGCAAGGTACTGAAGAATCATTCAAGTCATTATCAGGAAAACAAATAGACATATTACATATAGCAACGCATGGATTCTACGTGAACCAAAAGAGGTCTTCAGAATCCCCTCATACCTCAATAAACAAAGGAATGTCTAAAGAGAGTTCCTCTTTAAAACGAAGTGGATTATTGATGTCCGGAGCCAATATTGCTCTTAAAAAAGGTGCAAATTTAAAAGACGTTGAAGATGGAATACTTACAGCCCAAGAGATCTCCACTTTAGATTTACGAGGATTAGAACTAGCCGTTCTTTCAGCTTGCCAAACCGGCATAGGAGATATAGCAGGTGACGGTGTATTTGGCTTGCAGCGGGGTTTCAAGAAAGCCGGAGCCAACACTTTATTAATGAGTCTTTGGAAAGTAGACGATAACGCCACGCACTTACTGATGACTGAATTCTACAAAAATCTGTTAGCAGGAGAAAGTAAGTTCGAATCCTTACGCAAAGCACAGAAATATGTACGTGACTACGAAGAGGAAATTGAAATTACTCCAAACAAACGCTGGGAATCGCAAATCAGACAAAAAATGAATAAAAGCAAAGAGCCTGCTCCTCAAAAAATAAAGAAAATAAAGAGATATGCCTCCCCCTATTACTGGGCTGCATTCATTTTATTGGACGCAATTGATTAACTCTTAATTTATGAAAAACATGAAAAATTATTTAATGTGCATATTCCTTGCCGTATTTACTATCAGTATTTACGGGCAAAACCACAAGAATGCTGCGGACTATAGGACAGATGCAATAAATGGAAACGCGATTGCACAATTCTATCTCGGACAGAGCTACTTTAGGGGATGGGGTATAAAACCTGATACCATACAAGCCGTTTATTGGTGGCGAAAGTCGGCTGAGCAAGGAGATCCTACTGCACAAAACAATATGGGTGTAGCCTATAGTAATGGCTGGGGAAATTTAACCCAAAATAAAGAAACAGCCATCTATTGGTATAAAAAAGCGGCTGAAAAAGATTTGGCTCTATCACAAAAGAACCTTGGACGCATATATGAAGACAAAGAAAACTATGAAGAGGCTTTTATCTGGTATAAAAAAGCCGCCGAACACAATAATAGCCCGGAATCTTATTATGCACAAAGCCGCTTAGCCTATTTACTGAAAAACGGGTTAGGAGTCACAAAGAATTACCCCGCCGGAATGGCATGGACAAAACGAGCAGCTAAAAACGGTAATGCAAGCGGACAGATTTCGCTTGCAATCTCTTATGAATACGGCATAGACAACATCTTGAGAAAAGATGGGAATTCAGCGTTATATTGGTACAAAAAGGCTGCTCTCAACAAAGACATTGGAGAACTCCAGAAGTCTATAGCAGAAGCTGCCATAGAAAGATTGGAAGAAGCGGGATTCAACGGACAGAATACTCTCCTCAAAATGATACCGGACTATAAACCATTCTACACTGCACCTTCGGAAAGTGAACAGAAAAGCATGCATGAATCTGTTCGCAATAGCACGGTAGAGTGGGGAAAAACAATAGGAGGGGAGGTTTCTCTAGGACAAACCCAAAATGATGAAATAAATGGATTCAGGGTAGAATTCAAAGAAGATAATATTAAAATTGGCTTTACTAAAAACTCAGAATTCACTTTATTCATCTATATTCAAGAAGATGACATAATAGTTAAAAATGGCTCTGAAAATGGTGTAGAATACAACCGAAACACCGGAAAACCGTATATGCTGCTCCGCCCCTACAGTTATGAAATAGAAGCCAAAGAATATCCCGGACAAATATTTGAACGGACAAACTACACAAACGGGAATAAATATTGGGGAGAAACCTATAATGGACAACGCCACGGATACGGCATTCATATCTGGGAAAATGGGGATATGTGGTTCGGCCCTTGGAAGGATGGTGAAAGAAATGGATACGGCGCTTACTTTGATATTACGGCACACACCATTCAGTCAGGAAAATGGATTGGAAATGAATTGATAGCCGGTACTTCTTATATCTGTAAAGAAAAAGCAGAACCGGTTCTTCCAGCCAGAACCAGAACCGTTTCAAAACCATTTTCCTATAGCGGTACTGTTCGCTATATAAATTTACCGACCAGCTCATACATGTCATACATCACAGAAGCCATCAACAAATGGGGGAAATGCCGTACCGGAGCAATCACTATGTATGGAGCAGGAGTAGGAGTGTATGGGAATAGTGGATATGCCTACACCGGCAGTACTCCCAGCAAGCTTAAGAAACGTATAGAAGAAGCCAACAGCAGCAATGCTGAAATAACAGACATCAACATCACTGAAAATGGCAACTATGTAATTATCTTAGGCGGTTCAGGGTATTGGACTCTTGGTTATCCGGATGCATTCCTCAAAAAACTGGAACAATATCGTACAGGAGATTTAAGAGACGACAATATTCTTTCGGCCTGCTTCAATGATAGAGGAGAATGGGTAGTTATCACGGACAAGCATTACAGCTATTCAAATGAAACCATCAAAAATTTCATACTGAAAGCCGAAGAACTATACGAAGAGGTTTACTATGCCTATATTACCAATTACGGGATGATAGCTTGCTGCAAAAACGGAGTATATTACAAAAACATTCCATCCAATTTGGCAGAGGCATTGAAGAAACTCACATTCAAACCCAAAGTCATCAAGTTTACAGACAATGGATTGTACTTGATTACAGATGGAGAATCACAAAATTATTATTTTATGTAATCACTCATTTTTTTTAAATATAGGCAATAGGTTATAGCATAAGACTTTCCATGTCGTCAAATGGCTAAATACAACGTTAAAAAAAGTCGTTCAGTCCCGTTAAAGCACCATGCCGTTTTTAAGTGTTGTAACTTCGCACCGTGGTCACAAAGAAACAGGTCTCGCTAACTGACGAGTGAACGAAACCGCAAGTAACAACCATTAAAAACAAAAAACATTATGGCATTTCGTTATGTAGTAAAAAAGAGAATGGTAGGCATTGGTACCAAAACCGAGAAGTATGTAGCTGCTTCTTATTCCGTAGCAAATATTGACTTTGATAGATTATGCGACCAGGTGACCAGTCAAGGGATGGTGCCAAGAGGTATCGTAAAAGCCGTATTGGACGGTATGATTGACGCGCTCTGCACCTATGCCAGCATCGGTGCAACCGTACGGCTGGGAGACTTCGGAAGCCTCCGACCGGGATTGAACGGCAAAAGCCAGGAGGATGCAAAGTCTGTAACGGCTGATGTCGTTTACCGCCAGAAACTGATTTTCGTGCCGGGACAACGTTTGAAGAACATGATGAAACAATCGGGCATCACACGATTGGTAACCGGCTCTGAAATCGTGCCGGACAATGAAGAAAATCCCGGAGGAAACGAAAGCGGAGGCGGCGGCAATGATGGTGACCAAGGTGAAAATCCATTAGGATAAACTGATAGAGTTTTATCAAGGAAACAAACAATTCCACAGAGGAGGCTTCATGACAAGTCTCCTCTGTTTATTTATATGACCTGTTTCGCTATCCATGCACAAGCCTCAGCATCAGCCAACGCATGATGATGATGTTCCAACTGATAGCCACAGCAAACAGCCACTGTATGCAACTGATAGTTAGGCAATCCCTTTATAGCACGACGTGATGCCTGCAAAGTACAATAAAACTCATAATCCGGATAATCCATGCAGTAAGTACGGAAAACAGCTTTCAGGCAGCTTTCATCAAAGGCCTTGTTGTGCGCTACCAATGGCAAGCCTTCAATGCGTGGAGCTATTTCCTGCCACACAACGGGAAAAGCAGGAGCATCCTGGGTATCCGCCAACGTCAGACCATGCACGCGGGTATTCCAATAAGTATAATACTCCGGCTCGGGACGGATGAGGCTATAATAATGGTCCACAATTTCTCCATCGCGTACGATAACCACTCCTACACTACAAACGCTGGTACGCTGTTCGTTGGCCGTTTCAAAATCAATGGCAGCAAAATCTTTCATCCGATATGGTTTTATAGTCGCCAAAGATACGAAAAATTCACTCTGTTCCTTTCATTCTACACCTGGTTTCCATTATCTTTGTCCCCCGGACAAAGGCTAAAATATCATGGAACATCCACTTTCGCAATTCAAATATTGTCCGAAATGCGGTTCAGCCCATTTCGAAGTTCATAACGAGAAGTCAAAGCAGTGCGCCGACTGCGGTTTCGTCTACTACTTCAACCCCTCTTCCGCCACCGTCGCCTTGATACTGAACGAGCGCGACGAGCTGCTGGTGTGCCGCCGCGCCAAAGAGCCTGCCAAAGGGACGCTGGACCTCCCCGGAGGCTTCATCGACATGACCGAGACCGGCGAGGAAGGCGTTGCCCGCGAAGTAAGAGAAGAAACCGGCATGAAGGTGGCAAAGGCCGAATATCTCTTCTCCCTGCCCAATATTTACATCTATTCCGGCTTCCCCGTACACACGCTGGATATGTTTTTCCGTTGTACGGTGGAGGACACCTTGCACTTCAAGGCGATGGACGACGCGGCAGACCTCTTCTTCCTCCCCTTGAAAGATATCCGTACGGAAGAGTTCGGGCTCGGCTCCATCCGCAAAGGAGTGGGTATCTTCCTGGAAGACATGCGGAAGAACAAAAGCGAATGATTATTCGTTCCTATTATGGTATATATCCTAAAAAAGCCAAACAAGTGTAACATTTCCGGGTTAAAACCCGTATTTTTGTAAAATACCTATTCTAACAAAAGAAGATGAAACATAAAATCTCCCGAATATTGTGCACAGCACTCTGTTGCGCACCTTTACTCGCCTCAGCACAAACAAGCGAGAAGAGTACTTCTCCCAAGCGACTCTACCAAGAAGGACAAACGCTGTTCCAGCAAAAGGCCTATGCTGCCGCCATCTCCCCGTTGCAAGCCTATGTACGCCAGATGAATGCAGACGGCAAGCCTCTGCCCGATACCGGCGAGCGGCAAGAAGCGGAATACATGCTGGTATGCGCCGCATACGAGCTCAGAGACCCCAAAAGCATAGACCTGCTCCGTGCCTTCCTGGACGAATATCCCGATACTCCCCATGCCAACCGCATCTACGCCCTGATTGCCTCCGCCTACTTCTTCGAAGGCAATTATGACGATGCCCTCGCCATGTTCAACTCCGTCCGCCTCGACCTGCTGGGTTCCGAGGAGCGAGACGACATGACCTACCGCCTTGCCACCTGCTACCTGAAAACGGGCAACGTAAAGGAAGCAGCCATCTGGTTCGAGACGCTACGTAGCACCAGCCGCAAGTATACAGCGGACTGTGCTTACTACATCTCTTATATCCGATATACCCAAGGACGGTATGACGAAGCGCTCAGCGGTTTCCTGCCTTTGCAGGACAATGCCAAATACAAGGACTTGGTTCCCTATTACATCGCCGAAATCTATCTGTTGAAGAAGCAGTACGACAAGGCGGAAATCGTGGCGCAGAATGCACTGTCAGCCCATCCCGACGGTCTGAGCTACACCCACACGGCGGAGCTGAACCGTATCCTCGGTACAGCCGAATACCATTTCGGGAAGTATCACGAAGCCGTAAAGTCCTTCGGACAATATATAGAACACAATGCCGAATCTGCCGCTCATAGAAGGGATGCCCTTTACATGCTGGGAATGTCCTATTATCAATGCGGCGTGTATTCGCAAGTCCCCTCCGTCCTCGGCAGAGTGACTGCCGAAAACGATGCCCTTTCGCAGAACGCATACCTGCACATGGGACTGGCTTATCTGCAACTGGCAGACAAGACCAAAGCGCGTATGGCCTTCGAGCAGGCTGCCGCCTCCAACGCCGATATGAAAGTCAAGGAACAAGCCGCCTATAACTACGCCTTATGCATTCACGAGACCTCCTATTCCGCTTTCGGCGAATCGGTGACCGTCTTCGAGAAATTCCTGAACGAGTTCCCGAACTCTCCTTATGCCGAAAAGGTCAGCAACTACCTGGTGGAAGTATACATGAATACACGCAGCTATGATGCCGCACTCAAGTCCATCGACCGTATCTCCCATCCCAGCAAAGCCATTCTGGAAGCCAAACAAAAGATTCTGTTCCAACTCGGGACCCAGTCTTTTGCCAACACGCAGTTCGAACAAGCCATCGGTTACTTCAACCAAAGCGTCACGTTGGGGCAATACAACCTCCAGACCAAGGCAGACGCCCTCTACTGGCTCGGCGAGTCTTATTACCGCCTGAACCGGATGAGAGAAGCTGCCCGCAATTTCAACGAATATCTGTCACTCACCCGGCAGAGGGATACGGAAATGTTTGCCCTTGCCTACTATAACCTGGGCTACATCGCTTTCCACCAGAAAGACTATTCGACGGCAGAGAACCGTTTCCGCAACTTTGTCCAACTGGAGAAAGGCGAAAACCCGACCGCATTGGCAGATGCCTACAACCGCATCGGTGACTGTAACCTGCACGTCCGCCGTTTCGAGGAAGCCAAGCAATACTACGCCAAAGCCGAGAACCTGAACACTCCCGCCGGAGACTATGCCGTCTATCAATTAGCACTGGTATATGGCATGCAGAAAAACTATACGGAAAAGGTGAGCATGCTGGACCGACTTGCAGCCAAATATCCCAACTCGCCCTACGCCATCAATGCCCTCTACGAGAAGGGACGCTCCTACGTACAGAGCAACAACAGCCGCCAGGCTATCGCCACCTTCCGCGAGCTGCTTGCCAAATACCCCGAAAGCCCCGTCAGCCGTAAAGCCGCCGCCGAAATCGGTCTGCTTTACTACCAGAACGATGACTATGACCGTGCCATAGAAGCCTACAAGCATGTGGTCACCCAATATCCCGGAAGCGAGGAAGCCCGCCTTGCCATGCGCGACTTGAAGTCCATCTACGTAGATGCCAACCGCGTGGACGAGTTTGCCGCCCTTGCCGCCCAGATGCCGGGAGAAATCCGCTTCGAACCCAGTGAGCAAGACTCGCTGACTTACATCGCTGCCGAAAAAGTATATATGAAAGGCGAAGCCACACCTGCCAAAGAGAGCTTCACCCGTTATCTGCAAAGTTATCCGGGAGGCGCTTTCAGCCTGAATGCACACTACTACCTCTGCGTCATAGGCAAAGAGCAGAAAGATGAAGAGGCGGTATTGGAACATGCCGGAAAACTGCTGGAATACCCCGATAACCCATATTCTGAAGAGGCTTTGCTGATGCATGGAGAAATTCTGTTCAACCGCCAGCAATATGACCTGGCATTGGCCGACTACAAGAAATTGCAGGCCAAAGCCACCACGGCAGAGCGCCGCCAGCTTGGCGCTATCGGTGTACTGCGCTGTGGAGCACTGATGCATGATGATGCGGAAGTCATCAACGCCGCCACAGCCTTGCTTGCCGAAGCCAAGCTGTCTCCGGAGCTCCGGAACGAGGCGTTGTACTACCGTGCCAAGGCATACCTCAACCAGAAAGCCGACAAGAAGGCAATGGATGACCTTCAGCTGCTGGCCAAAGACACCCGTACCCTTTATGGAGCCGAAGCCAAATATCTGGTGGCATTACAATGGTACAATGCCGGTAATTATGCCTCTGCAGAAAAGGAAATCCTTAATTTCATCGACCAAAGCACACCGTATGCCTACTGGCTGGCACGCAGTTTCATCCTTCTGTCTGATGTATATGTAGCCATGGACAAGAAGCTCGATGCACGCCAATACCTATTGAGCCTGCAGCAGAACTACCAGGCCGACGACGATATAGCAAGCATGATTAACGAAAGACTGGAGAAATTGAAGTAAGAAATATAGCACATTATGAAAAAGATACAATATATCCTCGCAGGAACTATGCTTGTCTCCCTCTCTTTGGGAGCACAAGCCCAGACACAACCCCAAGACACCACCATGAACCGTACGGTAGTCGTGGAACAAGAATATAATCCGGACATCATGGATGCCTCCAAAGTGAACGTGCTTCCCAGGGTGGAACCTCCTACCGTCAGCAAAAAGGCGGTGGAATATGACGCCACCCTGATGCCGGCAACCCAAATCCCCGCAGGTATCATGCAAGCCTATACCGGAAAAGAGACGCAGGCGAAAGCGCTGCCCGGATATGTACGCTTGGGATACGGTAACTACGGTAACCTCGATGTACGCGCCAACTACCTCTTCTCTTTATCCCCCAAAGACCGCCTCAACCTGACATTCACAATGGATGGCATGGATGGCAAACTGGACTTGCCGGATAATGGCGGGAAGTGGAATTCATTCTACTACCGTACCCATGCTGCCATGGATTATGTACATGCCTTCAGCAAAGTCGATTTGAATATTGCCGGAAAGTTCAACCAAAGCAATTTCAACTTCCTGCCCGACTTCGTCAGCAACAAGCAGAAATTCGTTTCGGGTGATGTACATTTCGGGGTAAGTTCCACGAGCGACGATATGCCTCTCCAATTCCGTGCCGAAACCAATTTGTTGGTCTACCAGCGCCAACACGACCTCATGGTGAGCAATATCAAAGAAAATATCGTGCGTACCAAAGCCGATGTCACCGGTTCCATCTCCGATGAGCAGACCATCGGCATGGCTTTTGCCATGGACAATACATTCTACAGCGACGGACGTTTCGAGAATCACACCGACGTAGACTTCAATCCATACTATCTCTTTCAGAATGACGACTGGAAAATACGTCTCGGCGCACACGTCGACCTGGCTTTCGGCTTCGGCAAGAAGTTCCGCGCCGCTCCCGACGTAGAAATACAATACATCTTCTCGGACAGCTACATCCTCTACGCACAAGGTAAGGGAGGACGGCTACAGAACGATTTCCGCCGTCTGGAAACCATTACGCCTTATGGCATTACAAACCAGCAGCTTGACAATACCTACGAACAGCTCAACGCAGCCATCGGCTTCAAGGCAAGTCCGGTCAGCGGATTGTGGTTCAACCTATACGGCGGGTATCAAGATTTGAAAAACGACCTGATTGACACTCCGACTGTCAAGTCCGACGGGATAAGCAATGTTTTCCTCACAGAAGACACCAAGAACCTCTATGCCGGAGCCGACCTGAGCTACAACTACAAGGATGTTTTCTATCTCGCCGCCAATGCCGTCTATCGCCATTGGACAACGGACTCAGACGGTTCTGATGTCGTAGTAAGTTTCAAACCGGCCGTAGAAGGCAATCTCAATCTCAAGGTACGCCCCATCTCCCCACTGCTTGTCGGCATCGGCTATCAGCACATCTCACGCCAAGGCGTGGAGGGCAACAAGGCAGACCCCGTCAGCAATCTCTATCTAAACGGCAGCTACGAACTCTTCAAAGGAATCTCCGTGTATGCGCGCGTGAACAACTTGCTGAACAAAGATTACCAGTACTACTGGGGATACCCTTCAGAAGGTCTCAGTTTCTTAGGTGGAGTAAGCTTCCTCTTTTAATAGAGGTAGCACAAGCCGAAGCTCTAATTTGAACAAAAAAGGTCATTTTTGCTAAATTCTCCTTATATTATAAGGTGGGAAGAATCTTTTTTTCCTACTTTTGCGGGCGAATTCAGTGGCGGGAGTCACTAAAAAACAGAAATTTATGCAGAAAAACCTTGTCATAGTCGAGTCTCCGGCGAAAGCAAAAACCATCGAGAAATTCCTTGGAAAAGATTTCAAAGTCCTTTCCAGCTACGGCCATATACGTGATTTGAAGAAAAAAGAATTCAGTATTGACGTAGACAAAGACTTCAAACCGCATTACGAGATACCGGCGGATAAAAAGAAACTCGTAACCCAGTTGAAAGAAGAAGCCGAGCAGGCAGAAACCGTATGGCTGGCTTCCGATGAGGACCGCGAAGGGGAAGCCATCGCATGGCACTTGTACGAAGTGCTGAAACTGAAACCGGAACACACCAGACGTATCGTCTTCCATGAAATCACCAAAGGTGCCATCCTGAAAGCGATAGAAAATCCCCGTGACATTGACATCAACCTGGTCGATGCCCAGCAAGCCCGACGTATCCTGGACCGTATCGTAGGTTTTGAACTTTCACCGGTATTGTGGAAGAAAGTGAAACCTGCCCTTTCTGCAGGCCGTGTACAGTCCGTAGCCGTCCGTCTCATTGTAGAGCGCGAACGCGAGATACATGCATTCCAAACCGAAGCATCCTACCGTGTTACCGCCGTATTCCTCGTTCCGGACACTGACGGCAAAACAGTGGAAATGAAAGCCGAACTGGCGCACCGGCTCAAGACAAAGGCAGAAGCCCGGAAATTGCTGGAGAGCTGTAAAGCAGCTACGTTTACCATCAGCGACATCACTACCCGTCCGCTGAAGAAAACTCCCGCCGCCCCGTTCACCACCTCTACCTTGCAGCAGGAGGCTGCCCGCAAACTGGGATTCACCGTGGCACAGACCATGATGGTGGCGCAACGTCTGTACGAATCCGGATTGATAACCTACATGCGTACCGACTCCGTCAACCTTTCCGAACTTGCCGTCAACGCCAGCCGTGAAACCATCTCCAACCTGATGGGCGAACGTTACGTACACAACCGCCACTTCGCCACCAAGACCAAAGGAGCGCAAGAAGCCCACGAAGCTATCCGCCCCACCTATATGGAGAATGCCAAGATAGAAGGTACCCCGCAGGAAAGAAAGCTGTACGACCTCATCTGGAAACGTACCATCGCCTCGCAGATGGCAGATGCCGAAGTGGAAAAGACAACCGTAACCATTGCTATCAGCAACGAGACGGAGACTTTCACTGCAACCGGCGAAGTGGTGAAATTCGACGGTTTCCTCCGTGTCTACCGCGAATCATACGATGATGACGTAGAAACCCAGGAAGATGAGGCACGCCTACTGCCCCCTCTGAAAAAAGGACAGAAGCTCGAACATGAAGGTATCACTGCTACCGAACGTTTCACCCAACACCCTCCCCGCTACACGGAAGCAAGCCTTGTGCGCAAATTGGAGGAACTGGGTATCGGACGTCCGTCTACCTATGCTCCTACCATTTCCACCATCCAGCAACGCGAATACGTGATAAAAGGAGAAAAAGCAGGTGAAGAACGCACCTACAATGTGCTTAACCTGCAGGGTAATGAAATAACGGACAACAACCATACAGAAATCACCGGAGCCGAAAAGTCAAAACTGATGCCGACAGACACCGGTATTGTGGTCAATGACTTCCTGATAGAGTACTTCCCGGACATCCTTGACTACAACTTCACAGCGAGCGTCGAAAAGCAATTCGACGAAATAGCCGAAGGTGACAAGCAATGGACCGCCATTCTGAAAACATTCTATAAGAAATTCCATCCTTCGGTGGAGAACACGCTTGCCGCGAAAACCGCCCACAAGGCAGGCGAACGGATTCTAGGAACAGACCCCGTCAGCGGAAAACAAGTGTCTGTAAAAATCGGACGTTTCGGCCCAGTAGCACAGATAGGTACTGCCGAAGATGAGGAAAAGCCCCGTTTCGCCCAGGTAAAAAAAGAAATGTCCATCGAGACCATTACGCTGGAAGAAGCGCTGGAGCTGTTCAAACTTCCCCGTACTCTCGGAGAGTACGAAGGCAAGAATGTAGTCGTAGGTGCGGGACGTTTCGGACCTTATATCCAGAACAACGGCTTGTATGCCTCATTACCCAAGACAATGGACCCGATGACTGTTACGCTGGAAGAAGCTATTGAACTTTTGCAAAAGAAACAAGAAGCAGAAGCCCAGAAACATATCAAGAAGTTTGAGGAAGAACCGGAACTGGAAATCCTGAATGGACGCTATGGCCCTTACATCGCTTATAAAGGCAGCAACTACAAGATTCCTAAAGACATCATCCCTCAAGACCTGAACCTTCAGGCTTGTCTGGAAATTGTGAAACTGCAAAGCGACAAGGATACGGGCAAGTCTAAGCGGACTGCAAAGGCGGTGAAAGCAACGAAAACGACTAAAACAACCGCCAAGGCAACTGCCAAAACAAGCAAGACAAAATAGGACTTAGTCTACACGTATAAAATGGGAGAAAGGAGACGATAATTTAAACTTCTATTATTTCTACCACAAGAATAAATATTGCACTATAAAAAAATAAGCCCGAAGAAGTATCCTCGGGCTTATTCTTTTATAGTACAATGTTTACATCCTATCCGGCACCTCAATTCCCAGCAATCCCATACCTAAGCGTACCACCTTGGCTACATTCTCGGACAATGCAAGGCGGAATACCTTCACTGCTTCGTTCTCCTCACGCAAAATGCTGAAGTCATGGTAGAACTGATTATATTCCTTCACAAGGTCATACGTATAGTTTGCAATGATGGACGGACTGTAGTCCTCACCTGCCTGCTTCACAATAGCGGCAAAGTCGGCAACCATCTGTATCAGTCCCTCTTCCTTCTCACTCAGTTCAATGCCGGCAGGCAACTGGGCAGGGATTTCGATACCGGCCTCTTTTGCCTTGCGGAGAACAGACTGGATACGTGCATAAGTATATTGGATGAACGGCCCCGTATTACCATTAAAGTCGATGGACTCTTTTGGATTGAATGTCATGTTCTTGCGGGCATCCACTTTCAGGATGAAGTACTTTAAGGCACCCAGACCAACGATACGGGCGATATTGTCTGCCTCTTCCTTTGTCAGACCATCCAGCTTACCCAGTTCATTGCTGGTTTCCTTGGCTGTATCAATCATCTCCGCCATCAAGTCGTCAGCATCAACTACTGTACCTTCGCGGCTCTTCATCTTGCCCTCGGGAAGTTCCACCATACCGTAAGAGAAGTGCACCAACCCTTTACCCCATTCGAAGCCCAGTTTGTCGAGCAGGATGGACAATACCTGGAAATGGTAATTCTGTTCGTTGCCTACCACATAAATCATCTTGTCGATGGGATAATCTGCAAAGCGGAGTTTGGCAGTACCTATATCCTGCGTCATGTAGACGGATGTACCGTCCGCACGCAACAGTAGCTTGTGGTCCAACCCCTCACCCGTGAGGTCTGCCCATACAGAGCCATCTTCTTTCCGGTAGAAGAAGCCTTTCTCCAGGCCCTCCATTACCTTCTCCTTACCTTCGAGGTACGTGTTTGATTCGTAATATATCTTATCAAAAGTTACACCCATCATACGGTAAGTCTCGTCAAAACCTGCATACACCCAGTCGTTCATCTTCTTCCAGAGCGCACGTACTTCCGGGTCATTGGCCTCCCACTTTACCAGCATTTCACGAGCCTCCTTCATCAAAGGAGATTCAGCTTCCGCCTTGGCTTTGGCTTCTTCCTCATTCATGCCTTCGCTTTGGAACTTGGCCATCAGTTCTTTCACTTCCGCTTTATAATGCTTGTCGAAGGAAACATAGTAATCGCCAATCAAGTGATCTCCCTTCTTGCCGGATGATTCGGGAGTTTCACCATTTCCGTACTTCTGCCATGCCAACATGGACTTGCAGATATGAATTCCACGGTCATTGACAATATTTGTCTTTACTACCTTATTACCGTTGGCAGCCACTATATTAGCCAGCGCATTTCCTAAAAGATTATTGCGTACATGGCCCAAATGAAGCGGTTTGTTGGTGTTGGGAGAAGAATACTCAATCATCACCAATGGAGAGTTGTCAGTAACAGCCACGATACCGTACTGCTTGTCCGCATGAATGCCATTCAACAATTCTATCCACGCAGAGGAGGCAATGGTCAGGTTCAGGAAGCCCTTGATGACATTAAATGCTGCAACCGAAGGCTCGTTTGCCTGCAAGTATTCACCGATTTCCTGGGCCGTCTGCTCCGGTCCTTTCTTGGACATACGGAGAAAAGGGAATACAACCAGCGTGAGGTGTCCCTCAAATTCTTTCTTGGTTTTCTGCAACTGCACTTGTGCGGCAGGAACATCCTGTCCGTAAAGCGCTTTCAGTCCGCCGATGACGGACGATACCAGTTTCTGTTCTATATTCATGATTCAAATGTATTTTCCTGCGTGCAAAGATAGCGTAAACCGAAATCAGTACAAAACAAGCAGGCTTGTTTTTATGGCCTCACAAGATATTCAACATACAAAGAGGGGACGCTCCTTGTAAAACGTCCCCTCTTTGTATGTTGAGTATACTGTTCTTATTCAGCTGTCAATTCCGTACCTGGTTTGAATTTAACAACTTTCTTTGCAGCAATCTCGATAGGCTTTTTAGTAGAGGGGTTGATACCCATACGCGCTCCTCTTTCCACCACACTGAAAGTTCCAAAACCAACCAATGATACTTTATCACCGGCCTTCATTGCCTTAGTGACTGATGCGATAAATGCATCCAATGCTTTCTTTGAATCAGTCTTTGACAAACCAGACTCCGCTGCCATAGCGCTAATAAGTTCCGCCTTATTCATAATGCTTAAAATTAATTAATATGTTACACAAAAGATATTTTTACTTTTCATCACAAACCTCCACAAAAATAGAGCAATATTTCTGAATATCAAATAAAAACATTAAAAAAATATTGGAAAACAACGAAAAAGAAGGAATAGAATCTGCTTTTTCTGTTATAGAACAGAATTTATTCGTATTTTTGCCGGAGAAAGCAAAAACAGGCAACTGTTTTTGAACTGTAAAATGAATTGAAACAACAGATTATGAATACTATACCTACTGTAACCAAGAACCTTTTAATCATTAATGTGCTGATGTTTCTGGGTACCATCGTCGCCCAAAGCTACGGCATCGACCTCGCCCAATATCTGGGATTGCATTTTTTCCTTGCCGAAGATTTCAATGCAGCACAATTGATAACATATATGTTCATGCACGCCGGATTCGCGCACATATTTTTCAACATGTTTGCTGTATGGATGTTCGGACGTATTTTAGAGCAGGTATGGGGGCCAAAACGATTTCTGTTCTACTATCTGGTGTGCGGTATAGGAGCCGGAATTATCCAGGAGGTGGTACAGTATATTCATTATGAGACAGTACTTTCCGCCTATGACAGCGTAAATACTGGCATGGCCATCATCCCGATGGAGGAATATCTCAATATGATGACTACCGTGGGAGCTTCGGGAGCAGTATACGCCATTCTGCTGGCATTCGGCATGTTGTTCCCCAACCAGCAAATGTTCATCTTCCCGTTACCGGTTCCCATCAAGGCCAAATATTTTGTTATCGGATATGCCTTGATTGAACTTTATGCCGGATTTGCAAACAGTGCAGGAGACAATGTGGCTCACTTCGCACATCTGGGTGGTATGGTATTCGGCTTTATCCTAATTATGTACTGGAGAAAAAAGAACAGAGGAAATGGCTACTATTATAACTGATTTGAAAGAAACCTTCCGTAGGGGGAACATTTATATCCAACTGATTTACATCAATGTAGCGGTATTCATACTTACTACGCTAACCGAAGTCATGTTCCAGTTGTTCAACCGGAGCATAGCAGGCGTATTCGAATGGTTGGAACTGCCGGCATCAGTCATACGCTTCATCCTGCAACCATGGTCACTACTGACATATATGTTCATGCATGCAGGATTCATGCACATTCTTTTCAATATGCTGTGGCTTTACTGGTTCGGTGCACTGTTCCTGAGTTTCTTCTCTGCAAAGCATCTCCGGGGTGTATACATTCTGGGAGGAATTTGCGGCGGTCTGCTCTATATGGCCGCCTATAACATTTTCCCGTATTTCCGTCCCATGACAGACTATTCTTTCATGCTGGGTGCTTCTGCCTCTGTACTTGCCATTGTAGCCGCCACCTCCTATCGCGAGCCCAACTATCCGATACGGCTACTGCTGTTCGGAACCATCCGGCTGAAATACCTGGCACTCATCGTTATAGGCACCGATTTACTGTTCATCACCTCCAGCAATGCCGGTGGACACATCGCACATTTAGGAGGTGCGCTGGCAGGGGTATGGTTTGCCGCCAGCCTCAGCAAAGGTAGTGACCTGACCTCATGGATAAACAAATGTCTGGATACCTTAGTTTCCATCGTCAACTTCAAACCCAGAAAGCCGAAAATGAAAGTACACTACGGTACTGGCAAACAAAAAGATTATGATTACAACGCACGGAAAAAAGCCCAATCCGACGAGATAGACCGCATTCTCGACAAATTAAAGAAATCGGGATACGAAAGCCTTACTACAGAGGAAAAGAAAAGCTTGTTCGACGCGAGTAAACGTTAAACCAATGGAAAATGGAAAACGGAAAATGAAAAATGAGAATATAACCGCCACTCTTATTTTCAGTTTTCACCTTTCAATTTTCAACTATTATAATGAAGCATCTCGGTAATTTTGTCGCTCTCCTGATTTTAGCGGTCAATGCCTTATTTACGGGCCTATTACTGTTCACCGCCTATAGTCCGCACATCCAGCCGGTCACACATCCGGTGCAATCGTGCCTGGGGCTGACATTTCCCGTGTTCCTGATGATAAATGCCGGCTTCCTCATTTTTTGGCTGGTCATCCAGCGCTATAGGTCGGCTTTGCTGCCCCTAATAGGGATGTTGCTCTGCTATTCGCAGATACGCACCTATCTGCCCATCAACTTCCATACAGACCACTTACCGGAAACAAGTATCAAACTGCTCTCCTACAACATTATGGGATTTGACGGTGCCGCCAAACAAGATGGCAAAAACCCGATATTGACCTATTTGAAGGAAAGTGGCGCCGATATCCTCTGTCTGCAGGAATATTCCACAGTACAATCCTCAAAGCATCTTTCGCAAAAAGACGTAGAGCGGGAACTCAAGGCATATCCATACCACCGCATCAACACAGTGGGTAGCGGAAAGGGACATACCAACAAGATAGCATGTTACTCTAAATTTCCGATTCTCTCGTCACGCATATTGGATTATCCCAGCGAATACAACGGTTCGGTACTCTATGAAATCAAGATTGGGGAAGACACGGTTACCCTCATCAACAATCATCTGGAGTCCAACAAGCTGACCAAAGCCGATAAAGTCGTGTACGAAGACATGCTGAAATCTCCCGAAAAGGAAAAAGTGAAAAGCGGCGCACGCCTGCTCATACGCAAGCTGGCAGAAGCATCGGCCATCCGTGCCCCGCAGGCTGACACTATTGCACATGAAATAACCGCTTCACCGCATCCTTACATTATTGTATGCGGCGATTTCAACGATACCCCCATCTCCTATACCCACCGCACCATCGCCCAGGATTTGGACGACGCATTCACCCAATCAGGACGGGGGCTGGGCATCTCCTACAACCAGAACAGATTCTATTTCCGGATAGACAACATACTGACAAGCAAGAACCTGAGAGCCTACAATTGTACAGTAGACCGCTCCATCAAAGAGTCAGACCACTATCCGATATGGTGCTATATCACTAAGAGATATTGAAAATTAATACTTAAACATTTAATACTTAGAAAACAATGTTCAAAAAATGTATTCTAATTTTAGCAGCAAGTTGTATGATGTACTCCTGTGCCACCCAGACGGAAAGCAATCCGTTCCTTACTGAGTTTCAAACACCCAATGGCGTGCCTCCATTCGATAAAATCAAGTTGGAGCACTATGAACCCGCATTCCAGAAAGGTATAGAAGAGCAGAACGCCAATATCCAAGCCATCATTGACAATACGGAAGCCCCTACTTTCGAAAATGTCATTGTTGCCCTCGACAACAGCTCTCCCACCCTGGACCGTGTAGGCGGTGTATTTTTCAACCTGACGGAGGCCGAAACTACCGATGAACTGACAGCCCTTTCCATGAAACTGGCTCCGACATTGGCCGAACACGAAGACAACATCTCCCTCAACCAGGAGCTTTTCAAGAAAGTGGATGCTGTCTACAGCCAGAAAGATGCTCTCGGCCTGACCCGCGAACAACAAAGGCTGCTGGAAAAAACCCATAAGAAATTTATCCGTTCCGGCGCCAATCTTCCGGCCGACAAACAAGCCCGTCTGCGTGAAATCAACAAGCAGCTTTCCACACTCGGAATCACGTTCAGCAACAACATCCTGAACGAAAACAACGACTTCAAGCTTTATGTAGGAAAAGAGGAGGACCTCGCCGGACTTCCCCAATGGTTCCGCGAAAGCGCCATGGCTGAAGCCCGTGCCACCGGACAGGAAGGCAAATGGCTGTTTACCCTCCATAATGCAAGCCGCCTGCCTTTCCTCCAATACTCCGCCAACCGGCCGCTACGCGAACAGATGTACAAGGCCTACATCAACCGCGGCAATAACAATGACAAGAACGACAACAAGAAAATCATTGCCGACATCGTACGCCTGAGACTTGAAAAGGCGCAACTGCTGGGTTTCGACTGTTACTCCAACTTTGTATTGGACAATACAATGGCAAAGAATTCCACCGCCGTGATGGACTTCCTCAACAACTTGTGGAGTTATGCACTCCCCAAAGCAAAAGCCGAAGCAGCCGAACTGCAAAAGCTGATGGACAAGGAAGGCAAAGGAGAGAAACTGGAAGCATGGGATTGGTGGTACTACACCGAAAAACTCCGTAAGGAGAAATATAACCTCGAAGAAGAAGAGATTAAGCCCTACTTCAAACTGGAAAACGTACGTGAAGGCGCCTTTGCCGTTGCCAATAAGCTCTATGGCATCACGCTGACAAAGCTCGAAGGTATCCCCGTCTATCATCCCGATGTAGAAGTGTTTGAAGTGAAAGCCGCAGACGGCTCACAAGTAGGAATCTTCTATGTAGATTACTTCCCCCGTCCCGGCAAAAGCGGTGGTGCTTGGATGAGCAATTACCGCGAACAACAAGGCAGCATACGTCCATTGGTATGCAACGTATGCAGCTTCACCAAGCCCGTAGGCGACACTCCTTCCCTGCTGACTATCGACGAAGTGGAAACTTTGTTCCATGAATTCGGCCATGCCCTGCACGGATTATTGACCCAATGCCAGTATAAAGGTACTTCAGGCACCAATGTCGTACGCGACTTCGTGGAACTCCCCTCTCAAATCAACGAGCATTGGGCTACCGAACCCGAAGTGTTGAAAATGTATGCCAAGCATTACAAGACCGGCGAGGTCATTCCCGACAGCCTGATTGAAAAGATACTGAACCAGAAAACGTTCAACCAGGGTTTCATGACTACCGAGTTGCTGGCCGCCGCCATCCTCGACATGAACCTGCATAACCTGACTGATACCGAAGGTCTTGATGTCGTTGCATACGAAAAAGAAGCGATGGACCAACTGGGGCTGATTCCGGAAATAGCTCCCCGCTACCGTACCACATACTTCAACCACATCATCGGCGGTTATGCTGCAGGCTACTACAGCTATCTCTGGGCCAATGTTCTGGACAACGATGCCTTCGAAGCTTTCAAGGAACACGGTATCTTCGACAAGCAGACAGCCGACCTCTTCCGCCAGAATGTTCTGGAAAAAGGAGACAGCGAAGACCCGATGACTCTCTATAAAAACTTCAGAGGAACTGAGCCTCAATTAGACCCGATGTTAAAAAATCGCGGTATGAAGTAAGATTTGTGAAAAAAAAGCTATATTTGCAGCCTTGTATGCAACAGAATTTAATTAAAAAGTAATCATAATAAACTAAAAGTAACATGCAAAACAAAGGATTTGTAAGGGTTTTTGCGATATTGCTCACACTGGTGTGTGTGTTCTATCTCTCCTTCTCTTTTGTAACTCGCCATTACACAAGTAAGGCCAAAGAGTTTGCAAAAGGCGATGTGAAAGTAGAGCAGGACTACCTCGATTCTCTGGCTAATGAGAAAGTGTATTTCGGCAATTGGACGCTGAAACAATGTCGTGAGATGGAAATCAGTTTAGGTTTGGACTTGAAGGGTGGTATGAACGTCATCCTTGAAGTTTCCGTACCCGATGTCATCAAAGTATTGGCTGACAACAAGACTGACGAAGCATTCAACCAAGCATTGGCCACTGCCGCCAAGCAAGCTACCACAAGCCAGGATGACGTGATCACCCTATTCGTCAGAGAGTATCACAAGCTTGCTCCGGGTGCTCCGCTGTCACAGCTGTTCGCAACCCAACAATTAAAAGACAAGGTAACTCAGAAATCTACCGACGCGGAAGTTGAGAAAGTATTGCGCGAAGAAGTAAAGGCAGCTGTTGACAACTCCTACAATGTACTTCGTACCCGTATCGACCGTTTCGGTGTAGTTCAGCCCAATATCCAGAGTCTGGAAGACAAAATGGGCCGTATCATGGTAGAACTTCCGGGTATCAAAGAGCCTGAACGTGTAAGAAAATTATTACAAGGTTCTGCCAATCTGGAATTCTGGGAAACATACACAGCAAAAGACGTTACTCCCTATCTGCAAGCTGCCGACACCAAGTTGCGTGCCATCGTTGCAAGCGAAACTCCGGCAGAAGAGGCAGACAGCGCAGCTACCGAAGCTCCTGCCGTAGCCCAAGCTACCAGCACAGCCGACAGTCTTGCCGCTGCTTTAAAGGGTGAAAACAAGACACAAACCGCTGACCTTGCACAAATAAAGAAAGAACACCCGCTGTTCGCAATCTTGCAAGTCAACCCCAGCGGACAAGGTCCTGTTGTAGCCTATGCCAACTACAAGGATACAGCTGAAATCAACAGATACCTTTCCATGCCGGAAGTTCAGGCCGAAATGCCGAAAGACTTGCGTCTGAAATGGGGAGTATCTCCTTATGAATATGATCCGAAAGCTCAGACTTTCGAACTTTATGCCATCCGTTCCACAGAACGTAACGGCAAGGCGCCTCTGGAAGGTGATGTAGTGGTTAGCGCCAAAGACGAATACGACCATTACGGTAAACCTGCCGTAAGTATGTCTATGAACACTGACGGTGCACGTCGCTGGGCTCAGCTCACCAAACAGAATATCGGCAAGAGCATCGCTATCGTGTTGGATGGTTATGTTTATTCCGCACCGAACGTAAACAATGAAATCACTGGCGGTAACTCACAGATTACCGGTCACTTTACTCCGGAACAAGCAAAAGACTTGGCAAACGTGTTAAGATCAGGTAAGATGCCAGCTCCTGCGCACATCGTACAAGAAGATATCGTAGGTCCTTCACTGGGACAAGCTTCCATCAATGCCGGTATCATGTCATTCATCGTAGCATTGATTCTGCTGATGGTTTACATGTGCTCTATGTACGGATTCATTCCGGGTATGGTTGCCAATGGTGCTTTGGTGCTGAACTTGTTCTTCACATTGGGGATCCTTTCCTCTTTCCAAGCAGCATTGACGATGTCCGGTATTGCCGGTATGGTGTTGGCACTGGGTATGGCTGTAGATGCCAACGTATTGATTTACGAACGTACCAAAGAAGAACTCCGTGCAGGCAAGGGTGTAAAGAAAGCATTGGCTGACGGTTACTCCAACGCCTTCTCTGCTATCTTTGACTCCAACTTGACGTCTATCATCACCGGTATTATCTTGTTCAACTTTGGTACAGGTCCTATCCGTGGTTTTGCCACTACATTGATTATCGGTATCTTGATTTCGTTCTTTACTGCCGTATTCATGACGCGTCTGTTCTATGACCATTTCATGAGCAAGGACAAACTGCTGAATCTGACATTCTCTTCCAAGATTTCAAAGAACTTGATGGCGAATGCACACTTCGACTTCATGGGCAAGAACAAATTGTGGCTGACCACTACGGGAGCTATCATAGTGATATGTATCGCTTTCCTCGCTACCCGTGGATTGAGCCAGAGTATCGATTTCACTGGTGGACGTAACTTCAAAGTACAGTTTGAGAATAAGGTAGAACCGGAACAAGTTCGCGAGCTTATCTCCAGCAAGTTCGGCGATGCCAATGTCAGCGTTATCGCCATTGGCACGGACGGCAAGACCGTACGTATCAGTACTAACTATCGTATCGAAGAAGAAGGTAACAACATCGACTCTGAAATCGAAGCATACTTATACGAAACATTGAAGCCGTTGCTGACTCAGAACATCACTTTGGAAACTTTCATCGACCGCGAAAACCATACGGGTGGAAGTATCATCAGTTCCCAGAAGGTAGGTCCGAGTATCGCAGACGACATCAAAGTTTCAGCCATCTGGTCCGTTGTACTTGCATTGATTGCCATCGGTATCTATATCCTGATCCGTTTCCGCAATATTGCATACAGTATCGGTTCAGTAGCCGCATTGGCTTGTGATACCATCATCATCCTGGGTGCCTACTCCATCTGTTGGGGCTGGATGCCGTTCTCTCTGGAAATCGACCAGACCTTTATCGGTGCCATCCTGACAGCTATCGGTTACTCTATCAATGACAAGGTGGTAATCTTCGACCGTGTACGCGAATTCTTCGGCCTCTATCCGAAGCGTGACAGATTCCAGTTGTTCAATGACTCATTGAACACAACTCTGGCACGTACCATCAATACTTCACTGAGTACTTTGATTGTGTTACTGTGTATCTTCATCCTCGGTGGTGATTCCATCCGCAGCTTCGCATTCGCCATGATTCTGGGTGTTGTATTCGGCACACTGTCTTCTCTGTTCGTTGCATCTCCTATCGCATATTTGCTGATGAAGAACAAAAAAGGTACCGAACCAGCTGTAGAAGTAGCCAAATAAGAATTTGGACAAAAAACTATAAACTAAAAAAGGAGGAAATCCGAAATGGATTTCCTCCTTTTTTGTAGTCTCGCCGGGAATCGAACCCGGATCTAAAGTTTAGGAAACTTCTATTCTATCCGTTGAACTACAAGACCTTTTGCATAGATTCTGCATATTGCAGTAGATTGCGGATGCAAAGATAATGTATTCTGTCGATTTTCCGAAAAAAGTTTTGTTAATCCGATTAACTTTACGAAATTTGTCGGTCAGTGATAGAATACAGTAACCCCCAAAAATTAATCTATAGTAATTCGTAAGTTATGGCAAACGACATGATGGTCAAAGAACTGGAGCAAGTGGTAGTCCGCTTCTCCGGAGACTCCGGCGATGGTATGCAGCTCGCCGGCAACATCTTTTCAACAGTTTCGGCTACCGTGGGCAATGATATCAGTACATTCCCCGACTATCCGGCAGATATCCGCGCCCCGCAAGGCTCACTCACCGGTGTTTCCGGTTTTCAGGTACATATCGGTGCAGAGAAAGTCTATACCCCAGGTGACAAATGCGACGTATTGGTAGCGATGAACGCCGCCGCACTGAAAACCCAATATAAGTTTGCTAAATCCACTGCTTGTATCATCATCGATACAGATGCTTTCCAGAAGTCAGACTTGGAAAAGGCCGCTTTCAAGACCGATAATCCGATAGAGGAAATGGGTATTAAGCAGGATGTCATCGCCGCCCCCATCTCGAAGATGGTGAAAGACTGCCTTGCCGACACCGGAATGGACAACAAGTCCATGCTGAAATGCCGCAATATGTTTGCAGTAGGCCTGGTATGCTGGCTGTTCAACCGCGATCTGAAAATAGCCGAAGATTTCATCCGCGAGAAATTCGCCAAAAAGCCCGAAATTGCCGGGGCAAATATCAAGGTCATCCATGCAGGATATGACTACGGACACAACACCCATGCTTCCGTAGCCCATACATATAAGATTGAAAGTAAGACTACCGTTCCCGGCAGATACATGGATATCACGGGGAACAAAGCAACTGCTTACGGTTTCATCGCCGCAGCTGAAAAGGCTGGCTTGAAGCTGTTCCTCGGCTCCTATCCCATTACTCCGGCAACCGATGTACTGCACGAACTCTCCAAGCACAAGTCTCTGGGCGTGATGACCGTGCAATGCGAAGACGAGATTTCCGGTTGCGCCACTTCTATCGGCGCCGCTTTTGCAGGTGCGCTGGCTGTGACCTCCACTTCCGGTCCCGGTGTCTGCCTGAAATCGGAAGCTATGAACCTGGCAGTCATTACAGAACTTCCGCTGGTTGTGCTCGACGTGCAACGTGGCGGTCCTTCTACCGGTCTGCCCACCAAGTCAGAGCAGACAGACTTGTTGCAGGCATTGTTCGGCCGCAACGGTGAAAGCCCAATGCCCGTCATCGCCGCCTCTTCACCCACAAGCTGTTTCGACGCAGCCTACAT
Source organism: Bacteroides sp. AF20-13LB (assembly GCF_003603065.1). Lineage (NCBI taxonomy): Bacteria > Pseudomonadati > Bacteroidota > Bacteroidia > Bacteroidales > Bacteroidaceae > Bacteroides > Bacteroides sp. AF20-13LB. The sequence continues at coordinate 476,168 of NZ_QTMH01000001.1, forward strand.
GGCAAGCAAAATTGCACTGGAGCACATGACCCCGGTCGTATTGCTGACCGACGGCTTTGTTGCCAATGGCTCCGGCGCCTGGAAGCTGCCCAAACTGGCAGACTATCCCGCCATCACCCCTCCCTACGTGACTTCCGAAATGAAGGACAACTATACTCCGTACAAACGCAATCCCGAAACAGGTGTCCGCTATTGGGCCATCCCCGGACAAGAAGGCTATATGCACATCCTCGGCGGTCTGGAGAAAGACAGCAATACCGGTGCCATCTCCACCGATCCCGAAAACCATGACTTGATGTGCCACCTGCGTGCCGAGAAGGTTGCCAAAATCCCCGTACCTGATGTAGAAGTGCAAGGCTGTGCAGACGATGCCGATTTGCTGATTGTCGGTTTCGGCGGTACATACGGCCACTTGTATTCGGCCATGGAAGAGATGAACAAGGCAGGCAAGAAGGTTGCCCTCGCCCACTTCACTTATCTGAATCCGCTCCCCAAGAACACGGAAACCGTTCTGAAGAAGTACAAGAAGGTGGTAGTTGCCGAACAGAATCTCGGACAATTTGCAGGTTATCTACGTATGAAGATAGACAACTTCACCCCGTACCAGTTCAACGAAGTCAAAGGACAACCGTTCGTCGTTGCCGAGCTGGTCGCAGCGTTCAATAAATTAATTGATAATTGACAGTTGACAATTGATAATAACCATGCGTAATATGCGGATTATCAATGACCAGCCACCAATTATCAACTATCAATTATCAACTATCAATTAAAAAAGATTATGTGCGAATATACAGCAAAAGACTATAAAAAAGGACAACCCCGTTGGTGTCCGGGTTGTGGTGACCACTTCTTTCTGGCTTCACTGCACAAAGCAATGGCAGAAATCGGCAAAGCTCCTTGGGAGAATGCCGTCATCTCAGGTATCGGCTGCTCCAGCCGTCTGCCCTATTACATGAATACGTATGCGATGCAGACCATCCACGGACGTGCTGCTGCCATCTCTACAGGTGCCAAGGTTGCCAATCCCAACCTGACGGTATGGCAAATCTCCGGCGACGGTGACGGTCTGGCCATCGGCGGTAATCACTTCATCCACGCCGTACGCCGTAACATCGACCTGAACATGATTCTGCTGAACAACCGCATCTACGGTCTGACCAAAGGTCAATATTCTCCGACCTCTCCACGTGGTTTCGTCAGCAAGTCGTCTCCCTATGGTACGGTAGAAGATCCATTCCACCCGGCAGAGCTTTGCTTCGGTGCCCGCGGCCGTTTCTTTGCCCGCGCGGTAGCTACCGATGCTCCGGGGACAGTGGAAATATTGAAGGCAGCCATGGCTCACAAAGGGGCTTCCGTTTGCGAGATTCTGCAAAACTGCGTTATCTTCAATAACGGTACGCATGACTCCGTAGCCAAAAAGGAAGACCGCGCCAAGAATGCTATCTACTTGAAACACGGCGAACCAATGCTCTTCGGCGAGAACAACGAATACGGACTGATGCAGGAAGGCTTTGGTCTAAAAGTCGTGAAACTCGGTGAGAACGGCATTACAGAGAAGGATATCCTCATCCACGATGCCCACTGCATGGACAACACCCTGCAACTGAAGCTTGCCCTGATGGAAGGTCCCGACTTCCCGATTGCACTCGGTGTTATCCGCGATGTGGAAGCTCCTACTTACGACGATGCTGTTCATGAACAAATCGAAGAGGTGTCTGCCAAGAAGAAGTATCACAACTTCGAGGAGTTATTGATGACGAATGATACGTGGGAAGTAAAATAAACCACTAAGATTTATTAATATCATGTTTGCACGAAACAAATAAGGTGCAAACATGATATTAATTTCCTAAAAGTAAGAGTACCTCCCTATCCTTTCTCTCCCAAACATAGATACTTATTACGCCAAACATGCAGTTCTTCCATCAAGAATAACTATATTTGCCACAGTAACCATAGTAGTCACATTTTGAAAGTAATTCTCTGATTTATACTGGCTTAATATCAATCTCACAAACCGCAGGCTGATAGCTCTTTCGTTCGAGTAATCCTTCCCGGATAAAGGTCAAAAACACTCCCACCCTGAAAAAAAATGCAACCACTGCAACTGCACCAGATTTTATTGTAGTGATAGAGCATACCTCCGATGAACAAGGCTACCAATAAGGGTCGACAACAAGACTTCAAGGGAAGAGAGGGAAATTGTGGAATACCTACTGTGGATTTTTTCCACATCTCCACACCACAAACACCCGAACTTCCCTTTTTCCCGATAGAAAATAAGCAATTGATTATCAACATTATTCATCCTTAAAAGGATAGTCTGCCTTTCGTTTGGCATACCTCTTGCTAAAATATCTGCCGAAAGGACGTAACATTTATAATAAGATAAATCAATTATTTTTCAGTAGTATGAAAATCAGGATGAGAAAACGGTGTGACATTCCACATTCAGCGTCGCACTTCCAAAAAAGTTTGATTATTGCAAGTTGGTTATTAACATTTCTTTTCACCGGAACAGCCTTTGCACAAGAGAACCGAACCATTACAGGCATTGTAAGAGATGTAACGGGAGAACCGCTTATCGGTGCCAGCGTCATACAGAAAGGCACCAACAACGGCGTCATTACCGATGTGGACGGCAACTTCACACTGACCGTTCCTGCAGATGCAACACTCTCTATCGCTTACATGGGCTATGCTACTCGGGAGATAAACCTGGCAAAACGAAAAAAGCAAGGCGACCTGAAGATTACACTCAGCGAAGATACCCAGCAACTGAAAGAAGTCGTAGTAACGGCAATGGGTATCAAAAAAGACACGAAACGTGTCGGCTATGCCATCAGTACCATCAGTGCAGACGAATTGGTAAAGGCAGGAGCACCCAACTTTGCCTCTGCCATGTACGGTAAAGCACCGGGAGTCCGCATCACACAGACACAAGGCGGTTCTGCCGGAGCTGTCTCCATCAACGTACGCGGACTGACTTCCATCACTGGAAATAACCAGCCACTCATCATTCTGGACGGTGTACCCATCCGCAACGGCGGCACGGGTAAAAGCACGGACTTCGCCGAATTTGGCAACGACGGACAAATCCGTTCCAATGGTCTGGTAGACATCAACCCAGAGGACATCGAGAGCCTCAGTATTCTGAAAGGAGCTTCCGCCACAGCTCTCTACGGCTCGGAGGCTGCAAACGGTGCGGTAGTCATCACTAGCAAGCGCGCCAAAAGCGGCAAGCTGACGGTGGACTTCAATGCCCAAGTCATGGCAAACTTACCGGCTTATCTACCAAAAGTACAGACCGTATACGGGCCGGGAACCTACAACACCGCATACAGCGATTATGAGAAACAGACGGGAGGCTTCTATCAGAGAACCCTAAACGGACAAAGCTACAAAAGCCTCCGTTCCACCACCTTGTCCTTCGGCCCGAAATACGACGGCAGCGAGGTACTTTACTGGGACGGGAAGATGCGCCCCTACCAGGCACTGACCGACAACCCGTGGAAAGAGTTGTTTCGCACCGGCTGGACCCAGACTTACAATCTCGCCATCTCACAAGGGACGGAAACCACCAGCAACCGCTTCTCCTACACATTCATGGACGAGATTCCCAATGCCCTGACCGGAAGCTTCACCAAACACAACTTCAAGCTGACCGGTTCGTATCAACTGGCGAAACCGCTGAAACTGGAATACTCCCTTAACTACATCGTACAGAATGTAGAAGACCGCCCGCAAACCTCGCTCAACCTATACAGCGGTTTCGGCAACATGTTCTCCACCTTCCTGGACATTCCCTATCTGAAACAAAGTTACGTCACCAGTCTGGGATACCGTAATACCTTTGTCGGAGGAAACGCCACGCTGACTCCTGAGGAATCATGGGCCTACGACCCCAGTTACGCCACCGGAGTGAACAACATGCTGTGGAATATGTACCATCACCATAGCGACGAGACAGAGAACCGGCTCATCGGTATGATTCGCCCCACCTGGCAGATAACCAACTGGCTGAGTCTGCGCGCCCAGGTTTCAACTGATATCACAGATGTGAAGCAAACACTGAAATATGAAAGCGAACAACCCAATTCCCTATACGACCCCAACGGTAGCTTCCAGTCCATCAACCGCCGTTACGACATTGTCTATGGAGATGTTATGTTGAACTTCAACTATAATATCAACCGCTTCGACATTGCCGCCACCGTAGGCTGGACCGGACGCTACGAAAATATGAACAATATCAGGGTCTCCACCAATGGCGGGCTTGTCACGGAAAACTGGTTCGACCTCAATGCCAGCCGCTACACGCCAAGCAGTACCCTGCAACGTATGGAACTACTGAAAACCGGCTATATGGGTACACTGAGCCTGGGATGGGACAACTATCTATTCCTTGAACTGACCGGACGCCAGGAACGCTCGTCTACCCTAAAAGACCAAAGTTTTTTCTATCCTTCCGCCAATCTGAGTTTCCTCTTCACCCAAGCCTTCCACATGCCGTCATGGTGGAACTATGGAAAACTGCGCCTCTCATACGGTATCGTAGGAAATGCTCCTGAAACCTATACCGCCAATATCGTCTACGAGCAAGGTTCGGACAACGGATTCACCTGGAACACCATTCCCTCTTCATGGGGGAATGCAGATATCCGTCCGGAAAAGAAGTACGAATACGAGATAGGTCTGGAAAGCAAGTTCTTAAACAACCGGTTGGGTATAGATGTATCTTACTACAACAACCGTGTAAAGGACCAGATACTCTCCACGCCGCAACCTTCCACATCAGGCGTAAAGAATGTGTTGATGAATGTGGGCGAGGTAGCCAACCACGGCTGGGATATATCAATCAGTGCCACTCCCATACTGACCAGAGATTTCCGCTGGGACCTGACAGCCAACTATGGTGTATATAAGAACAAAGTAGTGAAACTGGCCGATGGAGTGCCCTATCTGGAAATACTCAACTCCGGAGGTAGTGGAATAAAAATACAAGCTGTGGAAGGCCAGCCAATGGGTGACATCTATGCGCAGGTTCCCCAGGTGAACGAAAACGGTGAGTACCTCGTTTCCGATAAAGGTCTTTACCTCAACCAAACCGAATTGCAGAAAGTCGGCAACATCAATCCGGCAGGCGTAGGAGGTCTATTCAACTCTTTCTCCTACAAGAATGTATTCCTCGATTTCAGTATCGACTTCCGCATCGGAGGAGATGTTATCAACGAAATGAACCAATATGCCACCGCAGTGGGTCTGACACCCGAATCCCTGAAGTACCGTGATACGGAACACGGCGGACTATCCTATTACTATCCGGGCGACAACAATTCCAGCGGAATTCCGGTACAAGTAGACCCTTCCACGGGTGTCGGCCCCAACGGAGAGATAATCTACCACGACGGCATCATTCTTCCGGGTGTAGTGGCCTCCACTGGCGAAAGAAACACACGTATCATTCCGGCAGGCTATTACTACAACACCACCTATAATTGGGGAACGGAGGCCGAACAGCTGACATACCGCCATTCGGTATTCGACAATTCTTATGTCAAACTGCGTGAATTGACCATCGGCTACCAATTTCCCGAAAAGATGATCTCCAAACTGGGACTGGGCCGGCTGAGTGTGTCGGTCTTCGGACGTAATCTCTTCTACTTCTACAAAGCACTGAAAAACTACGATGCGGAGTCGTCCGTCGGAACATCCTGGGCCAACCAGGCTACCGTGGGAAGTTCTACCACAGCTACCCGCAGTTTCGGTGTTTCACTTCGTGCAAGTTTCTGACAAAACAACCATCCAAAAAACAAAAAAGAGTATGAAAAAGACAAAGATATTATCTCTTGTTTCATTGGGAGCATTCCTCCTGACAACATCAGGCTGTACGGATTATGACTTCGACAGCAAATACGAAGACCCCTCCAAAGTAACCCAAGTCACCATCAGTAATCTGATGGTAGGAGTCTTCCAAAAAGTAAAGGACTATGATGTTTACGAATACAACCGGTTCTTCGGATTCGATTCACAGTTTACGGGCAAGTATGCACAAACCTTCGGCTACTCCAACACTACGGATATGTATACCCCCGGCTATATACCCGCTATTGACGGACAGTGGGACAATGTGTATTCGGCACTGGCCCAGTTCCGTAAGCTGGAATCTCTCTACGAGGAAGAAAGCGCGGCAGAACAAGCCCAGGACGAGGCATTCTATCTTGCCGCCAAAGTACAGTTGTACGATTTCTTTGCCGCCACAGTGGACGTTTTCGGGGATATGCCTTTCTCGGAAGCTTGTACGCTGCCGCTTACCAACGATGTAGGTAAATCGTATGCTCATTATGACAAGGCCGAGGATATTTATAAAACCATTCTTGATGAGCTCAAAGAAATTGCTCCACGGTTCCGTTCCATCCCCACACCGAGGAACTTCAATACACAAGACTTTATCAACAACGGGGACATGGACAAATGGGAACGCTATGCAAACTCCTTGCGACTGCGCCTTGCCATGCGCGTAGCCGCGCAAGGAGACTTGCAGGCGGAAGGCCGTACCGCCATCAAGGAAATCCTGGAAAATCCGTCAGCCTATCCGTTGATAGAGGAACAAGAAAACAACATTCTCATTGTCAACCAGAAGTCTGGGCAACTGAACTTCACCGCAGGCCACGGACTGGGTGACTGGGTAACTAACCGACTTGCTTCGGGCGCCATCATCGACCGCATGCTGGGCCATGGCAACTATGATATGACCAGCAATGACCCACTGAGCGGCGTTTATGTGAAAGGAGAAGACGACCCGCGCATCCTGCTCAACTTCAATCCCGTGAAGATTACCAACCAAAACACCGGTCAATTGGACGAACACCGTTATCTGGGCACAGACCTTACCGTGGCAGATGAGCTGACGGAATATTACAACTCGCAGGCACAAGACGAAGTCAATACCAGCAACACCGGTTTCTCACAAATCACGCAGAAAGGTTTCTTTTGGGAAAACGATAAATTCGACATGCTGATAATGGCCTCACCCGAAATCCATTTCCTGAAAGCGGAATCCTATGAAATGGGGTATGGAGTGGCAAAGAATGAAGCAAAAGCGGAAGAAGAGTTCAAAAAGGCTGTCAGCCAGTCCATCACGCTTTACTACTATTACGACTCGGTAAGTACGGGTGAAAACGCACGCCGGTATAATGCCCCCACTGCCGAAGAAACAGCCTCTTTCGCTGCTGCCAAATGGAACAGCACGGAATATGCAGACAAGCTGGATGCTATCATTACCCAAAAGTGGCTGCATTTCGGTTTCCTAGCCAGTCGTGAGGCATGGAGTGATATCCGACGTACCGGCTATCCGTCCGGCCTGGCCTTCCCCGAAGTGGCCGGTACCATCACAAATGTGCCGAACCGCTGGAGATACCCGAATACGGAAGTCAACTACAATCCCTACTATAAAGAGGTGTCAGCCGAAGACACTTACTACCACAAACTGTTCTGGGCAAAATAAGGACTTTGTTCGCAAACCCATTTTGCCCGAAGAGTATATCATACTCACCACAGAATAACACGGATTAACACAGATTGCCTTAGGAGTTCTGATAATAAAGAGCTTTTAGCAGTGTTAATCCGTGTTATCCTGTGGTGAGTATGTATTTGCCCCCTCTGTTTCTTTTATTCCGAACAGTATCCCTCCTTTTTTAGAAATCTTAAGGATTTCCCGGTAGGGAGATTGCGGGAAACCACTGTCTTTAATGAACGACGGACAAACATCGCTTCCGCAAAAACTGAACTATAACATAACGGACTAAATGAAAAAGTATCCAAATGACTTGATTGGCGACATCATGAAAGCCTTCGGCAAATATGCCGACCGACCGGCATTCGTCATCGAAGACACGGCCTGCACTTATGGAGAGCTGGCAACTTGCGTACAGAAAATATCCTCCCTATTCAAGGACAGAGAAGACAAAATTATCGGCATCGTCGCAGAAAACAGACTGGAAACATACGCATCCATACTATCTGCACTGATTTGCGGAAAGACATACGTCATCCTGCATCCTTCCTACCCCAAACATAGGAACGACAGAATTGCCGACTCGGCAGGCATTCGCCTCGTGCTGCATACCGAGAATATCCATGTCTTGAACCTCGACACCCGGAATCTGGAACTGATATGTACCTCCGAAATAGAGCAGGCAGAGAACTCCGCCACGTTCCATGCCGCAGAAGACATCCTCCATACGGCAGAAGAGGAAAATGCCTACATCATCTTTACCTCCGGAAGCACGGGCGAACCCAAAGGAGTACCCATCTCCCGCCGTAACCTGAATGCTTTCTATACCGCCTACCACCGCCTCGGCTGGCAACTGGACGAGAACGACCGGATGCTGCAGATGTTCGAACTCACTTTTGACGTTTCCATCGTATCCTTTCTATATCCGCTGACGCTGGGTGCTTGCATATACACCGTTTCTCCGGAAGGCGTGAAATACATCAACGTAATTGAAACTCTGGAAAAATACGACCTGACCTTCGCTGCCGTGGCCCCTTCACTGCTCCAGCTGCTACGTCCCTATTTTCCGGAGATACACCTCCCCGCACTTAGATATCTAGTGGTTACTGCCGAGGCTTCTGACGCGGAGCTGTTGGATGCTTTCAGAAAATGTGTCCCCAATGCCTCTTTCATAAACCTATACGGACCGACAGAGGGAACCATCTACTGCACTGCCTACCGGATACCCGTCACCTCCTGCAAGCATCACAACGGCATGACCGCTATCGGAAGGCCTTTCGAAGGCATCGATGCCCTAATTATGGATAACGACGGTCGCCCGCTGCCTACCGGAGAAACCGGCGAACTATGGATTAGCGGCAATCAAGTGATGGGTGGATACTGGAATGCTCCCGAAAAAAACGGGGAATGCCTCGTAGAGACCGCCAATGGAAAAGTATACTACAAGACGGGAGACCTCTGCCGGATGGATGCCGACGGTGACATCATCTATTGCGGACGAAAAGACTCACAGATAAAGATACAAGGATTTCGCATCGAGCTGAGCGAGATTGAACATGTGGCAAAAAACTTTTTCAACGGTGAATGCCGTGTAGTCGTCATTCCCAAATACGACAACGGCAATCAGTGCGAACTACATCTCGTCGTAGAGAAGAAACAGCTCGACAAACAGCAGATGGAGGAATATCTGTATAGCAGGCTTCCCTACTACATGATTCCCAAGCATATGCATTGCCTGGAACAGTTTCCGCTGAACACCAGTAGCAAAACAGACAGAAAGAAAATACAAGAACTAATTTAAACTTGACAATGGATACACAGACTATTTTGAATGAAATGAGCCTCATCTTTCGGGAGGTACTGAAAAGAGAGAACATTGTACTTGACAATGAGACCACCGCCCAGGATGTGGAAGGATGGGATTCACTGACCAACATGCAACTGATAAACAAGATAGAGAAGAAATTCAATGTACGCTTCACCTTCAGAGATATTGTAAAACTCAAAAACGTGGGAGACATCTGCCATGCCATTTTAACCAAAACCAACTAGGAAATGTCATTCATATCCCTGAACTTCGTCGTACTGTTTGCGTGTACTTTCATTCTATACCATACGCTTCCTTCACGATTCAGAAAAGCGACCTTACTGACAGCCAGCTGCCTCTTCATAGGCTTCTACCACCTCACTTTTCTGATAACGGCCCTCATCCTCACGCTTACCACCTTCTACCTTGGCAAATGGATAGGACAGACCAAGCGGGAAAGCAGCATGAAGGGAACTTATTTTTCAGGTGTGTGTTTTCTGGTCGTGAGCTGGTTGGCATTCCGGTATGCCGACCGGCTTACAGACTGCCACATCCTTTTTCCGCTGGGAATCTCTTTCTATACTTTCCAGGCCATTTCGTACCTGACAGAAATCTATTGGCAAGAAGAAGAACCGGAAAAGAGCCTGCCCGACTTCATGATATACATGCTCTTCTTCATGAAGTTCCTTTCCGGTCCCATAGAAAGGGCAGGTGACATGCTCCCCCAACTGAAGTCCTGCAAAGCTACGGACTATGCATCCATGGTCTACGGAATGAGACTGATTGTCGTGGGACTGATAAAGAAACTGATACTGGCCGACTCCATCGCCCCATACATAGACGGTGTCTTCGGGTCGGTATACACAGCCTCAGGCGTGCAATTGCTGATGGCATGCCTCCTATATCCGATAGAGCTGTATGCCGACTTCTCCGGATATACCGACATCGCATTGGGAGGAGCGCGCATGCTGGGATTCAAGCTCAGCCCAAACTTCAACCGGCCGTTCATTGCGCAGACCACTGCCGACTTCTGGCGCCGATGGCACATGTCGCTTTCATTCTGGGTACGCGACTATCTGTACCTCCCGTTGTCCTCGAGCCTGCGTGGATGGGGACAATGGGGCGTATTTCTAAGTCTGGCGCTGACCTTCACGGGACTGGGTATCTGGCATGGTGCCGGATGGAACTTTGCTGTCTACGGACTAATTCAAGGTGTCATCATCTTCTACGAGATGAAGACCACGACATTTCACCGCAGACTGAAAGCCCAATTGGGGAGCCGCTTATATGCCACACTATCCGTCGTAAGGACCTACCTGCTTTTTGCCGTCTCTCTGATATTCTTCCGAGCGGGCTCCATGGCCGAAGCGTTCCACTACATCAGCCACCTCTCCTTCGATGTGCATTACAGCTGGAAGGAAATGAACATCGGAATGCCGGACCACAACAGCATTGTGGCAGGAAGCGCACTCGTACTGATATTGGTTTACGAATATTTCATGTCCAAGCATGATTTGCTGGAAGCCTTCGGACGACAGCCGGCAGCCGTAAGATGGAGTATCTATTATCTGCTCGCCATAATACTCTTCACACTGGGACAGTTCAACTCGGACAGCTTCATATATTTACAATTTTGACAATAAAGACACATGATGAAGAAAAACAGCGAACGGAACGCAGCCATACGTTTCATGAAAAAGCTATTTATCCTTTTTATCCCTTTTATAGCCCTACTGGCAGTCTATTTCCTGGACGACCCTTTCATGGTCCTGAAGAACTATGAACGATACGACCAAACCCCGGTTGTACTAAACGAAGGGCACGTGGGGTGGCAGATGTATCTGAACAACCGGGATACTATCCCCATCGACTCCTATATCATGGGAAACTCCTGCACTATGGCTTATCAATGCCATGAATGGGAAAAATACCTCCACGGTGGAAGAGCCGTACGGTTATTCGGAAATGCCGAAAGCCTTGCCGCCGTCTGCCTGAAGCTGAAGGCACTGGACAAGGCAGGTGCAACAATCAAGAACCTGCTGCTGATTATCGACAAGGAATCATTGCACAACGACCGCTGCCTGACCGGACATTCCAACATTCTGCCGCCCGCCATATCGGGAATAAGCAACTTCAAGTTCCAGAAGGAATTCTGCCAAGCCTTCTTCTACCCGAACTTTCTCCTCCCCTATCTGGACTACAAGCTGTTCCACACCTATCGCCCTTACATGAAAGGGGTGATAAATCCCTATGGCTCCACCCGAAACCCGGTAACCAATGATGTGCTGAATCCCAGGGAGGAAATGATAAAGGAAGAGGGAGATAAGTACTGGGAAAACCGGAAAGGAGAATTCACCAAAGAGAAAATGAAGAATTATAGAGACGGGAAATACCGGGAAGCCCCCCAAGTGCTCAGGGAAAAACAAGTCAGCTTGTTGCAGGAAATAAAGTGGATTTGCCGGAAGCATGATACCGATGTGAAAATCATTATCAGTCCCGACTACCTGCAGGTCAACATAAGCCCTGCCGACGTAAAGACACTGAAGCGCTTCTTCGGAAAACGGAATGTATTTGATTTCACCGGTATCAACGAATACACGGAAGACATCCACAATTATTATGAACCGGGTCATTATAGGCCCGCACTTGGGAAAAGGCTGATGGAAAAGATATATGAACCTTATATCTTGTCACCGAACGCCAAATCTCCGGCATCTCCCAGCCCGGGAACGATATAGGAATGCTCGTTCATCTCCGGGTCGATTGCTGCACACCACAAGGTCACTTCATCTCCAGGGAACAGCTTTTCCAGATGCTCTACGCCCTGCTGGCTGGCTATGACACAAGCTATCTGCAACTTGGCTGGCATCCCCTTCGTAATGAAGGCCTTCCAGGCCAATTCCATACTTTCTCCCGTGGCAAGCATCGGGTCTACAATCAATAATGTCTTCTTGGACAAATCCGGAGTAGCGATGTATTCGATGTGTACATCCACCGTGCGGCATTCCTTATCCTTATAATAACGGTAAGCGGAAACAAAAGCATTCCCGGCATGGTCGAACATATTCAAAAACCCAGTATGCAAGGGCAGCCCAGCACGGAAAACAGTGGCAATCACCACCGCGTCATCGGGTGTGCTGACCGACGCCACTCCCAAGGGAGTCTGTACCTGCTTGACAGAATACGTCAGTTCCTTACTCATTTCATACGCCATTATCTCTCCAATGCGTTCAATATTACGGCGGAAACGCATACGGTCGCCCTGGACTGCTACATCACGAATTTCTGCCACGTATTGGTTCAAGACAGAATTTGTCTCGGCAAAGTTGATAACCTTCATAATTATAGAATGTTTTGATGTGCAAAGTAAACGAATTTCACCCAATTTGCAACATTCAGTTAGCAGATATTGTTATGGTTTTATAAAAGATTTCCTATTAGAGAAAAATTTCTCTAATAGAGCTTTTCTTTAAAAAGAAAGTATTACTTTTGTAGGCGAAAAACAAGGGACCTGCTGAAAAGCAGGAAAAAAAGAGCTTTTCTACACCCGTTTTTCCTTGTAAATCAAAGGTAAAAGAGATTAAGGAAAGAGATTATAAACCAAATACCAACATTTTAAATCATTAAAAGAAATGGCAAATTTAGATTTAAGCAAGTACGGTATCCAAGACGTGAAGGAAATTATCCACAACCCGTCTTACGATGTACTGTTCGCAGAAGAAACCAAACCAGGTTTGGAAGGTTTTGAAAAAGGTCAGGTAACTGAACTGGGTGCCGTAAATGTAATGACAGGTATCTATACCGGTCGTTCTCCTAAAGATAAATTCTTCGTAATGAATGAAGCCAGCAAGGATTCTGTATGGTGGACTTCTGAAGAATACAAAAACGACAACAAACCTTGCTCTGAAGAAGCTTGGGCTGACCTAAAGGCTAAGGCTGTAAAGGAATTGAGCGGCAAGCGTCTGTTCGTTGTTGATACTTTCTGTGGCGCCAACCCCGCTACTCGTATGAAAGTACGTTTCATCATGGAAGTGGCATGGCAGGCTCACTTCGTAACTAACATGTTCATCCGCCCGACTGCTGAAGAACTGGCTAACTACGGAGAACCCGATTTCGTATCATTCAACGCTTCTAAGGCAAAAGTTGACAACTACAAGGAACTGGGTCTGAACTCTGAAACAGCTACTGTATTCAACTTGAAGACCAACGAACAGGTTATCTTGAACACTTGGTACGGTGGTGAAATGAAGAAGGGTATGTTCTCTATCATGAACTACAAGAACCCGTTGCGTGGTATCGCTTCTATGCACTGCTCTGCCAACACTAACATGGAAGGTACTGACTCTGCTATCTTCTTCGGTCTGTCCGGTACTGGTAAGACTACCTTGTCAACTGACCCGAAACGTCTGTTGATCGGTGACGATGAACACGGATGGGATGACGAAGGTGTATTCAACTACGAAGGTGGTTGCTACGCTAAGGTTATTAACTTGGATAAAGAAAGCGAACCCGATATCTACGCTGCCATCAAGCGTGACGCTCTGTTGGAGAATGTTACAGTAGCTGCTGACGGTAAGATTGACTTCGCTGACAAGAGCGTAACAGAAAACACTCGTGTTTCTTATCCTATCTACCACATCAATAACATTGTTAAACCGGTTTCTAAGGGTCCTCACGCTCACCAGGTAATCTTCTTGTCTGCTGACGCATTCGGTGTATTACCTCCGGTATCTATCTTGAACCCTGAACAAGCTCAGTACTACTTCTTGTCTGGCTTTACTGCTAAGTTGGCTGGTACAGAACGTGGTATCACTGAACCGACTCCGACATTCTCTGCTTGCTTCGGTGCTGCTTTCCTGAGCCTGCATCCTACTAAATATGCAGAAGAATTGGTTAAGAAGATGAACAAGGTTGGTGCTAAGGCATACTTGGTTAACACTGGTTGGAACGGTAGCGGCAAACGTATCTCTATCAAAGATACTCGTGGTATCATCGACGCTATCCTCGACGGTTCTATCGACAAGGCTCCGACGAAGGTTATTCCTTTCTTCGACTTCGTGGTTCCTACTGAATTGCCTAATGTAGATCCGAAGATTCTTGATCCTCGCGATACTTACGAATGCGCTTGCCAATGGGAAGAAAAAGCAAAAGACCTGGCTGGCCGCTTCATCAAGAACTTCGCTAAGTTCACTGGCAACGAAGCTGGTAAGGCTTTGGTTGCTGCTGGTCCGAAGCTCTAATCTGACAATAAAGTTAGAAACATATGGAAAAGGTATCTCCTCCGGGAGATGCCTTTTTTCTTTTTTAATATCTCTATCTCATTGATAATCCGAAAGTTTTAGTAGTTTTGCAGAAACCATTATTCAAATAAAGCAATATGAAAAGTATCAGATTGATGTTGGCAGGCGCAAGTTTGTTGCTGCTCTGCAGTTGCGGTGCCCAGGTCCAGAAAGAGACCCAAGTTGCCAATGCAAATGAAAGCAAAGAGAATACGGTGATTGAAACCATCATGTCACGCCGCAGCATCCGCCAGTACAAACCGCAAGCCGTGAATCGCGACACCATGCAGATTATCCTGGATTGCGGTATCAATGCACCCAACGGACAGAACAAGCAATCGTGGGAAGTGCGTGTAGTGGATAACCCGGATTTCATCAACGGAATTACGGAAATCTACAAGAAGGAAAATCCCAAAGCCGCCGAAGACCCGAAATTCAAGAACATGTTCCGCAACGCTTCTACAGTAGTATTTATTGCCAATGACCCGTCTTATGACCTTTCACAGATTGACTGTGGACTGTTGGGTGAGAATATGATTCTATCAGCCTGGTCCATGGGAATCGGTTCTTGCTGCTTGGGCGGTCCCACGCGCTTCATGACCTCTACTCCGGCTGCTGCCGAATACCTGAAGAAACTGGATATTCCGGAAGGCTATCAGCTACTTTACTGTATCGCTTTCGGCTATCCGGACGAAACGCCCGCTGCCAAACCCCGTAATGCGGCAAAGGTAAAATTCATCGATTGACTTTCGTTTGAATGACGACAATAAAAAGGAGTGCCTCACCTTTCGGCAGGGCACTCCTTTCATATATAACAACTAAAACTCTTCTGTTTATCAGTTCTTGTTTGCGCGTTTACGCTCAAGCTCATCGAGGATAACCTTACGCATACGCATTGATTTAGGAGTAACTTCCACATATTCATCCTCCTTGATGTACTCCAGTGCCTCCTCAAGAGAGAACTGTACGGGAGGAATCAGACGTGCCTTGTCATCCGAACCACTGGCACGCATATTGGTAAGCTTCTTGGACTTCGTTACATTAATCACCAAGTCGTTGTCATGGGAATGCTCGCCCACTACTTGGCCTGCATAAACCTCTTCCTGCGGGAAAATGAAGAATTTGCCGCGGTCCTGCAACTTGTCAATGGCATAGGCAAAAGCCGTACCGGACTCCATGGCAATCATAGAACCGTTGGTACGCCGTTCAATCTCACCCTTATACGGTTGATATTCCTTAAAACGGTGTGCCATGATAGCCTCGCCGGCAGAAGCGGTCAACACATTGGTACGCAGACCGATGATACCGCGCGACGGCATGTCGAACTCAAGATTTACACGTTCGCCGGCACTTTCCATCTTCACCATTTCACCTTTACGACGGGTCACCATATCAATCATCTTGCTGGCATATTCTTCGGGAACATTGATGGTAAGCTCTTCAATAGGTTCGCATTTCACGCCGTCAATCTCCTTGAAGATTACCTGCGGTTGCCCTACCTGCAACTCATACCCTTCACGACGCATGGTCTCAATCAGTACGGAAAGATGAAGCACGCCACGGCCGGAAACAATCCACTTGCCGTCTTCCTCGCTCTTGCGCACGCGAAGTGCAAGATTCTTATCCAACTCCTTCATCAAACGGTCGTGGATGTGGCGGGAAGTAACAAACTTACCTTCCTTACCGAAGAACGGAGAGTCATTAATGGTGAAGAGCATACTCATCGTAGGTTCATCAATGGCAATAGGCGGCAACGCTTCCGGATTTTCGTAATCGCAGACCGTATCTCCGATTTCGAATCCTTCGATACCTACCAACGCACAGATGTCACCGGAAGACACTTCCTGCACCTTTACACGGCCCATACCTTCGAATGTATGCAATTCCTTGATTTTTGATTTCACGATACTCCCGTCACGCTTTGCCAAAGACACATTCATGCCTTCTTTCAATATGCCACGGTGTACGCGGCCCACAGCAATACGCCCGGTATACGAAGAATAATCCAGCGAAGTAACCAGCATTTGCGGTGTACCCTCCAACTGTTCGGGGGCAGGAATATTCTCCAAGATACAGTCCAGAAGCGGATAAATGTTATCAGTCGGCTGCTGCCAGTCGGTACTCATCCAATTATTCTTGGCAGAACCGTAGATAACGGGGAAATCCAGCTGGTCCTCGGTTGCATTCAGGCTGAACATCAAGTCGAACACCATCTCGTACACTTCTTCGGGACGGCAATTTGGCTTATCCACCTTATTCACAACAACGATAGGTTTCAGACCAATCTGCAGAGCTTTCTGCAATACAAACCGTGTCTGCGGCATAGGACCTTCGAAAGCATCCACAAGCAGAATGCATCCATCCGCCATATTCAATACACGTTCCACTTCACCTCCGAAGTCACTGTGTCCCGGAGTATCAATAATGTTAATCTTGGTGTCTTTGTAGTTGATAGAAACGTTCTTTGAGAGAATCGTTATACCTCGTTCACGCTCCAGGTCATTGTTATCCAACATTAATTCACCTGTGCTCTGGTTGCTGCGGAAAAGGTTTCCGGCCAAAAGCATCTTGTCAACGAGCGTCGTTTTCCCATGGTCCACATGGGCAATAATTGCAATGTTTCTAATCTTTTGCATATAATACCTATTATTTTCAAGCGACAAAGTTAGTGATTTTGGATTAGATATGCAGTATAGATATGATTTTTTTGCTGAATATCATTGTGATATAAAAGTTTATCCCTATCTTTGCAGCCCCGAAAGGGAATATTTATAATAACTTTTAATTAAACATTATGTATTTAGACGCTGCTAAAAAGCAAGAAATCTTCGGCAAATACGGAAAGTCTAACACTGATACTGGCTCAGCTGAGGCTCAGATAGCTTTGTTTTCCTACCGTATTGCTCGTCTGACTGAGCACCTTAAGCTCAACAGAAAGGATTATAGTACAGAAAGAGCTTTGACTATGTTGGTAGGTAAACGCCGTGCGTTGCTGACTTATCTGAAGGACCGCGACATCACCAGATATCGTGCTATCGTCAAAGAACTCGGCTTGCGTAAGTAATCTACTTGCGGCAAAACCATTAAAAAAGGAAGTTTTCCAAAAGGAAACTTCCTTTTTTGTTTATAATCCGATTTATACCTAATTTTGTATCCATGAAAAGAAAAGTATCAGCAGCAAATCTTTCGATAGCAATCACTTTTCTATTGATACTGCTATCATTCGGCTTCGGTTATCGCAGCTATTCGCAGGCAGAACAACGTGTGGTCTCTGACCTGAACCAGGCACTGCAACGCACAGTATTGCAGAACAAGGGATTATGGTTGAATGCGGACACAATCCAGACTTATGCCAAACTACAAGAAGTGATAGGTGCCCCCGTTTCTGTAAACGGTTCCCACAGAGCCTTTACCGAAGCATTGTCCATCACCGGATTGAAAGATGTCTCTACCCTTTCGCTGCATATACTGAAAAAGAACTCTCCCGCCACCGTATTCAATGAGATTCCTGCCGGATGTCTTGCCAGCGACACATTGGTATGGCTCTCCACCACAGCCGATGCATCTGGACTGACACTTTCCTTCCGGGGATATGCCCGTTGCTCAGCTACCATGCTGTTCAGCTTATCCAAGCAGACAATTCCGGCAACATTGCTATTGGCCGCCCTGCTGTGGGGAGGATTCACCTTTTTCTATTTCCGTCGGCGCACAAAGACTAATGCCAGTAACGGGCAGCAACAAGAAAACTTCATTACCTTCGGCAACCTTTCGCTTTCCCTCCAGGAAGCCTGCTTCTATAACGAACAGCAGGAAAAGCTAAAACTCACCCCCATGCAGTACACACTGATGGAGATGTTCTACCTTTCTTCCTCACACCTACTTTTCAAATCCGACATCTGCCAATCGCTATGGCCGGGAAAAGACAATGCAGACGAAACGCTTTACACATTGATACGGCGTCTGAAGCCCATTGTCGAGGATAACAGCAACCTCAGAATAACAACAGATCGTGGCCGCGCCTACGGACTGGAAATAAAAACCTAAACATTATAGAATCATGAAGACTAACAAACTTATCCTATTAGGGCTAATCTGCCTGACTGTCGCAATGCCGACAACCGCCCAAAACCGTAACGAAAAGAAAGAGCGCACTGAACGTGCTGTAAAAGAAGCTATTGCTGCTAAACAATACAAAATCAACGTAGATCGGATGCAACCGATGAGAGGCGGTAGCCGTAACTTGACCACCAACTACACACTGGAAATCAGAAACGACTCCGTTTTCTCTTACCTGCCTTACTTTGGAGTGGCCTACAATGCTCCGTATGGAGGAGGCAAGAGCCTGAATTTCAATGCATCCATCACCGGATACACAACCAGAGCACTCAAAAAAGGCAAAATCCAAATAGACTTCAAGACCCGTAGTGATGAAGACAATTATGAGTACCGCCTCACCATCTTTCCCGATGGTTCTACCAGTATCCATGTGCAACCCATGAACAAACAGTCCATCTCGTTCACCGGAGAGATGGATACAGAAAAGTAATCATCTTCCCCCTTTAAAAGGACAAAAGAAAGTATTGTCAGTCTATTGTCAGGCAAATGTCAGACAACTATCCGCTTTTTGTTTCTTCCATCCCGGCAGAAAGCGGATACCTTCGTGTCCCGAAATCAAACAACAACCGGAACATGAAACAGATAATATGTATTCTTGCCCTGCTCCTAATGAGCGTCACGACAACAAAAGCACAAACCAGCCCGGCAACACCCTCCATCCGAGGTAAAATTCTCACAGAGGAAAAGCAACCGATAGAGTTTACCAACATCGCCCTCCTTTCCGAAGATTCCACCTTCATACAAGGAACGTGTAGCCGAAGCGACGGTAGTTTTGAACTTCTCCCTCCCGCTCCCGGAAACTATCTACTACAAGTTTCTTCCATCGGTTACAAACCCCTTTGCCAGCCTTGCCCCACCGGGAGTACCCACAACTGGATATTGCAAACCGATGCCGTGCTACTTGCGGAAACCGTCATCACCGCCGCCCGCCCCGTTTTCCGACTAAAGGGCGGAAAGTTGGAGACAAGCGTACGGCAAACCCTGCTCGCATCCTTGAATGATGCCAACGACGTATTGAAACATATCCCCGGACTACGCTCCTCTGATGAGGGGTATACCGTTTTTGGCAAAGGGACACCGGTCATCTATATAGATAACCGCCTTCTGCAAGACAACTCCGAACTGCAACGCCTCTCTGCCGCCGATATTGAAAAAGTGGAGCTCATCACCAACCCGGGTGCAGAGTACGATGCTACCGTTAAAGCCGTTGTACGCATACGCACCGTACGTAACAAAAGAGACAGTTTTGGCGGTAATTTCCGTGCAGGAATCACCCAACGGAGACGCAACAGCCATTACGGACAAGTCAATCTGAATTATCAGAAGAAAGGACTGTCCCTGCTGGGCATGCTGTACACCAATTATGAAAACAGAAAACGCCACCAGGAGGTTCGCTACCAGATACCGTCCGAAATACAATGGGATGTAAATAACCGGGTTCACTTATATAATAAGGGACTACTTGCCGGAGGAAAAGCAAGCGCCAGTTACGACTTCACCCCCCAACACAGCCTCGGTGCCTCCTATGAGTTTCATCGTACCCCCGATTATCACAGCAGTGACCATTCGGCATATACCGTCCGGGCAAATGAAGAATTGGCCGATCACACCATACATTCCTCCCAAAACTTGCAGCAAACCAACCGGCACCAGCTGAATGCCTACTATCAGGGCAGCATAAAGCAACTCCACATAAACTTCAACACCGACCTGGTATACGGCAAAAGTTATAATCACCAGGAGGCTCAAGAAGAAAGCCAGACCGAAGGCAATCGCGACATCAGCTCTTTCAACCACGCCGACAACCGCCTTTATGCCGCCAAGTTGATTCTGACCCATCCCCTTTGGAAAGGTGAACTGAAGACCGGTGCCGATTACACCTTCATCCGGCGAAATGACAATTTCCTGAACCGGCAGCACATACTTCCCGATACAGACAGTCGAATCGACGAAAGCAAGTCCGCCGTCTTTGCCGAATACTCACTGACATTAGGAAAAATCAGCCTTCTTGCAGGACTGCGCTTCGAGCATGCCGTCTCCGACTATTGGGAGCAGGAAAAGTACGTGTCCGGTCAAAGTCGTACTTACAATGACTGGTGCCCCAACCTATCGGTAGACTTTCCTCTCGGCAAAGCCCAAGCCAATCTCAGCTATACAGCCAAAAGCAACCGCCCCAGCTTCTTCCAGCTACGTAGCACACTGAGTTATAACAACCGTTTCATCTACGAAGGCGGAAACCCACTGCTCACCCCCCGAAACCAACCACGACCTGCAGTTCACGGCCCTTTACAAGTGGGTACAATTCGGACTTAACTACCAATACCGCCGCAATGCCATTGCCTTCATGACCAAAGAATACGAGGACAATCCGGATGTTGTCATCTTCACTACCGGAAATTTCAAACGGATGCAGTATCTCACCGCCTCTGCCCATCTGTCACCCACCGTCGGCATCTGGAAACCGGAGCTCGGCATTTACTTCGCCCAACCGTTCTTCAAAGTCACCAATCAAGGCAGTAGCAAGAATATGAACCGCGGCAGCATTTACCTCTTTCTGCAAAACAGTCTCCAGCTTCCGGACGAGTGGACTCTCTCCCTTGATGCCGACTACCAGAGCGAAGGCAACTTCGGCGCCATGCTGCAACGTTCCTATTGGGGCATAGACGCTGGCATCCGCAAAACATTCTTCAACAAAAGGCTGACGCTCGGACTGCAAGCCAATGACCTGTGGAATTCCCGGTATGGCTCCTTCATGCTGTTCGGTCCCCGGCTGACCTATACGAAAAAGGCAAACCCGGACTCGCGCAGCTTCTCCCTGAACCTAAGCTATCGTTTCAATGCAGCAGGCAAAGCGTACAAAGGAAAGCACGTATCGGAACAAGACTTGAAGCGGCTATAAACAGAACTTTGGGGAAGAAAGAGAAACAGAACAGAAGAATATTATACAAATAAGCCGACCTGCGGAGATATTTCAGCAATATTTTCCCTCAGAATGTTGCATCAAGTAAAAGTTTCTCTTATTTTTGCGGTTTAAGAACTATAAATTATAACTTTTCGACCCCAAAATACTATCATTATGGATACCAGCAAAATTGTAGGAGAAAAAATAAAATCACTCCGTGAAAGCCAATCCATCAGTATGGAAGAACTGGCACAGCGTTCGGGACTTGCTATCGAACAGATTGAACGTATAGAAAACAACATCGACCTCCCGTCACTGGCTCCCCTCATCAAGATAGCTCGTGTGCTGGGTGTACGTTTGGGAACTTTTCTTGACGACCAGGATGAGAACGGTCCCGTGGTCTGCCGTAAGGACGAGTCGCAGAACAGTATCAGTTTCTCCAACAATGCCATCCACAGCCGCAAGCATATGGAGTATCATTCACTCTCCAAATCCAAAGCCGACCGCCATATGGAGCCGTTTATCATTGATGTGGCCGCTACGGACGACAGTGACTTTGTACTCTCCTCACACGAAGGCGAAGAATTCATCATGGTGATGGAAGGGACCATGGAAATCAGTTACGGCAAAAACACCTACCTGCTCGAAGAAGGTGACAGCATCTATTACGATTCCATCGTTCCGCACCACGTACACGCCTATGAAGGGCAGGCAGCCAAGATACTTGCAGTAGTTTATACACCAATTTAAATTAATGGAAAATTGAAAGGTGAAAATGGAAAATGATAAATACTTTCTATTTTCACCTTTCCACTTTCAACTTCCACATCATGTTATACGAACGCACCCTCGGCCAATGGTTGGAACATTGGGCCGAAACAACACCAGACAAAGAATATATCGTTTACTCCGACCGCAACCTGCGTTTCACCTGGAGCCAGTTCAACCGCCGGGTGGACGACATGGCCAAAGGGCTTATCGCCATCGGCGTGGAACGAGGAACACACGTAGGTATCTGGGCAGCTAACGTACCCGACTGGCTGACTCTATTATACGCTTGCGCCAAGATAGGTGCCGTCTACGTAACGGTAAACACCAACTACAAACAGTCCGAGCTGGAATATCTCTGCCAGAACTCCGACATGCATACCCTCTGCATCGTCAATGGCGAAAAGGACAGTGACTTTGTGCAGATGACCTATACCATGCTTCCGGAACTGAAGACCTGCCAACGCGGACACTTGAAAAGCGAACGTTTCCCTTATATGAAAAACGTCATCTACGTGGGGCAGGAGAAGCACCGGGGCATGTACAACACGGCCGAAATACTTCTCTTGGGCAACAATATAGAAGACAGCCGCCTGAATGAACTCAAAAGTCAGGTCACTTGCCACGATGTAGTGAACATGCAATACACCTCCGGCACTACGGGATTCCCGAAAGGCGTCATGCTTACCCACTACAACATTGCCAACAACGGTTTCCTTACCGGTGAGCACATGAAGTTTACCGCCGATGACAAGCTCTGCGTCTGCGTACCATTGTTCCACTGCTTTGGCGTGGTACTTGCCACCATGAACTGCCTGACACACGGCTGTACAGAAGTAATGGTGGAACGCTTCAACCCACTGGTAGTGCTCGCCTCTATCCACAAGGAGCGCTGCACGGCACTTTACGGCGTACCCACCATGTTCATTGCCGAACTGAACCATCCGATGTTCGACATGTTCGACATGTCCAGCCTCCGTACGGGTATCATGGCAGGTTCCCTCTGCCCGGTAGAGCTGATGAAGCAGGTGGAAGAGAAAATGTACATGAAGGTAACCAGCGTTTACGGGCTGACCGAAGCTGCTCCCGGAATGACCGCCACCCGGATAGACGACCCGTTCGATGTACGTTGCAATACCGTAGGACACGACTTTGAACATACGGAAGTAAAGGTTATCGACCCCGAAACCGGAGAAGAGTGTCCCGTAGGCGTACAAGGTGAAATGTGCAACCGCGGATACAACACCATGAAGGGTTACTACAAAAACCCGGAAGCCACAGCCGAAGTCATTGACGAGAACGGTTTCCTGCACTCGGGAGACCTTGGAGTGAAGGACGAGGACGGCAATTACCGCATCACAGGACGCATCAAGGACATGATTATCCGCGGTGGTGAGAATATCTATCCCCGCGAGATAGAAGAGTTCCTCTATCAACTGGAAGGCGTAAAAGACGTGCAGGTAGCCGGTATTCCCTCTAAGAAGTACGGTGAAGCCGTAGGCGCTTTCATCATCCTGCACGAAGGAGTGGATATGCACGAATCGGATGTACGAGACTTCTGCATCGGCAAAATATCACGCTACAAGATACCCAAGTATATCTTCTTCATCAAAGAATTCCCCATGACGGGAAGTGGCAAGATACAGAAATTCAAGCTGAAAGACCTGGGATTACAGCTTTGCAAGGAGCAGGGGATTGAGATTGTGTGATAATAAAGGATAAGGGATTAAGGGTTAGGGATTATTGGGGTCGCATAGACTTTAATATAGGTATAAACCCATCCCTAATCCTTAATCCCTAACCCCTTATTTTTCTTCTTTTTCCGGATATTTCATATTCTCCTCTTTCATCTGTTCCAATACCTCATGCAGGTATTTGGCAGACTCCCATTTAGCCATCGGAAGGTCGTGGAGCAGGTAGTTGCCGCAATCTTGCGGAGCGGCACCGGGGACTTCACCTTCATATTCGGCAACAAAGCGGAAGGTGTCCTGCATCAGCACCAGTATGTCCTGCGGCTTCAAGTCACCTTTCATCAGCAGATAATTACCGGTGAGGCAGCCCATGGGGCCCCAATAGATAATCTTGTCCTGCCACTGCGGGTCATTACGCAGGTAGGTGGCGGCAAGATGTTCGATAGTATGCAGAGCACCTTGTCCCAAGGCAGGCTCACGGTTGGGCTCTTTCATACGGATGTCGAAAGTAGTGACTGTTTCTCCGTTCACTTCATCCTGGCGGGATACGTAAATACCGCGCAACAAGCGGATGTGGTCAATTGTAAAACTGGGAATCTTCTTCATGAGTTATGAGTTATAAGTTATGAGTTATAAATTGCTGGGAAGGGTGGAGAGGAAGGTCCATATCGTGAGGAACGAACGCTCTGCCATGGTTCCCCAGAAATCGGCATACTGCGAAGCATGGTCCTCTACTCCGGGTGTGTCGCTGATGATGCGGAAGCTGAGAAAAGGAACATTGTACAGATAGCAAGTCTGCGCAATGGCGGCAGACTCCATATCAACGGCAAGACCGTCGGGGAAACGTTGCTTGATGGTATCCAGCTCCGTACGGTTGGTGATGAACTGGTCGCCGGTACAGACAAGTCCGCTGTGGATGCGGCTTTCCATTCCGGCTTCGTTCAGCGACAAGGCATGTTTCAACAGAGAGGAACATCCCTCGTAAGAGGCGGGAAAACCTTGCACTTGTCCGTACTCGTTACCGTCGCCGCACCAGACGTCGTGATACACCAGACGTTGGCTTGCCACTACATCCGTCACCTTCAGGCAAGCATCAATGCCGCCCGCCACACCGGTGCTGACGATGCAGTCCGGAGAAAAGCGCCGTATCAGTTCCGAAGCTCCTACCGCTGCACTCACCTTACCGATGCCGCATTGCGTCAAGATTACATGGTTACCGCCCAATGTACCTTCCACATAGCGGAAACTACCATCGCCCGACGTATTCTTATCCTGCAAGCGCTCCACCAACCGGCGGTGTTCGCTGTCCATTGCACTGATTATCCCTATTGTCATATCTATAATAATTTAAGCTTGCATATTACCATTAAAGCACTTTAATCTTTTTTTGGAAAGGCAAAGGTACAACATTCTGCCGATAACGTGACAATAACAATCTGCATTTATGTATCTTTGCCACAAAAGCGAAGATAGGCTGCACCTCAACAAAACTTTTTCACGCAAGCATGAAAGTTCTGTATTCGGTTTGCACTATCTTTGCCCCACAATTGATTAATTGATAACTCATAACTTATAACTCATGAAGAAGCTTCTTCCCGACCTTATTGCCATCTTGGCATTCGTCCTCCTTTCCTTCGCCTACTTCTTCCCGGCGGATATAGAAAACCGTATTCTCTTTCAGCACGACACGGCTGCAGGAGCAGGGGCAGGACAAGAAGTCAAGGAGTATTACGAACAGACGGGCGAACGCAGCCGTTGGACAAACTCGCTGTTCGGCGGTATGCCCATGTATCAGATAGCCCCTTCGTATGACTCCACCAAGTCACTGCAGTGGGTACAGAAAGCCTACCAACTCTTCCTGCCCGACTATGTGTGCCTCACATTCATGCTGATGCTCGGCTTCTACATCCTGCTGCGCGTCTTCGGCATACCGGTCTGGCTGGCCGGACTGGGCGGTATCATGTGGGCATTCTCGTCCTATTTCTTCATCCTGATATCTGCCGGACACATCTGGAAGTTCATCACCCTTGCCTACGTGCCGCCCACCATAGCAGGCATTGTGCTCGCCTATCGTGGGAAACTGCTGTGGGGAGGCATCCTCACCGCCTTGTTCGTGGCCCTGCAAATCACCTCGAACCACGTGCAGATGTCCTATTACTTCTTCTTCGTCATCCTTTTCTTTGTGGGAGCCTACTTCGAGAAAGCATGGCGTACCAAGACATTGCCCCAGTTCTTCAAGGCAAGTGCCGTACTGATTGTGGCAGCCCTCGTCGGCATAGCCGCCAACGTATCCAACCTCTATCACACCTATGCCTACAGCAAAGAAACCATGCGCGGCAAAAGCGAACTGGTGCAGACCGGCGACGCTGCCAAGCAGACCAGTAGCGGGCTGGACCGCGACTACATCACCCAGTGGAGCTACGGCATCGACGAAACACTGACTCTGCTGGTGCCCAACTTCAAAGGCGGAGCATCTGCCGCCCTCAGCCAGAGTGAAACTGCCATGAGCAAGGCAAACCCGATGTACAGCAGTCTGTACGGCTCACTGACACAATATTTCGGTACCCAGCCCATGACGTCGGGTCCCGTCTACGTCGGAGCATTCGTCTTGTTTCTGTTCGTACTGGGATGCTTCATCGTGAAAGGACCGTTGAAGTGGGCATTGATAGGAGCCACCTTCTTCTCCATCGTCTTGTCCTGGGGCAAGAACTTCATGCCGCTGACGGATTTCTTCATCGATTACGTCCCGTTGTACAACAAGTTCCGCGCCGTGTCCTCCATCCTTGTCATAGCAGAGTTCACGATACCTTTGCTGGCTATCTTTGCCCTGA
This sequence comes from Bacteroides sp. AF20-13LB, assembly GCF_003603065.1. NCBI lineage: Bacteria > Pseudomonadati > Bacteroidota > Bacteroidia > Bacteroidales > Bacteroidaceae > Bacteroides > Bacteroides sp. AF20-13LB. The sequence goes on from NZ_QTMH01000001.1 coordinate 503,081, forward strand.
AACGCCTGCTCGAAGAGCCGGAAATCTTAAAACAGGAAAAGAAGCCCCTCGGCATCAGCCTGCTGCTCACTGCAGGCATCGCCCTGCTGCTTGCCGTTGCCCCGGGCAGCATCGGCTCCGGCTACGTGCCCGCCCAAGAGGCACAGATGCTGCAGAATGCCGTCAACCAGCAGATGATACCCGCCAACGAGCTCTCCGGCATCCTTGCCAACTTGGGAGAGATGCGTGCCGAACTCGTCAGCAGCGACGCCCTGCGTAGCTTCATCATCATAGGCATCGGCTGCAGCCTGCTCTGGCTCTATGCAAGCGGCAAGCTGCGCAGCTCGCTGACCATTGCAGGTATCACCATACTCTGCCTGGCAGATATGTGGGGGGTCAACAAGCGCTATCTGAATGATGCCCAGTTCGTGCCCCACTCCATCCGTACGGAAACCTTCACCAAGACAAATACAGACGAGCTGATACTACAAGATACCAGCTTGGACTATCGTGTATTGAACTTTGCCACCAGCACCTTCGATGACAACAACACCTCCTACTGGCACAAAAGCGTCGGCGGTTATCACCCGGCCAAGCTGCGCCGCTACCAGGAAATGATAGAGCATCACATCTCTCCCGAAATGCAGGCGGCCTACAAGGCCATTGCCACCGCCGGAGGTGAGATGGACAGCGTGGATGCCAATAAGTTCCGCGTACTGAACATGCTAAACACCAAATACTTCATCTTCCCTGCAGGACAGCAAAGACAAACCGTTCCCATCCTCAACCCGCACGCCTACGGCAATGCATGGTTTGTAAACAAGGTGCAGTATGTGAACAACGCCAACGAAGAGATTGACGCCCTGGACAGCATCATACCTACGGAGACAGCCGTAGTGGATGCCCGCTTCAAGGATGTGCTGAAAGGTGCCACGGAAAGTTATAAAGACAGCCTCTCCAGCATCCGCCTGACAAGTTACACACCTAACCGCCTGACGTACGAAACGAACAATGCCCAAGACGGTATTGCCGTATTCTCCGAAATCTATTATCCGGACGGCTGGCACGTAACCATCGACGGACAGCCTGCCGAACTGGCACGCGCCGACTATATCCTGCGCACAATGTATGTTCCTGCCGGACAGCACACCATCGAAATGCGCTTTGACCCCACCAGCCTGCACGTGACGGAAGGCATCGCCTACGGAGCACTGGCGCTGCTGGTGATAGGTATCATCGTGGCAGTGCTGATAGCCAAAAGGAAGTATGTAAAGGCATAAGAACAAATATCATATCATTCCCCCACAAGCACCCGACGCATTCCGCTATTCATACCCTGATACGGAATGCGTCGAGTGCTTATGTCCGTTCCGTTATCCCCTCATGTTTGTTCTGTCATTCCCTTATGTCTGTTCTGTCAACCCCTATATATTGATGAAAAACCACGGCTGTGAAGCATATTCTTCACAGCCGTGGCACGTCTTCTTCACGACTGTGGAAAAGGCGTACCACAGCCGTGCGTACATGATAAACCCAAAGGCTTCTCAAGACAAACCACCGTGCAAAACACAACAGAAGCCTATGTAACACACAACGGAAGCCTATGCAAGAGACAAGAAAGCCCGGTCAGATGCGCAAAAAAACCGTTTCTACCCTCCCGGGTAAAAACGGTTCAAGTCAATAATACATGAAAAAACGCTATTTAGAGAGAGTCTCTTCTATAACGGAATGGTTCTCTTCCTTCTTCACTCATCATCAGCAGTTCTCCGAACTGACATCAAAGTTAGGGAAGCATAACAAGAACAACAAATAGAATCTACGAAAAGGCATATCTCATCGACAGAACGGAAAAGAATGAACCCTACAATAGGGAAAAGAATGAAAAAAAAGCTATAAACAGTCGGCAGAACGATATATTTCAGTAACTTTGCTAACGTGAAAACAGGCTGCACCCCAGCATAAAAAAATGAACAGTATGGAAACTACCAGACAAAATAAAATAGCCCGTCTCCTGCAGAAGGAACTGAGTGATATCTTCTTGTTGCAAACCAAGTCCATGCCCGGCATACTGATTTCCGTCAGTGCCGTACGCATCAGCCCCGACATGAGCGTGGCACGCGCTTATCTCAGTATATTCCCCTCGGAGAAAAGCGAAGAAATAGTCAAGAACATCAACGGAAACATGAAATCCATACGCTTTGAACTGGGTACCCGCGTACGCCACCAACTACGCATTATCCCCGAACTGAAGTTCTTCGTAGACGACTCACTGGACTATCTGGAACGAATTGACGAACTGCTGAAATAATGTCCCTTCCCTTCTTTATAGCCCGCCGCTACCTCTTCTCCAAGAAGAAACACAATGCCATTAATATCATCTCCGGTATTTCGGTGTGTGGAGTGGCATTGGCTACGTTGGCGTTGGTATGCACCTTGTCCGTGTTCAACGGTTTTCAGGACATGGTGGCAGGCTTTTTCACAGCCTTCGACCCGGAACTGAAAATCACCGTCCGCGAAGGTAAGGTTTTCGACCCGCACGAAGCGTGCATCCGGCAAGTACACGCCCTGTCCGAGATTGACGTGTGGACGGAAACACTGGAAGAGAATGCCATGGTGCAGTACAAGGACCGCCAGGCAATGGCCGTCATCAAGGGAGTGGAGGACAATTTCGAACAGCTTACATCCATCGACAGCTTGCTCTATGGGACGGGAAAGTTCCTACTGAGCGACTCGGTGGTGGACTATGGTTTTCTGGGTGTGGAACTTATATCCGAGTTGGGCACCGGCATTCAGTTCGTAGACCCGTTGCAGGTCTATGCCCCCAAACGGAACGTACGGGTAAACATAGCCAACCCCACTGCGGCTTTCAACCGGGAGTATCTCTTCTCGCCCGGCGCCATCTTTGCCGTCAACCAGCAAAAATACGATTCACGCTACATACTGACGTCACTTGACTTTGCCCGCCGTCTGTTCAATTATGACACGGAAGTCTCTGCCATCGAGATGAAACTGAAACCCGGTTCCAACATCGGCTCCGTACAAAAGAAAATAGCAGGCATTCTCGGCGACCGATTCATTGTACAGAACCGCTACGAGCAGCAGGCCGATGTTTTCCGCATCATGGAAATAGAGAAACTCATCTCTTATCTCTTCCTCACCTTCATTCTGGGTATCGCATGCTTCAATGTCATCGGTTCGCTGTCCATGCTGATACTGGACAAACGGGAGGATGTGGAGACACTGCGCAACCTGGGTGCCGACGACCGCCTCATAGCGCGCATCTTCTTGTTCGAAGGCAGGATGATTTCTGTATTCGGCGCCCTCTCCGGCATCGTTTTAGGATTGTTGCTGTGCTTTCTGCAGCAACGTTTCGGGTTGATTTCATTGGGGGGAGGCAATGGAAGTTTTGTAGTGGACGCTTATCCGGTAAGTGTACATGCCACGGATATTATTCTGGTATTCTTAACGGTCATCACTGTAGGCTTCTTGTCCGTATGGTATCCGGTGAGATACCTCAGCAAGCGGCTGCTGAGAAAAAGATAAAAAAAACAGTTACTTCTTACGGATAATCGTCAATCCGTCACGCAGGGGGAGAATGACTTTCTCCACACGCGCATCCCACGCCACCAAATCATTGAAGGCTTTGATACTGATTGTCTGCAGGTCTGTGCGATGGGGTTGTTCTTCCAGCACATGGCCATCCCACAAGGTATTGTCGGCAATGATATATCCACCGCCGGAAAGGCGGGCGAGCACCATTTCATAATACTCTATGTATTTACGCTTATCTCCGTCAATAAAGGCAAGGTCGAAAGTGAGGTCCAGTTGCGGTACCCGCTCCAAGGCATCGCCAATGTAGAACCTGATTTTATCCGCGTAATCGGAATTCTCCAGCCACGGACGGGTGAAGTCCTCCTGCTCGTCGTTGATTTCAAACGTATGCAGCATCCCGCCCTCCGGCAGTCCTTCTGCTATGCAAAGTGCGGAATATCCGCTATAAGTCCCTATCTCCAGCACCTGCCGGGGACGAATCATCCGGACAAACATCTTGAGCATACGCCCCTGCAAATGTCCGGAAGCCATGCGGGGATATAGCAACTTGACATGCGTGTCGCGATAGAGCGCTTTCAGATAATCGCCCTCATCATCAATGTGCTGCAAAATGTATTCGTCAATCGTCACTTTGTTAATGGATTATAGGTTAGGGATAAGGGATTAGGGATTAGGGGTTAGTTCTGCGCACAATTATTAATTAATCATTAACCGCTAATCCCTAACCCCTTATCCTTAATCCCTTATCCTACAAATATCTGTTACTGTTGGGCAACACACTATCTTCAGCATGTTTCAGGGCATCTTCCACCACGTTGATTTCGAGGAAAGAAGTGCGCGTACCGGCTTTACCGCTACTCAGGTAGCCCACCATGTCCGTAGGACATAAACGGCCTTCCTTCAACAAGCGACGCAAGGCTGCAAAGTAATATTCCTGCCCGTTGGCAAGTTCGGGCATATAGATAGCTTCCACACCGTAGGAAAGGGCAAGGTGCCGCATGGTCTTTTCCTTGTAGCAGATGGCCAACACCGGATATTTGCCACGGAAAGCGGCAAGGTTACGGGCAGTACGGCCGCTGTAACTGTCGGTGATGATTGCACGGATTTTCAGTTTGGTGGTAGCCTTTACCGCTTGTTTGGCCAGGAACGCAGTCACGTCGTTGCTGTTCTCGTCCAGCGGAATACGGATATCGTTGTCAGACAGCTTGTCTTTCTCCGCTTGGGCGGCAATCTTGGTCATCGTCTTCACCGCTTCTACCGGATACTTTCCATAGGCGGTTTCACCGCTCAACATCAAGGCATCCGTACGATAATAGATGGCATTGGCAATGTCCGTTACCTCCGCACGGGTGGGACGCGGATTGGAAATCATGGTATGAAGCATCTGTGTGGCAACAATCACCGGCTTCTTGGCAAGAATACACTTGCGGATGAGCACACGCTGGATGCCCGGAATACGTTCCTGCGGAACTTCAATACCGAGGTCACCGCGAGCTATCATCACACCGTCGGCTACTTCCAGGATTTCATCGATATTATCAACGCCTTCCTGGTTCTCAATCTTAGCAACAATACGGATATCGCTGTTATGAGCGTCAAGAATCGCCTTGATGTCGAGTATATCCTGCTTATTGCGCACAAAGGAGTGGGCAATGAAGTCTATGTTCTTCTCAATGGCATAAAGGATATTGGTGCGGTCCTTCTCCGTCAGAGAAGGCAGATTGATGCGGACGCCGGGAACGTTGACGCTCTTGCGGCTGCCCAGAGTAGCCTCATTCTGTACTTCGCAGAGCAGGTAGTCGGGGGTCTTCTCTACAACAACCAACTCCAAGTCACCGTCATCAATAAGGATATGGCCGTCCACATTCAAGTCTTTGACGAAATGGGGATAGGATACCGAGATACATTCACGGGTAGTCTCCTGCTCCGGGTTGCCTACCACCTTCACGCGGTCGCCCGCCTTGAAAGGAATGGGCTCAGCCAGAACCGTCGTGCGGACCTCCGGTCCTTTCGTATCCATCAGGATAGCGATGCGGTTGGAAACCGTACGCACATTGTTTATCAACTTCTCGGCACCTTCACGGCCAAGATGTGCAGTATTCATACGTACAACATTCATACCTGCATCGAACAACTGCTTTATAAAATCAACATCACAGCGCTGGTCAGAAATCGTTGCGACAATCTTCGTTTGCTTCAATAACATAATCTATATACCTATTTTATTTAATAATCTTTTAACGCCTCCATGGCCAGACGGTAGGAGTTCAGCCCGAAACCGAGAATGACACCTTTACAAGCGCAGGAAATCATGGACACATGACGAAAAGCCTCGCGGGCATGTACATTAGAGATATGCACCTCAACCACCGGAGAAGTGACCGAACGGATAGCATCCTGCAGAGCGATGGACGTATGGGTGTAAGCACCCGCATTCAAAATGATGCCGTCCACATCAAAACCTACCTGCTGAATCTTGTCTATCAGCTCTCCCTCAATGTTGGACTGGAAATAGTCAATCTGTACATCCGCATATTTCTTACGGAGTTCGGCAAGGTAGTCTTCAAAAGTAACGCTACCGTAAATGGAAGGTTCACGTTTGCCCAAGAGATTTATATTGGGGCCGTTAATAATCTGTATCCTCATAACACAATTTTTTATACCTTTGCGGTGCAAAGATAGTGCAAACCGAAAGCAGATGCAAATTTATTTGCAATTTGCTGAAATGCAGCCTATTTTCGCGAAGCAAAGGTAGAAAAAAGAAATGAAATCAGAAGAAAAATCCACGAATAAGGAGAAACAAACGCTGATAATCAGAAAGTACCACCAGTATCTGAAACTGGAAAAAGCACTCTCACCCAATACAGTGGATGCTTACCAAACAGACTTACAGAAGCTGCTGCACTTTCTGGAAGGAGAGGGTATCGCTATCCTTGACACTACCCTGGATGACTTGCAGCATTTTGCCTCCGGACTGCACGACATCGGCATCCATCCCCGCTCGCAGGCACGCATCTTGTCGGGCATCAAGTCATTTTTCCATTTCCTCGTCATAGCCGACTACCTGGAGGGAGACCCCAGCGAACTGTTGGAGGGTCCCAAAATCGGATTCAAGCTTCCAGAAGTACTGACGGTGGAAGAGATAGACCGCATCATCTCCGCCATTGACCTGGGCACAAATGAGGGGCAACGCAACCGGGCCATCCTCGAGACTCTATACAGTTGCGGTCTACGGGTATCGGAACTGTGCAATCTGAAAATCTCCGACTTGTATTTCGACGAAGGCTTCATCAAGGTAGAAGGTAAGGGCAGCAAACAGCGCCTTGTACCCATATCGTCCCGTGCCATCAAGGAGATAAGGAACTGGTTCGTGGACCGCAATGGAGGCTGGAAAATCAAGAAGGACTTCGAAGACTATGTATTCCTGGCACGCTGGGGCAAAAATATCTCGCGCATCATGGTATTCCATCTCATTAAGGAACTGGCAGAGAAGGCCGGCATCACCAAAAACATCAGTCCGCACACCTTCCGCCATTCCTTTGCCACCCACCTGCTTGAAGGAGGAGCCAACCTGCGCGCCATACAAAGTATGCTGGGCCACGAATCTATCGCTACAACAGAAATTTACACACATATTGACCGGCACAGATTGCGCAGTGAAATCATAGAACATCATCCCCGCAATATAAAGTACCGCAAAGAGCGAGAAATTCATTAAATTATGATAAAATTGCTGCACGAGTTAACAAACTGTAATAGGATTTAATATCTTTGCGTTGTTATGTCCATGCCTAAACAGCACACTAACATGGAATAGACAAATTTCAATTACAAACAATTAATTTATACCTAAAATGACTAAGAAATTGTATCTGCCGTTTTTAATGGCAATGATTGTTGCATTAATGACATCGTGCAGCAAAAAGATGGGTGAATTGTCATCAGATTATTTCACCGTAACTCCTCAAGTTCTAGAGGCTGTAGGTGGTAAAGTTCCCGCTACAATCAACGGAAAATTCCCCGAAAAGTACTTCAACAAGAAGGCTGTGGTAGAAGTGACCCCTGTGCTGAAATGGAATGGCGGCGAAGCTAAAGGCCAATCGGCTGTGTTCCAGGGCGAAAAAGTAGAAGGTAACGACCAGACTATCTCTTACAAGATGGGCGGCAGCTACACTATGAAGACATCTTTCGACTATGTACCGGAAATGGCCAAATCCGAACTGTATCTGGAATTCAAGGCTACAGTAGGCAAAAAGACTGTCACTATCCCTGCTGTAAAAGTAGCTGATGGTGTAATCTCCACTTCTGAGATGCTGGAACAAACATTGGGCAGCGCTAACCCCGCCAATGGTGACGACGCTTTCCAACGTATCATCAAAGAAAAGCATGACGCCAACATCATGTTCTTGATTCAACAAGCCAACGTACGCGCCAGCGAATTGAAGACTGCCAAAGAATTCGGCAAAGAAGTGAAAAACATAGACGAAGCTGAAAACAAGAAAATCAGCAACATCGAAATCTCCGCATACGCTTCTCCCGATGGTGGTGTAGGCTTGAATACTACACTGGCTGAGAACCGCCAGGACAACACGGCTAAAATCATCAACAGAGATTTGAAGAAAGCAAAAATCAATGCAGCAGTAGACACCAAGTATACGGCTCAGGACTGGGAAGGCTTCCAGGAACTGGTATCCAAATCAAACATCCAAGATAAAGAATTGATTCTTCGCGTTCTTTCCATGTATCAGGATCCTGAACAAAGAGAACAAGAAATCAAGAACATCTCTTCTGTTTATAAGACTTTGGCTGACGAAATCCTGCCGCAACTGCGTCGTTCACGCCTGACTTTGAACTACGAAATCATCGGTAAGTCTGACGAAGAAATCGCAAACCTCGCCGACAGCGATGCCAAGCAGCTGAACATCGAAGAATTACTGTATGCCACCACCTTGACTAAAGATGCTGCCAAGCAAGAAGCCATCTTCACAAAAGCTACTCAAATCTACCCGAACGATTTCCGTGCTTACAACAACTTAGGTAAACTGGCTTATCAGGCTGGTGATCTTAACAAGGCTGAAAGCTACTTCAAGAAAGCTCTCTCCATCAAGGATGCTCCTGAAGCAAACATGAATCTCGGTCTGATTGCCTTGACCAAGGGCGACAGAACAGCAGCAGAAAGCTATCTGAGCAAGGCTTCCGGTTCTAAGGAACTGAACGAGGCATTGGGTAATCTGTATGTTGCTCAAGGACAGTACGACAAGGCTGTCAGCTCATTTGGCGACACTAAGACTAACAGCGCTGCTTTGGCACAAATCCTGGCTAAGGACTACAACAAGGCTAAGAACACACTGGCTGCTATCGAAAGACCAGACGCTTATACTGACTACCTGATGGCTGTACTTGGCGCAAGAACCAACAATACATCTATGGTAACCAGCAGTCTGAAGAATGCCATTGCAAAAGAACCGGCTTTGGCAAAGAAGGCTGCTTCTGACCTGGAATTCGCCAAATACTTCACTAACACTGACTTTATGAATATCATCAAATAATAAAGGTTAGATTGAAAAGAACGTGCCCGGCATAGAAATATGTCGGGCATTTCTTTTTATTCACACCAAAAAGAAGTATTTTCGCGACGAAGTATCAGAAAAAGAACCGGAATGAAGAAAATCTATCTTGCATACCTTCTGCTTATTATATTGTCTGCCTGCGGCAGCAAAAATACAAATTCAGTCTACCTAAATGGTGAAATCAAAGGGCTGGGGAATGATACCCTTTATATATATGGTACGGACAAGTTCTATAACCGTATGGACACTCTGCTTGTCAAGGATGACAAGTTCTCTGCAACCCTCACCACCGACACGCTTGTCTCTACATGGCTGCAATTCAGTGACGGCACAGAATATCCGCTTTACCTGAACAAAGGAGACAAAATAAAGATAAAAGGCTCCGCCGCCGAGCTTACTTCACTGGAAATCACGGGGAATGCCCCCAATGAAGAACTGACAGCTTTTCAGAAAGAGTTGAAAGGTTTGAGTACTCCCTCGGAGAAAGCATTGGAAGAAAAAGCAGAAGCCTTCATCAACAGCCATCCTTCTTCGCTGGTAAGTATCTATCTGCTGGAGAAATATTTCGTGCAAAAACCGCAACCGGACTTCTCCTTAATCAAAGAAATGACAGAACACATGACCGGAGGCTTGAAAGACCGTCCGTATGTGGACGAACTGCTTGACCTTATCCAAGAAGAAGAGAAGGTATCCGTTGGGAAAACCATCCCTTACGTCAACCTGCCCAATGCCAAAGGCACACAAATCAGCCGTACTAGCTTTAAGGACAAATATCTGTTGATACATTTTTGGGCATCTTGGGACCCGCAAAGCATGGAAGCCAACGCTGCCCTGCGCCGGATTTACAAGAAAGAAGAAAAGAACAAGCTATTCGCACTCTGGGGCATTTCCTTGGATATCGACAGAAAGGAATGGGAAGAAGCAATCAAAAGAGATACCCTGAAGTGGGAACAGAGTTGTGATTTCTCCGGATGGAACACAGCGCCCATCAAACAGCTCGCCATACAAGCATTGCCTGCCAATCTGTTCCTTAGCCCTTCCGGAAAAATTGAAGGGAAGAATATGAGTGAGGAAGACATCAAAAAGAAACTGGAGGAGATAGAGCAAAAGGAAAAAGAGAAGAAAGAGAGTGAAAAGAAACTCAAAAAACAAAACCGACGGTAGCCTATCCTGCCATCACTAACCCCTAATCACTAAAAACGTGCTCATAAAAGTTTTTGGAGCGGCTGTTCAAGGTATTGACGCAACCCTCATCACCATTGAAGTCAACAGTTCCAGAGGCTGTATGTTCTATTTAGTCGGTTTGCCGGACTCTGCGGTCAAAGAAAGCCATCAACGTATCATATCTGCTTTGCAGGTCAACGGCTACCGGATGCCGACCAGCAATATTGTCATCAACATGGCTCCGGCTGACATCCGCAAGGAAGGTGCAGCTTACGATTTACCTTTAGCCATCGGCATACTTGCCGCCAGCGAAGTTATCCAGTCCGATAAGCTGGAACGCTATCTGCTGATGGGTGAACTAAGCCTTGACGGCAGCCTGCAACCTATCAAAGGAGCACTCCCCATTGCCATCAAGGCCAGAGAACTGGGGTTTGAGGGTATGATTGTACCGCAACAGAATGCCCACGAAGCGGCAGTAGTAAACAATCTGAAAGTGTACGGAGCGGGAAACATCAAGGAAGTTATAGAATTCTTTAATGGCACGCAGGAATTAACCCCTACGTTAGTCAACACCCGCGAGGAATTCTATTCCCAGCAGAGCAACTTTGATTTCGACTTTGCAGAAGTAAAAGGACAGGAAAATGTGAAACGAGCCTTGGAGGTAGCTGCTTCGGGCAGCCACAACATACTTCTCATCGGTTCGCCGGGCAGCGGTAAGTCCATGCTTGCCAAGCGTCTGCCATCTATACTTCCTCCCCTCTCTTTGGGAGAGAGTCTGGAAACGACCAAGATTCATTCTGTTGCCGGAAAGTTGGGCAAAGACGGTGGGCTCATCTCGAAACGCCCGTTCCGCGACCCTCACCACACCATTTCTACGGTAGCAATGACCGGTGGAGGAAGTTTCCCCCAACCCGGTGAAATCAGTCTGGCACATAACGGCATTTTATATCTTGATGAACTGCCAGAGTACAGCCGCAACGTATTGGAGGTTCTTCGCCAACCGCTGGAAGATAGGAAGATTACCGTGTCACGCATCCGATGCAATGTAGAGTACCCGGCAAGTTTTATGCTGGTAGCCTCTATGAATCCGTGTCCATGCGGGTATTATACGCATCCCACCAAGGCTTGTGTATGCAGTCCCGGACAAGTACAAAAGTACCTGAACCGCATATCCGGACCTTTGCTCGACCGTATCGACCTGCAAATTGAAGTCACCCCACTCCCCTTTGAAGAGATGGCAGATTCTCGCCCCGGCGAATCGAGCGCCACCATACGCGAGCGTGTGATACGTGCCCGACAAATTCAAGAAGCAAGGTATGCAGACATTCCCGGCATATATTGTAATGCCCAGATGAACAGTAAACTGCTTGCTCGCCACGCCCGTCCGGATGACAAAGGACTTGCCATGCTCAAAACTGCCATGAACCGCCTAAACCTTTCGGCCCGCGCCTACGACCGTATATTGAAAGTATCACGCACCATCGCCGACCTGGAAGGCTGCGAATTGATACAGCCGGCACACTTGGCGGAAGCTATCGGATATAGAAATCTGGATAGGGAGGGCTGGGCAGGATGAAAAAGGGATTAGCGGTGAGCGATTAACAGTCAGCCCCTTTAATCCCTAATCCCTAATCTCTAACCCTTATTTTTCTATCCGAATGCGCGCATCCACCGCTATCACCTGCTTTTCAGTCGCCAACAATGGATTGATATCCATCTCCTTGATTTCCGTTGCAAAGCGCAGCAAGGTGGAAAGCCGTACAATAATTTCGGCAAATTTATCTTCATTCACTCCCTTCTGCCCACGCGTACCTTTGATAATCTTATAGGCACGCAACGAGTGAATCATGGAGTAAGCCTCCTCGTAGGACAACGGTGCAAGACCGGAAGATATATCCTTCAGCACCTCCACAAAAATACCGCCCAGACCGCAGAGTACCACATGTCCGAACTTCTCTTCATATTTGGCACCGATAAACAATTCCGTCCCTTTCAACATCGGCTGCACCATGATAGCACTAGCTTCGGGAATCTGCATCATACGGTCGAATTCCAATGCCAAATGCTGTTCACTCTTGATATTGAGCACAACACCGCCCACATCCGACTTATGCACCGGCCCCACCACCTTTGCCACCACCGGGAACCCCGTGCGACGCGCAAAGGCAAGCACTTCTTCCTTGTTGTCCGAAACAAACTCCTCCACAATAGGAATACCTGCAGAGCGGAGCAATGCCTGCACATAGTGCGGGGCGATATAACCGTCCGCAGGAATGGAATCTATAATCCGGCGGATACGGGGAACATCCACTCCAAAGAGCTCGATTTCATTATTGGCAGGCCGCGGGGCATTCATTATCCGCGAAAGTGCCGTACCCAAAGTCACTTCATCGGCAAAGTTCACATGGCCTTTTGCCAGAAAAGCAGCAACCTCGGCTCCTGCCGTATTGATGGAAGGAAGAATCGGAAAAATCGGCTTCTTGCAATGCAGCATCTTCTCGTGCAGCACATCATACATTTCAAACATGGTCACCAGCCCCGGAGTGCCGAAAATAGCCATTACAGCATCAATATTGTCAAACTTCTCCTCACAATACTCCAGACAGAGGCGCAGATGTTCCGGCGTACCCGTAGCCAGAATATCAATGGGATTCCCCACAGCCGCACCGGGGAAAAGCTTACCCTTAAGTTCCTCCGCCACCGGTCCTTCCAGTTTCGGAACATTCAGTCCACCCTTACTCAATGCATCGGTCAGCATCACTCCCGGACCGCCGGCATGGGTAATGATGGCGAAGTTTTTCCCTTTCAGTTCCGGCAGTGTGAAGATACAACCTACGGTCGTCAACTCCTCGCGCGAATAGCAACGCACAATACCCGCCTTACGGAACAAGGCCTCTACCGCCGAATCGCTACTGGCAATGGCCCCCGTATGCGAACTCGCCGCCCGGCTGCCGCTTTCGCTACTGCCCGCCTTGATGGCCGCAATCTTGCAGCCCTTCTTGATGAGCGAGGATGCATGAAACAGCAGACGGTCGGGGTCACCGATACTCTCTATATAAAGAAGTTTTATTCTGGAATCCGCTTCCGGATTGAAGTGTTCGTCCATGTATTGCAACACATCCTCCACGCCGATTTGCTTGGCATTGCCCACAGACCATACAGAGTTGAATTGCAATCCCTTGGTCACGGCGCTCTCCAATATGAACACCGCTGTGGCACCGGAGCTGGAAATCAGGTCTACCCCTTGCGGATGCAGTTGCGGGATGGGCTGGCTGAATACACTGTGATGCCACGAGTTCATAAAACCGATACAGTTGGGGCCTATCAGAGAGGCTCCATACCGGTTCACCGTTTCCAGTATGCGATCTTCCAGCACAGCACCCTCATGGGTCTCCTCACCAAAACCGGCAGAAAGGATAATGAACGCCTTCACCTGCTTCTCCGCAGCAAGCATCTCCACCGCATCGGGACAAAGCGCGGCAGGTATGGCAAGGATGGCAAGGTCCGTATCGGGAATGTCCTTCACATCCGCAAAGGCAGCAACACCCTGCACTTCAGTCTCTTTCGGATTCACGGCACGAAGCTCACCGGTATATCCGCCGCTAAGCAGATTTTTCAGGATAGCCCCTCCGGGTTTGTGTACATTGTTGGATGCCCCCACTACCACAATACTGGCCGGGTGAAGTAATTGGCTTGTTATCATAGTCTGTTTTACATTAAGTTAATGATTCATGCACAAATATACATTTTCCATACATAAAAGCAATCGGTAAAAGAGAAAATAAGCTTAATCCCTTTGCAAAATATAAATAAGTTTACGGAAGTATATATATTTGTGCCATCAATAACAATACGCAGAAAACTACCCTATATGGAAAGCCGTGTCAAAGAGATAGATTATCTGAAATGCATCTTCATCACCTTGATGATTATCTTCCACCTTGTATATATAGGCGACAAGTATCCGTATGCGAAACAAATCGTCTATACGTTCCACATGTCCGCTTTCCTGATTATTTCGGGCTATCTGGCCAATAACCGGAAGGATGCCCGAAGCTTTCTCCGCAAGTTTCTATGGATTTTCATTCCGTATGCCTGCATGGAGGCGGCCTATACGGTGATGTCGCATTTCCTGCCCGTACGCGAAAGTGTAGATGCCATTACTCCTACCGTATTGCTCGACAAGGTATTCCTCCATCCGATGGGGCCTTACTGGTATCTGCATACACTGATTCTGTGCAGCCTCATCTATTATATCACATTCCGCTATGTAAGGCTGTCGGTTGTCTCCCGGCTGGTTGTGACCGGTGTCTGCCTGTTTGCCCTTTCCCATTGGGGAGGATTGATGAACTTCTCCAATGCCCTCTATTTCCTTATCGGCATGACAGTGAGCCAAAGCGGGCTTCGTTTTACACAAGTCTTTCGCGCCACAACCTTCGCCATTGTTCCATTCGTAATACTATGCTGTTTTCCCGCCAATCTGGATAGGGGTACTCTGGCAGGAGTCGCCATCACCTGGCTTTCCATCAGCCTGCTGTTGGCAGCCTACGGCTATCTGCCGGCACAAGCCAAACGGCTTGCCTTCTTTATAGGGCGCAATACGCTGGTCATACTCCTTTTCTCACCCATTTTCACCATTCTGTCCAAGGCGTTTCTGCCCGTGTTCGCCTTCGACCCTACGGGGATGCTGTTCCTTGTCACTGCCACCGCCTTCACTCTTAGCGGCTGCATGGGTATGGCGTGGGCTATGGACAAGATACACGTTTCCAGATTCTTCTTCGGGAAGAGTACTATATTGTGTTGAGGCGGTTCACGTCTCCGCCCACAAAGGGAAGTTTCACCACAAACTCCTTTTCGTCCTTAAGAATCTCCACCAGCGTGCCGTATAGGGCATACTGCCGTTGCAGGTTCTTCAATCCCGCTCCGTTACTGGTCACATAATTACGCAACTGAAGATTGTTGCGCACCGTAATCCCTTCGTTTCCTATGGATATATGGACTATCAGCGGCGACTTCTTTGTACTGATATTATGCTTCAAGGCATTCTCCACAAGCATCTGTATGCTGGCAGGAATGACGAGACAATGATGATTCCGCAAATCATCTTCTATCTCCACATGCAGCGCATCGCCAAAGCGGATATGCTCCAGGTATAAATACGACTCTACGAACGACAGTTCTTCCTGCACGGTCACCGTAGCTCTGCCATGCGTAGTGAGCAGATAACGGTACACCGTAGACAGCTTCTTGGCAAACCGGTTCGTCTTTTCGGTATCCTGATAAGCAAGGGAGGCAAGGACATTCAGACTATTGAATAAGAAATGGGGATTAATCTGTTTTTTCAGCACCTCGAACTGATACAGCGCCTTCTCCTTCTCGATGACAGCCATCTGCTTCTCCATCTCCGAACGTTGCAGGCTATAGAAGAATATCTCTATCTGCAGAACGATAATCCAGTTCCACGGCACTACCGGCAGGGAGTTTCTCAGGATATGCCAGAAATTTCCATGCCCGCCCATCAGCAGGAAGTTCAAGATGTACGTCAACAGAACAGCCAGTGCAGTGGTCAACACGATATCCACCAGAATCCTCACCGCATTGTTGCGCTGTTTCAGTCTTTTATATATCAAGTTGATAACCCCAAAGTCGATGAACCCCAGCCCTATGCACAAAGGAAGATTCAGAAAGAACTGCACCATGATATTCGCATACCACGGCTTACCGCTGATGACGTTATAAACGCACCCTATGACAAGCAACGAGACGGAAACCGTCAGTATAAAAAGGAATATGTATCTCTTATGCCTCATAACTTATAACTCATACCACTCCGTCCACCCATTTCAAGAAATCGGCCACGCGACTGCGGCTCACCAATACCTCGTGCGGGCACTCCGGCTCGAAGTAAAGCTTCAAGCGACTGCCGAAGTACCTGGAACTCTTCCGGATGGACCTAATGTTGGATATGCAGCTCCTTGAAACCCTAAAGAAAACATCCCTATCCAGCATTCCCTCCAACTGGTCCAGCGAGTAGCTGATGATATACCGTTTCCCGGAGAAGAGGTGCAGATAAGTCAGCTTGTCCTCACTATAAAAGAAAGCGACATCCGGAGTTTCTACGTAGCGGAAGGTATCGCCTACCTGCACCAGAAAACGGTTCTTCTTGTTGGCTGCCAAGTAGCCGAGTTCCAGTTGCCGATATTCGGGAGCCGCAGAACGGAGGGCACTGTTGCGCTCGAACTTGCACAAGGCTGCTTCTAGGTCGCTTTCTTCAATGGGTTTCAACAGATAGTCGATACTGTTTACCTTGAAAGCCTTGATGGCATATTCGTCGTAGGCGGTGGTGAAGATAACGGGCAAATCGACGGGACACTGCTCGAATATCTCAAAGCTCAACCCGTCGGACAAGCGGATATCTACAATCATCAAGTCCAGGCTGCCCTGACGCAAGAGCAGTACAGCCTGCTCCACGCTCTCTGCCCAGCCCGCCAACTGCCAGGAAGGGCGCAGCCGTTGCATCATACGCTTCAGCTCTTCGTAGGCGAAGCGCTCATCTTCTACTAATAAATACTTTACCATAAAACGTGTCTGTTATTGCGACAAAGATACTATTTTACCTCTTGTCTCTACTAAAATGGCATTTGTCATTTCAGCGTATACCTGAATCCCACCGTCAGGCGCAGAGTCGGTCTGAAGCAAGGCTCGTCCTCATCGTTCTTGAAGTTATTGAGAAAACCTTTCAAACTACGGTCCGACATACTTATTCCGCGTATCCAGTTACCGCCCACTCCCAGATAAACAGCCGTCTTCCTACTCAACCGGTACGAAGGACTGATGTATGACCTCAGCATGACGGTAGAATAGATTTTCGATTTCCCGTCGACTTCCATCACGGCAGACATGCCGTCCATATCGAGGGCGGTCAGTTCCAGCTTCAGCTTCTTGTTCAGCCAGGTGGCGACGGACACTTTCATGCCGCTGGACATATCCACTTTCAGCTCATACCTGCCGGCATTCCTCCAACTGAAGTACATCATGGGCAGTATCATCGGGATACCGTAAGAGTTCGTCAACCCCGCACCGATGCCCAAGTTGAGGTTCTTCCGCAGTTTATAGACAAAGATGATTGCTCCATTAGCCAGTAGGGTCTTCATGGAAACCCCGTCCAACGGGGCATAGACACCGCTGCCCACAGAGGCTATGATACTCCACTTGTCGGACAGGGGACGGATGTGGGAGATATTCAGACTGGCATTCAGCAGATTGTCCGGATTCAACTCCCGCGCCTGCCCCTTATTATGGAATACGCCATAGGCAGCATTGACGGTTGCCGACCACGCCACCAGCCTGCCCTTGTCGTCATGCCTGACGGAAAGCGGCAGGTTATACCTTCCCGATACCATCATCAGGCTGCCCGAACCATACTCGTTGCCGAGGTCATCCTTCAACGAACTTTCGGGCAGATAGTCGTAACTGATATAGCCTTGCCCCCGGCAGCAGAACGGCCACGCCGCAAGCCACAACACCAATAGAATCACAGAGTTTGTCTTCATGGGAATATGCAAATGTTTTCTGCAAATATAGTCCTGCGGCAAGTAAGCGGGAAGCATTTACGGACGGGGTGCGGAATGGGGAAGACGAAATGCGGAAACCGGAAGGCGGAATGATTCCATGTTTTACGTTACGCATTTCACGTTACGTAAAATACATAATATTTTCGGGATAAAACAAATATCAGGTGAAGCACCCATCAATCTCCAAACTAATTGTACCTTTGCGGAACTTTAAACAAAAAAATGATGAAAGAAGAAACTTTCGATTATTCCAAAGTTCCCCATAACTTCGGCTTATGCGCTACTGACACATGCCCTTATACTGACACCTGCCTGCGCCGGATTGCATATACGTATGCACCCTCAAACAACATCTTCCTATATGTACTGAATCCGAAAGCAATAGAGTCCACAGCGGGAAAATGCAAGTATTATTGCTCGAATAAGAAAGTGCGCTATGCCAAAGGCTTTATCCATACGGCAGAAGCCATCTCTGTCGGCCAGTCCGGCACGTTCCGCTACCGGCTCATCGGCTTATGGGGTATCCGAAGATATTATCAGAAGCGGAAAGGGGAAACTTTGCTCTCACCAACCGAGCAGCAACAAGTCATTGCAATTGCCCGTAACTTAGGACTCCAACGGACGGAGTACTTCGACGCTTATGTAGAAGAGTACGACTTCACATGACAGCTCCGGTCACCTCACATGATAACTCCGGTTACCCCAAACGGTAACTTCATTTACACTACGAGGTAAAAGGCTTTACACTATGGTGTAACGACCGTTACAATATGGAGTAACGGCCGTTACACCCTATGGTAAACGGCTTTACATTAGATGGTATGTCTTTTCCTGATTTAGCTAAACAAGCGGTAAATACAATACGCTGATTTAAAGGGAAGTATTCAGTATAAGATTATGGCAGTATTTCACCTTCCGCTGTCACCTTTACGTAGATTTCCCTTTCCCCTTGCTCCATCTCTACCAAAAAGTAACTGCCATCGGGAGTCTCAATAAAGTCGGCATCATCAATGACATAACCGGGATGGGCAGCCGTAACGGCGTTCTTCACTACATCCTCCAGATGTCTCTTACTGATATCCCAGATAGTATAGGCCCATGCACCCTCAGCGGTGAACATCACATCCTTGCTGATACTTCCGTGCACGATTTCGACTTCCGTCATACCGTTCTTTTCTTTTTCAATATCCACAATGCGGGCATTGGGATATTTCTCTGCTATAAAATCTTTGATGGCAGCGGAAATATCAGAAGGGAGATAATCTTCGGGAGAACCGCCGTTGTGCGCATCGGCCACTTCCTTCACCAGAATGCCGTCCTCCGAATAATAGAGGTCCATTTCCTGATTACCTTTCTCCACTTCGATGATGTAGACAACAGCCATTTCCTTACGTTCCAGCTTGTCTACATCTTCCACCTTCCATACATTATAATAGGTACTACTCTCGTAAGAGCTTCTCACCGGAGCGGGAAGGTCTGCATAACGGAGGTCGGTTTCGGTCATCTGCCATACACCGTCTTTGGTGAACCAGGCCTCCTTTTCGAAATTGTCCTCATGGAAATCAGCCACATAATATGCACCTTTTGTTTCCCATTCTATACGCTGGGCATTGGGATGCTCCTTGGCCAACGCATTACTCAGTTCCGCGGGCACGGAGATTCCGTCGTTGTCGTCATCATCACAGCTTTGCAAGGCAAAGGCAAACACGCCTAACGCCAATAATAAGAAGTACTTTTCCAGTTTCATAGTCATTTCGTTTTTTTACATTATCAATACCAAGTTTGTTCATTTTGTATGGCAAAGATGAAGCCTAAATCTGGAAAGAATCTGGAAGAATACTCATATTTTGCAGAAAACAGCTATCTTTGTGCCACTAAAAGCGTTCATAACAAAAGAGATACATAATAACACAATGGAAAAGAAATTCAAACGTACCACCGTGACCTCGGCATTGCCGTATGCCAACGGCCCGGTTCATATCGGACACCTGGCAGGCGTTTATGTTCCTGCCGACATCTACGTCCGCTACCTGCGACTGAAAAAGGAAGATGTAATCTTCATCGGCGGCTCCGACGAACACGGAGTGCCCATCACCATCCGCGCCAAGAAGGAAGGCATCACCCCGCAAGACGTGGTGGACCGCTATCATACGCTTATAAAGAAGTCTTTCGAAGAGTTCGGCGTCTCCTTCGACGTGTACAGCCGTACTACCTCAAAGACGCATCACGACACGGCTTCCGACTTCTTCCGCAAGCTGTACGATAAGGGAGAATTCATCGAAAAGACCAGCATGCAGTATTACGACGAAGAAGCCAAGACCTTCCTTGCCGACCGCTACATCACCGGCGAGTGCCCCCACTGCCATGCCGAAGGCGCTTACGGCGACCAATGCGAGAAGTGCGGCACCAGCCTCAGCCCCACGGACCTGATTAATCCGAAGAGTGCCATCAGCGGCAGCCAGCCCGTGATGCGTGAGACGAAGCACTGGTATCTGCCGCTGGACAAACACGAGGAATGGCTTCGCCAATGGATTCTGGAAGACCATAAGGAGTGGCGTCCCAATGTTTATGGCCAATGCAAGAGCTGGCTCGACATGGGCTTGCAGCCGCGTGCCGTGAGCCGCGACCTGGATTGGGGTATTCCCGTTCCCGTAGAGGGTGCCGAGGGCAAAGTGCTCTATGTATGGTTCGACGCCCCTATCGGCTACATCAGCAACACCAAAGAGTTGCTGCCCGACACATGGGAGAAATGGTGGAAAGACCCCGAAACGCGTCTGGTACACTTCATCGGAAAAGACAATATCGTGTTCCACTGCATCGTGTTCCCCGCCATGCTGAAGGCAGAGGGTAGCTACATCCTGCCGGACAACGTGCCGAGCAACGAGTTCCTGAACCTGGAGGGCGACAAGATTTCCACTTCACGCAACTGGGCGGTATGGCTGCACGAGTATCTCGTTGACTTCCCCGGCAAGCAGGATGTGCTGCGCTACGTGCTGACCGCCAACGCACCGGAGACAAAAGACAACGACTTCACCTGGAAGGACTTCCAGGCACGTAATAACAACGAGCTGGTTGCCGTTTATGGCAACTTCGTGAACCGCGCCCTGCAACTCACCAAGAAGTACTTCGACAGCGTAGTGCCCGCCGCAGGCGAACTGAACGACTACGACCGCGAGACGCTGAAAGAATTTGCCGACGTCAAGGCAGAAGTGGAGAAGTTGCTGGATGTATTCAAATTCCGCGACGCACAGAAGGAAGCGATGAACCTTGCCCGCATCGGAAACAAATACCTGGCAGACACCGAGCCGTGGAAGCTTGCCAAGACAGACATGGAGCGCGTAGCCACCATTCTCCACATCTCGTTGCAGTTGGTCGCCAACCTTGCCATTGCTTTCGAACCGTTCCTGCCCTTCAGCAGCGAGAAGCTTCGCAAGATGCTGAACATGGACAGCTTTGACTGGGCAGAGCTGGGACACACCGACCTGTTGCCTGCCGGACATCAGCTGGGCACCCCCGAACTGCTGTTCGAAAAGATAGAAGACGACGTCATCCAGGCACAAGTAGACAAGCTGCTTGCCACCAAGAAGGCAAACGAAGCCGCCACCTACAAGGCAAACCCCATCAAGCCGACCATCGCCTTCGAAGACTTTGAAAAGCTGGATATCCGCGTAGGTACAGTGCTTGAATGCGAGGCAGTGCCCAAGATGAAGAAGCTGCTGAAGTTCAAGATTGCCGACGGGCTGGAAAACCGCACCATCGTCAGCGGCATTGCCCAGCACTACAAACCGGAAGAACTGGTAGGCAAGCAAGTGCTGTTCATCGCCAACCTCGCTCCACGCCAATTCAAGAACGGGCTGGTAAGTGAGGGAATGATTCTCTCTGCCGAGAATTATGACGGCTCGCTGGCGGTGACTTCACTGCTGAAAGAGGTGAAGCCGGGCAGCGAGGTGAAATAAAACAGTAACAAGGTAACGAGTTAACAAGGCTACAAGGAGGAAGGAAAAGCCTCGTGGCCTTGTTAACTCGTTGCCTTATCAACCAATAAACTATGTCCGATACATCACTCAAAGAAAAAACAGCCAAAGGCCTCTTCTGGGGAGGATTCAGCAACGGCATACAGCAGTTGTTAAATCTGGGATTCGGAATAGTCCTTGCCCGTCTGCTGGATGCTTCGGATTATGGTATGGTAGGGATGCTTACCATCTTCTCCGCCATTGCCGCCGCCTTGCAGGAGGGTGGGTTCATTTCGGCACTGACCAACCGGAAGGAGACTTTGCACAAGGATTACAACGCCGTGTTCTGGTTCAGCCTGATGTGCAGCACTACTATATATATATTACTCTTCTTTGCCGCACCGCTGATTGCCGACTTCTACGATACGCCCGAGCTGATACCGCTGTCCCGTCTCTCCTTCTTGGGATTCGTCATTTCCAGCATGAGCATTGCACCGAGGGCATATCTATTCAAGAACCTCAGAATCAAGGACACTACCGTCATTTCTATTTCAAGTCTGATAGTCTCCGGTATTGTGGGCATCACATTGGCGGCAAACGGATTCGCCTATTGGGGGATTGCATTGCAAAGCATCTCTTTCATCACCGTAATGACGATTCTTAACTTCTACTTCTCGCATTGGAGACCCCGCTTCCGGTTCGACTTCACACCCATTAAGGAGATGATAGGGTTCAGCAGTAAGATAATCATTACGAATATCTTCACCATAATCAATAACAATTTGTTTTCCGTCTTGTTGGGTAAGTTCTATTCGGAACGGGAAGTGGGTAACTTTACGCAGGCAAACAAGTGGAACGGCATGGGACATACCACGATTACGGGCATGATAAACGGCATTGCACAACCCGTCTTTACCCGGGTTGCCGACGACAAGGCACGGCAACTTGCCGTATTCAGAAAGCTGCTGCGCTTCACCGCCTTTATCTCTTTCCCCGCCATGCTGGGATTGAGCTTGGTATCGAAAGAACTGATTATAATCACTATCACGGAGAAGTGGCTGCCCAGTGCCGATATCTTGCAACTGTTATGTATTTGGGGAGCATTTATTCCCGTCATCAATCTGTTCTCCAACCTGCTCATCAGCCGGGGACATTCTTCTATCTATATGTGGAGCACCATCAGCTTGAGCCTGCTGCAAATAGCAGCTGTATGCGCCATATACCCATACGGGTTGGAATGGATGCTGCGTATTTTCGTCATTATCAATATCGGCTGGCTGTTTGTATGGTTCCGTTTTGTCAAGAGGGAGATAGGATTAAGACTGCGCGATATGCTGAAAGACATCTCTCCTTATCTCTCCCTATCCATTGTACTCGTAGTGTCAACTCACTATGCTACTCAGCCCATAGAAAACCTATACTTAAATATGGCAGCCAAAATCATTATGGTAGCTGGGCTTTATGCACTGGTTTTGTGGAAACTACAATCTACCATCTTCCGGGAAAGCATTGAATTCCTCTTAAAGAAAAAAAGAGCATGAGCCGCATAGCCTACATCATATCCGCCTACAAGGATGCCCCACACTTGGCACGCCTGGTTGCCGCACTGGATGACCGGGCAGACTTCTACGTGCACATCGACCTCAATGCCGATATACACCCTTTTGAAGAAGCCTTGGGAGACAAGGTCACTTTCGTGCCCCGCCACCGGATAAGCTGGGGAGGATGGGAACAAGTGGAATATCAGAAAGAATTGCTTGCCGCCGTATTGCACAGCGGCATCCCCTATACCCGTGTAGTATGCCTGAGCGGGCAAGACTATCCGTTATGGAACAACAACGCCATCCACCACTATTTCGAGGAGCATCAAGACACTGAATTCATCGGCGGTTTCAACCTGACACGCTGCACCGTGAAACAGCAGTTGCACAAGATAACCCATTACCACCCTTTCCGTGACCTGCCTTGGAAGAGTATATGGTGGAAGAACAAACTCATCGTAGCATCGCGCAAGCTGGCACAGATACTCCCCATCCGGAAAGCCCCTTTTGCACCCTTGGAGGGCAAGCAGGCAGATGTCTATTTCGGTTCCGACTATTGGGCCATCACGTTGCCCTGCGCACGATATGTATATGAAAAGTTGTGCACGGAGGAGAAGCTGGTGAAGTATTTCAGAACCAGCTTTGTACCCAGCGAACTGTGCATACAGACCATCGTATTCAACTCCCCTTTTGCCTCAAAAGGGCTTCTTTTAGAGGGAGAATACCCCGGACTTACCCGTCTCACCCCCTTGCACTACATAGACTACGGCGCATCCATCCGCGTGATGACACTCGAGGACCTGCCGGTATTGCGGCAGTCTGGAAAGATGTTCTGCCGGAAAATAGTAAGCGGCACATCAGACAGATTAATGGAAGCCATAGAGCAGACAAGAAGAGAATAAAAAGAGAGTTATCCCAACAGATATGCCACTTTATCCCAACCGGAATGCTGCAAAGAAGCAATTAATTCGTATTTTTGCAGCATCACATTTCTATTGATACAATGAAAAAGAATGTAGTAGTCATATTGGCAGGAGGAGTCGGTAGCCGTCTGGGATTGTCCACTCCCAAGCAATTCTTCAAGGTAGCGGGAAAAATGGTCGTGGAGCACACCATCGATACTTTCGAAAGCAATCCACATATTCACGAGATAGCTATCGTATCCAATCCTTTCTATATCTCCGATTTCGAATCTATCATCATCAAGAACGGATGGAAGAAGGTCAAGAAGATATTGAAAGGCGGACAAGAACGGTATCATTCCAGCCTATCCGCCATCAAAGCCTACGAAGACACTGACGTCAATCTGATATTCCACGATGCCGTACGTCCGTTAGTGAGCCAGCGGATTCTGAATGACGTTATTGCCGCATTGGAAACCTACAAAGCTATTGATGTGGCAATGCCCGCCACGGATACCATTATACAAGTCAATGACAGATTCATTCAGGAAATCCCAGACCGCAGCAAACTGATGCGAGGACAGACTCCGCAAGCATTCCATCTGGAAACCATCAAGCATGCCTATGACATTGCCTTGCAAGACCCGGCCTTTAAAGTGACCGACGACTGCGGCGTAGTAGTGAAATACCTTCCGGAAGTACCGGTTTATGTAGTGAACGGCGAAGAAAGCAACATGAAGCTGACCTATAAGGAAGACACCTATCTGCTGGACAAATTCTTCCAGCTGCGCAAAAGTGAACTGAACACCTTGCCCATCGACCAGGAAAACAACCTGAAGAACCGGGTTGCAGTCGTATTCGGCGGTAGTTACGGCATCGGCGCAGACGTGGCTCAGCTACTCAAAGAGAAAGGAGCCAACGTATTCTGCTATTCGCGCAGCATGAACGGAACGGATGTAGGCAACAAAGAGCAGGTGAGCAAAGCCTTGCAGGAAGTGTACCGCCAATGTGGACGGATAGACTACATTATCAATACTGCCGGACTGTTGAATAAAGAACCTCTGATGAGTTGCGACTATCAGACCATCTGCAACGCTGTGAACACCAACTATATGGGTACTGTCAACGTGGCACTTGAAGCCTTCCCCTATCTGAAGGAGAGCAAAGGTAAACTCGTATTCTTCACTTCCAGCTCCTACACCCGGGGACGCGCCTTTTACAGCATCTATTCATCGACCAAAGCCGCCATCGTGAACTTTGTGCAAGCCATAGCACAAGAATGGGAACCGTTCGGCATCAGCGTGAACTGCATCAATCCGGAGCGCACCAAAACACCGATGCGTGTCCATAACTTCGGCATCGAACCGGATAACACCTTGCTGACCTCCGAGCAAGTAGCCATTACCACCATACAGTCACTGCTTTCCGAATTCACCGGACAAGTCATCGACGTAAAAAGAGAAGAAGTATGAAGAACCAATACCTATCGGACTACGTTGCCGACAACCTACGCGCCTGCCAACTGAAGCAACTTTCCATACTGAAAGAGGTGGACCGCATCTGCCGGAAACACAAGTTAAGCTACTGGCTTGACGGAGGCACACTGTTGGGAGCCATGCGTCATGGAGGATTCATCCCCTGGGATGATGACATAGACATCGGCATGACACTGGAAGACATGCAAGCATTCATGAAGGTAGCCCCCTCCGAACTACCCGACACACTGTTCCTGCAAACCCCGGAAAGTGACCCTACCAGCAAAGAGCCCATCGTCAAGATAAGGGATTTAAACTCAATCTATATTGAAGCAGGAGATACCTTCAGCGTAGAGTATCAGAAAGGACTATACGTAGATATATTCCCTTTCATCGACTACCCCACCGTGCCCCGCCCATGGGCAAAGAAGCTGTGCAAAGGCATCTCCGTCAGTTACTCCATCCTACACGCGCAACACTACTACTCGCTGCGCTCCTTTGCAGAATTCTTCTACTTCGGCATGAAGTATGCGCTTTTCAAAGGGATATGGGCAATGCTCTGCCTGGTACGCCCCAAAGGGACCTATCTTTCGAATATACTCATCAATAACGGATACGGCATCATGCACCGTAAAGATTCCGTCTTTCCGCTCTCCACCATCACTTTCGAAGGAAAAGATTTCCCGGCACCGGGCAATGTGGACGCCTATCTGAAAGATTTATATAAAAACTACATGGACATTCCTCCCAAAGAGAAGCAGATAGTCCATGCCTGCTATATTCACCCGGAACTAAAACCATTGCCATGAAACCAGCCCTTGTAGATGTATCTGTACTGATTCTTTTCTTCAACCGCCCCAAACTGCTGGCGCAAGTATTCGAACAAGTGAAGAAAGCACGCCCCGCACGACTGTTTCTCTATCAGGACGGCCCGCGCGGCGAACGCGACATGCCGGGCATAGAAGCTTGTCGCAAAGTAGTGGCAGACATCGACTGGGAATGCGAAGTACACCACAACTACCAAGAGAAGAACTACGGCTGCGACCCATCGGAATACATGGCACAGAAGTGGGCATTCTCCTTGTCGGACAAATGTATCGTGCTTGAGGATGACGACGTGCCTGCCGTCTCTTTCTTCGGCTTCTGCAAGGAACTGCTCGACAAGTATGAGCACGACACACGCATCAGCATAATTGCCGGATTCAACAACGAGGAGATTACACCGGACATCACTTCCGACTACTTCTTCGCCACCACCTTCTCCATCTGGGGATGGGCGAGCTGGCGGCGGGTGACGGACCAATGGGATGAATTCTACACCTTCCTGGACGACAAGGAGAACATGCGGCAACTGAAGAACCTCATCCACACACGGCGCTACCGCAAAGACTTCATCTACATGTGCCAACGCCACCGCGAACACGGGAAAGCCTATTACGAAACCATCTTCCACGCTTCCATGTTGTTCAATTCGGGTCTGAGCATCGTGCCCACCCGCAACATGATAAACAATCTGGGAGCCACTGCCGACTCCACCCACTTTGCCGGCTCCGTACACACCATGCCGCGCGGTTACCGCCGCATCTTCACCATGAAACGCTACGAAGTGGAGTTTCCGCTGAAGCACCCTCGCCACGTCATCGAGAACACTGCCTACAAGGATAGCGTTTACCGCATCATGGCATGGCGGCATCCCTGGATAAAGATTGCACGGTCGTTCGAGGAACTGGCGTTGAACCTACGGTACGGCAACTTCACCATCATATGGCAAACGCTGCAAAAGCGTATCCGGAAATGGATGAAACAAGACCGGCATCTGTAACAAGAAAAAACATTCAAAAAAGAAGAAACGAACAACAGTCATGAGAGTACTACTTATCAATACATCCGAACGCATCGGCGGCGCAGCCATCGCCGCCAGCCGTCTGATGGAATCACTCAAGAACCACGGCATCAAAGCCAAGCTGCTGGTACGCGACAAGCAGACCGACCAAATCTCCGTTGTGTCACTAGACCATAACTGGCGCATGGTGTGGAAGTTCGTCTGGGAGCGCATCGTCATCTGGAGCGCCAACCGCTTCAACAAGAAGAACATCTTTGCCGTAGACATTGCCAACACGGGGACAGACATCACCTCACTGCCCGAATTCCAGCAGGCAGACGTCATCCATCTGCACTGGATAAACCAAGGGATGCTCTCGCTGAAGAACATCGAGAAGATTCTCGCCTCGGGCAAGCCCGTCGTCTGGACCATGCACGACATGTGGCCCTGCACTGGCATCTGTCACCATGCCCGCGAGTGCACCCACTACCAGCAGGAATGCCACAACTGCCCCTTCATCCACGGAGGCAGAAGCAAACGTGACCTTTCCTACCGCATCTTCCACAAAAAGCAGGCATTGTATCGCAACCGCCACATCAACTTCGTCACCTGCAGCCGCTGGCTGGAAGAACGTGCCCGGACAAGCGCCCTCTTCTGCGGACATGCCGTGACGTGCATCCCCAACCCCATCAACACCAACCTCTTCAAGCCCCGCAACCGACAGGAAGCCCGCAGCCGTTGCCTGCTGCCGCAAGACAAGAAACTCATGCTGTTCGGCTCGGTGAAGATTACGGACAAACGGAAAGGCATCGACTACTTGATAGAATCGTGCCGACTGCTGGCTGACAAGCATCCCGAACTCCGGGAACAGTTGGGTGTCGTCGTCTTCGGCAACCAATCGCAACAACTGGAAAACCTGCTTCCATTCAAAGTCTACCCGCTGAACTTCGTCAGCAACGAACACCAACTGGTGAACATCTACAATGCCGTGGACATCTTCGTGACCCCCTCGCTGGAAGAGAACCTGCCGAACACCATCATGGAAGCCATGGCATGCGGCATTCCCTGCGTCGGATTCAACGTGGGCGGCATCCCTGAGATGATAGACCACCTGCACAACGGCTACGTGGCACAATACAAATCCTCGGAAGACTTTGCCAACGGCATCTACTGGACGCTGACCGAACCCGACTACCCCAGCCTCTCGGAACAAGCCTGCCGGAAAGCCATCTCCCACTATTCGGAGAACGTCGTCGCCAAGAAATACATTGACCTTTACAACAAAGTGACCGGAAGAAATGCATAACCACCCCACCCCGAAATTCAGCATCATCACCGTGACCTACAATGCCGAAGCGGTACTGGAGGACACGATTCAAAGCGTTATCTCGCAAACCTACCACCACGTAGAATACATCCTTGTGGACGGTGCGTCCAAAGACGGCACGCTCTCCATTATCGACCGTTACCGCGACCGCATCACCCGCATCGTGAGCGAACCGGACAAGGGATTGTACGACGCCATGAACAAAGGCATCCGCCTTGCCACCGGCGATTACCTCTGCTTCCTCAATGCCGGCGACAGCTTCCACGAGGACGACACCTTGCAGCAGATGGTGCGTTCCATCTCCGGCAACGAACTACCCGACGTGCTGTACGGCGAAACGGAACTGGTGGACAAGGAAGGTCACTTCATCCGCATGCGCCGCCTCGCCGCCCCGGAAGTGCTTACCTGGCGAAGCTTCAAGCAGGGCATGCTGGTCTGCCATCAGGCCTTCTTTGCCAAAGCTTCCCTTGTAGAACCCTACGACCTGCAATACCGCTTCTCCGCCGACTTCGACTGGTGCATCCGGGTGATGAAGAAGGCACGGACCTTGCACAATACCCATCTCACCCTCATCGACTATCTGGAAGAGGGAATGACCACCCAGAACCGGCAAGCATCCCTGCGCGAACGCTTCCGCATCATGGCGCGGCATTACGGACTGATGAGTACCGTAGCCCATCATGCCTGGTTCGTATTACGGGCCGTGATAAAGAAATAGCACAAATTTCGAGGACAAATATACTTTGTTCCCGCAAGACCTATACCTTGCGGGAATCTCCCCTATACCCAGCTCTCTACAGTATAGGAGTGAGTACCCAAAACATCCCCATGTTTTCACCTAAAACATCCGGATGTAATGGAGCAAAACATCCCCATGTTTTGGGGTAAAACATCCGGGTGTTTTGGAGAAAGACATCCGGATGTTCTGCATATTAAGTCCTATACCGTGAGGGGCTAAGTCCTAAGACATAGGAGATTAAGTCCTAAGGCAAAGGAGGCTGGGTAGCTGCAAGCAGCGCCTTCAACTCTTTTACCCCTTCCGAAGCTCCCTTTTGAATGACATGTATCGGACGCATGACGTGCGTGTCCACCGGCTTGGGGTCTATCAGATACACTTCGGCGGCACGGGGCACGTAGTTCAGCAGTCCCGCAGCGGGATAAACGTTCAGGCTGGTGCCGATGATGACGAAGATGTCCGCCTGCTCCACATACCGGATGGCAGTCTCAATCTCCGGCACCGACTCGCCAAACCACACGATGAACGGGCGGAGCTGCGTACCGTCGCCCGCCTTGTCGCCCAACTTTACTTCATATTCCTCCGGCGCCAGTTCCTTGACGAAATGCGGATTATAAGGGTCGCGGCTGGAACAAACCTTCGTCAGTTCCCCATGCAAGTGTATCACGTGCGTACTGCCGGCACGCTCGTGCAGATTATCTACGTTCTGGGTGACGACCGTTACATTGAAATCCCTCTCCAGGTCGGCAACGCCCAGATGCCCGGCATTCGGCACCACATCGAGCAACTGCTTGCGACGTTCGTTATAGAAATTAATGACCAGTTCCGGATTACGTGCATACCCCTCGGGAGTCGCCACCTGCTCCACCGGATATTTGTCCCATAATCCGCCCGCATCACGGAATGTGCTGATGCCGCTCTCGGCGCTCATACCAGCACCCGACAATATGACCAAGTTCTTCATTTTCCGCTCCTTTCCTTTATTAAAGTAAGACAAATATAAGAAGAATGTTCAAGTTGTGATATAAATAAGAAAAATTAAATACTTAAAAGCCTTATCATTCAAATAAAAGACGTACTTTTGCCACTCATAAATTTGCAATAGACTGGAAAAGAAACCAATCCGGTCGTCAACAAAAGAATCTTATGGACAAATTCAGTTATGCTATCGGCCTTGGAATAGGTCAGAATCTTTTAAGCATGGGTGCCAAAGGCATTGCAGTAGATGACTTTGCACAAGCAATCAAAGACGTTTTAGAGGGCAACCAGACGGCAATCAGCCACACAGAAGCCCGTGACATCGTCAACAAGTACTTCGCCGAACTGGAGGAGAAGATGAACGCAGCAAACATAGAAGCCGGCAAAAAGTTCCTGGAAGAGAACAAAAAACGCGAGGGAGTTGTTACGCTTCCCAGCGGACTTCAATACGAAGTTATCACAGAAGGAAACGTCGGTCACTATGCCAAAGCAACCGACCAGGTACAATGCCACTACGAAGGCACACTGATTGACGGAACGCTGTTCGACAGCTCCATCAAGCGCGGCCAGCCTGCCACATTCGGTGTAAACCAAGTGATACCCGGTTGGGTGGAAGCCCTTCAGCTTATGCCCGAAGGTGCCAAGTGGAAACTCTACATCCCCAGCGACCTGGCATACGGAGCGCAGGGTGCCGGCGAGATGATTCCTCCCCACAGCACGCTCGTATTCGAAGTCGAATTACAGAAAATTTTATCTAAATAAACAAACAAGTAAAAGCAAAATGAAAAAAGTAACATTTCTCATGGCTCTTGCAGTAGCTGCCGGCATGGCATCTTGTACTGCTCAAAGTCCGAAAGCTGATTTGAAGACGGACATCGACTCATTATCTTACGCCATCGGTATGGCGCGTACAGAAGGTTTGGACCAGTATCTTGCACAACAAGGCATTGACTCAACCCAGATGTCAGAATTCCTGAAAGGTTTCAACGAAGGCGCAGCCAAAATCGATAAGAAAGACGTGGCTTACATGGCCGGTCTGCAAGTAGGCCAGATGGTCAGCAAGCAATGGGTGGAAGGCTTCAACCAACAAATCTTCGGCAACGACTCCACACAGAGCATCAGCCGCGAAAATCTGCTGGCAGGTTTCGTAGCAGGTGTCATCGGCAAGGGTGGTGCTATGGATATGATGAAAGCTCAAGAGTACATGCGTACTCAGATGGATGCCATCAAAGAAAAAGCAACTGCAGAAAAGTATGCTGACAACAAAGCTGCCGGTGAAAAGTTCCTGGCTGAGAACAAGGCTAAAGAAGGTGTAGTAACTACCCCGAGCGGTCTGCAATACAAAATCATCACCAAGGGTAACGGTGCCGTTCCTGCCGACAGCAGCAAGGTGAAAGTAAACTACAAAGGTACGCTGATTGACGGAACAGAATTCGATAGCTCTTACAAGCGCAACGAACCTGCTACTTTCCGTGCCAACCAGGTAATCAAAGGCTGGACAGAGGCCCTCACCATGATGCCCGTCGGCTCTAAGTGGGAACTCTATATCCCCTACGACCTGGCATACGGTTCAAGAGAAACCGGTAGCCAAATCAAGCCGTTCTCTACTTTGATATTCGAAGTGGAACTGCTGGGTATCGAGAAGTAATGTAACAATCCGAAGGGAGGGGCAAAACCCTCTTGATACTTCTTTTAGGCGCGGATTACGAGGAATAACGCGGATTTGGTAAACTAAATCCGTGAAATCCGCGTAATCCGCGCCTTATCGTTACCCCTCACTTTTATTCATTTTTCCGTCCCTTTTTATAGATAAATTAAAATAAAGTCCTATATTTGCTTACTATTTGATAACAACAAGAACTTTACTTATTTACTATTATGGAAAAAATAGACAATCTTGACCGGCAGATTCTGGAAATCATCTCCCAAAATGCCCGTATCCCTTTCAAGGACGTAGCTGCTGAATGTGGCGTGTCACGTGCTGCCATCCATCAACGTGTACAGCGCCTGATTGACCTTGGCGTTATTGTTGGCTCAGGCTATCATGTAAATCCCAAGTCCCTTGGATACAGAACCTGCACTTACGTAGGAATCAAGCTGGAAAAGGGCTCCATGTATAAGACGGTAGTTGCTGAGCTGGGCAAGATTCCCGAAATCGTAGAATGCCACTTCACCACTGGTCCGTACACCATGCTGACCAAGGTATATGCCCGCGACAACGAGCATCTGATGGATTTGCTGAACAACAAGATGCAGGAGATTCCTGGCGTAACCGCTACCGAGACCTTGATTTCCCTGGAACAGAGCATCAAGAAGGAGATTCCTATTTGCCCCGAGAAATAACGAACAACAATGGATTTCTTGAACGAATATCATCTGTCGGGCCTTGTCATAGGTATCTGCACATTCCTCATCATCGGCTTGTTTCACCCCATAGTTGTGAAAGCCGAATATTATTGGGGCACCAAGTGCTGGTGGATTTTCCTTTTACTCGGCATCGGCGGCATCATTGCCTCCCTTTATACGGAGAACATCATGATAGCCTCCCTTTTGGGCGTCTTTGCATTTTCCTCGTTCTGGACCATCAAGGAGATATTCGAGCAGGAAGAACGAGTGAAAAAAGGCTGGTTTCCCAAGAATCCAAAACGAACTTATAAGTTCTAAGGACAAAGGTTATAAGGAATTTTATCCAAAAGTCTTGCATATTTCAATAGAAAATGCTACTTTTGTCCCCGCTATCCAAGCAAGGATGCATCGGACTTGTAGCTCAGTTGGTTAGAGCAACAGACTCATAATCTGGAGGTCCCTGGTTCAAGCCCAGGCTGGTCCACTTTAATAATCAAGCACTTACAAAGATTTGTAGGTGCTTTTTCTTTTATACGGTGACCTTCAGGTGACCTTTTTAAAGCGAAACTTTATAAAAGTGACCTTCTGAAATTTCATTGGATTGCAGAGA
The DNA here is from genome assembly GCF_003603065.1 of Bacteroides sp. AF20-13LB. Lineage (NCBI taxonomy): Bacteria > Pseudomonadati > Bacteroidota > Bacteroidia > Bacteroidales > Bacteroidaceae > Bacteroides > Bacteroides sp. AF20-13LB. The sequence goes on from NZ_QTMH01000001.1 coordinate 536,610, forward strand.
ATTTTTATAGATTTTTATCCTATTGCGGGCTTGATACTGCGGAATGTAATGCACATTTTTATCAAAACATTCCCTACAAACATCATTCTACAATCTATTTTCATATTCAAAATGAGGAAAGTCACTTAAAAAACATAAGAGATTATCGAGGAAAAGATGTAACTTTGCAAATGGAGAGAATCAACTCTTTCCAAGACATTTGAAATAAAAGGAGCGTTATGCTACTCTTGTAAGTGCGAAGCCTGAGAAACTGAAACACGAAATCAACAAGAATTGGCATGGCAGTTCCCACGTTATAGCGTGGGCTGCTTAACCATATCTGTTGATTAAGGTTTTCTCAGGGCCTGCACTTTAAGACGTGGTTATTGGCAGTGCCACGCTTCGTGGTTTTAGAGTATTACATAGATGGAAATTTAAAATAACAAGTATATGAAAAAAGTCATCATTATCTTTTTGGTATTCTTTTATGCCATCGTATCTTTTGCACAAAGTGAAAGTGCTAAACCCACCTTTGGAGTAAAATTGGATAGAGAAGTGGCTGTAGCCAAAATAGAAAAAGAAACCTATCAAGACGTTATTGTTGAGTTAAGGTCAGCAGATTTAGGAGACTTATTCACAGAAGGCGTTAAGATTATTGTCAAAGATGCTAAAACAGGGAAGAAACTGTATAGTAAGCGTTTTTCAAAGTCATACCTCTATGCATTTTCAGATGGTACTATTCAAGTAGGAAAAGGAAATGCATTAACTCAGCTTACATTATTTAAGTCAAAAGAATACAGCGTCTGGTTAATGGAGATAAGAAAAAATGGTATTTACTGAGATAAAATAATTATGTATCCTCACGATAATATATTCAACATTTATTACAACATAGGCAAACGAACCCCATTCTTGGTAAAAAGGTGTGAGTTGGGACTAGCTCGTTCTTCAAGCGAAGAAAGACGTATTGACCCTAATCGAGATAGAACCTTTTTAGTTGAGACGGTAAAGCCCCGCGGCAAATACGGCAAGGCTTATGGCAAATGTTTTGTAAATGGAAAACCCGATGACACTTATAGACAAGAATGTTATCCCGATATCAAAGATGAAGAAATACCCTGTGCAGGGTGTGGTGAATGGGTCTTGATTGATGTTCCTGGCGTATCACTTGATGAAATATTCCCTATCCACAAAGCGGATGAAGTCCTTATGTTTGGAAAATACAAAGGGAAATCTCTGAGTGATATTTATAAAATAGACTATCAATATCTTTATTGGTTAACAACAACAGATAGATTTTTCAAAATTGACTTTGAAGAACTGAAAAAGTCATATCCAGATATTGAGAAACATTTAGAGATGTCTATTTCGGACAGAATAATTGATTTTGGGAAATATAAGGGACAAAAATTCAGCGATATAAAAGATGATGTCTCTTATTTAGAATGGCTTGTTTCAATAGAGAAAATATCCAAAGAAGACTTTAATTTATTAACTACGATATAATCAATAAAAACAACAAATATGAAAAAATGGTTTATCTATGTGCTTGGTATAATCACAGGTGTTATACTTACATTTGTTTTCGCATTTTGCGTTAATCTATCCAGCAATTCGGGAATTATCGGACTTGAAATGTTTGAAGAACCCGGAGATTATATGGAATATTCACAATTTGAAGTGTTCCAAGTGGTAGAATCTGGATGCGCATTAGCCCATGCCGATGATTCTTTTGGTGCAATAGTCTTTATTATACCAAATGAAAAACAACAGTTCTATGATAATCAAAAAATCGTTCTTAAAAATGACCAATGCGCTCAACATGTGGGAACTTATAAATACAACACCAAAATGGAAATAGAAAAAACAGTACCGGCTGTTAGAATTGTTGATGGTGTAGAATTGCCAAAATCTGATATAGCAATAGCAGCTAGTAATAATTCTGGGAAAATATTATTTGATAAACCCGGGGATTGTGTAAGTCGGAAAAATTTTGAGGTACAAGAGGTCTTGGAATCAGGTGATGCTATTGCGTTGGAAATTAGAGAAGTTCTCTCAGGACATATCTTTACTTCTGATTTAGAAGTCTTAATATTAGCTCAAGAGGGTAGTAATTTTTACAATAAGCAAGTCGTAAAAACTCCTCAAGGGAAATGCGCAAGACAAATTGGGAACTATAAATATAAACAATATGGAGATACAAAAGTAATTCCTATAATTGCTTTCAAGTAAATAATTAGGTTTCATTCAAACATTCAATATGGCTTTCTATCAAATTATTAAATAATCATTAATGCCATTTGCGTCTATCATATTCACATTATGCTTGATAACAGGTATTGTTTATCTTGTTTATCTCAAACGAAAAGAGCGTGAACTCATTGAGCAAGTTACGCCCATTACTCGTGGTGAATGGTCGGAACGGAGAGTGGTGTTAAGATTATTAAAAATGGGTATTAATCCCAAAGCCATATTTCATGATTTGTATATTCAAAAACCGAATGGAGAATACACGCAAGTAGATGTAGCCGTTGCGACAAAAGTTGGCATTATCGTATTTGAAGTTAAAGATTATAGCGGTTGGATTTTCGGTAATGAACATCAGAAATATTGGACACAATTATTGGCGTATGGAAAGGAAAAGCACCGTTTCTATAATCCTGTTATGCAAAATTCCGGACATATCCAAGCTATTAGGCAATGCTTACAACAAAATCCTGACACTCCAATTTATTCTGTTATTGTATTCTTCGGGAGCAGTGAGTTTAAGGATGTTACTTGTAATGCAAACAATACTTTTATAATATATCCTCGTTCTATCCAGCAAGTAGTATCTGAAATTTTGATGCAGCCCAATGCCAATTTCGGAAACAAATACGAGATAATGAACTTATTTACGAAGGCAGTACAAAATGGCAATAATCCGATGATTGTTTCTTCACAAATCAACTCTGCTGCATACTATGGTCGTAATACACCACAGTCCACTTATACCATATCATTCGGTAATTTATTCCGTTTTGGCGGTTTCTCGTACAGAAGAAGATTTTGAAAATCCTTTTATTACCATAATTGTCACATCTTTATTCCGCCCTTTTGTCCTCGTTCAATTTTCCAATCATACGTCCCATTAGCGACATCGGCTACCTCCTTGTAGGTCTGCCGATTTTTTATTTCATCAAACGGCTTTCGGCTATTCGCATAATCGCAAAGCCAAGTACCGATTACTTGCTGCCGTTCTTGTGTATCGCCATAGTTCTGCATCACGCTCTTGATGTCAGCTGCTTCATCATTGCCAAAGATGGACTTGTATTTGTCCGTACCGTAATGGATAATCGCATCAATAGCACGCTTGAATACTTCGCTTGCAGCATAGAGTATATCGGCAAGAATAGCTAAGGCTTGCTTGCGTAAATTCAACTCACCTTGCAATCTGTTGATGGTCTTGTCTTTCTCTGCATTGACAAGCCTGACAGCATTATTGATGCGCAACTGCATATTTTCGTTTTGGCTGTTAAGTTGGCTAATCGCCCTGTCACGTTCTGTGGCAAGGGAGCGACTTTGCGCTATGGCATTATCACGTTCCGATTCGGCTTTTTGCTTTTCCGAAGCCAGTACCTTTGTCTGCTTCTCTACCTCTTTGATGACAGTCGGTTTGAACGCCTTTTTAAGGCGATCAAGTTCCTGTGTGAGCAACTTGTATTCCTTTTCAAGAGTGGCGGTTTTGCCAATGCCGACCAGACTGCCGACACTATCCAAGATACCGTCCACCGTGTTTTTGCGGATTTCATCACGCTTTTTCTGCTTGCTGGCAATCTCACTGTCAAGAGCCGAACTCCGTTCAGCCTTAGCCTTATTCTCAACCTCTATGGATGCACGCTCGGCTTCGGCTTCCTCTTTGGCAGAGAGGGCGGCTTCCTTTTCCGCTTTGATTTGTTCGGCTTCCTGCTTCTGCTTGGCTATGATGTAGTCCGTGCGCTCCAAATGCTTCTTGCCTGTAAGCTCTTTTGAGATGCCCCTTTCCATATCAAGACACTCAGCCAAAAGTGTCTGCATCTCGCTCATGGCTTTCTCGTCCAGCTTGCAGGATTTCCCTGTGTCGTGGTTCATCCAATCCCACACGATATGAGCATGAAGATTGGGCTTCCAAGTGGCAGGGTCTTGCGGGTTGGTGTAATGCCCCTCGTCACGATGGATGAACACTTGCAGGGGTGTGATACCCCAACACTCCTTACACACCCCACAAAAACGTTGCAACTGTTCCATAGTCGTTTCGCTATTGATTACAACCACACCCTCTTTGAGTGGGGTGCTGCCACGTACGATGGTCACCTTACCTGTTTTCTTGTTCACCCGTTCACGGTCTTTGGTCTGCATTGCCCGACCTGTCTTTTCCTTGACCATTTGGGCAATCTGATTATAGCGGTCAGCCAACGAACTGTTGCCCAATTCAGGTGCTACCCATGCTTCGTTTGAAGCCATGAGGTCGGTACGGATATATAGCCTTTCTTTGTTGATACGGGCAAGGTATTCAGCTCTCCGTCTGTTGTGTTCTTCACTACTTCCTGTATTACAAGGCTTGATGTTGATGGATGTCTTTTGTGCCATAGGGATTGGTTTATTATGCTGTTGTTTCCAAATATCGGGTCATTAAGGCAGAGCCTTAATCGGAGGGTGCAGGGAGAGGGTCACTTCCTGCTTGGGGTTCTTAGGGGTGGAAACCTCTGAGCGGAGTTTCCAAAGAGAGGGTCACTCTTTGGTCGGGTTGCATAGGGCTGACAGTCCTTGCCGGGTTCTTAGGGCAGCGTCCTAAGTGGGACGGGGCAACGCCCAGCCCCTCGGGAGAGCCCACAACTTCGGGAGCGTAGCGAAGAAGTTATAGTGGGCTATATCAGGGCAAGCCCTGTCATGCACGCCACACCTCTTTGCCTCCAGCCGCCAAGTCAGAATTTGTTTCTTCCCTTTTGTTGGAATGCCATGCTTTTGTTCATCAGATACTCGTTGAGGTCTTTGTATTCTTCATACTCATTTGAGGCATCAGTACACTTATCTCCCAATGCTTCCATTATTTGCCAGGTGGCCATTCTGCCAGCTTTGTCATTATCTAAGTGGCAGCATATTTGAGAATACTTATTGAGCATGGGTAGAGCACTCGGGATGTTTACAATGGAGTTGAGTACCACCGCATCACATTCGCCATGTAGTATGAGATAGGAGAGATAGTCCACGAATCCCTCGAATATGTGACAAGCGGTTTCGTGGTTCCTTATCGTAGTGATTGCTTTCGGAGCAATACATCCCTTGAAGTATGGATTCCGAAGTTCATAGCCACCAGCATCATTCTTGAAACCAATAACAAAATATCGCTTGCCAGCACTTTTGTAGTGTATTTCCACGCACTGACTTTTGGCTGTAATAGAATCAATCCCCCTTCCCGAGAGGTATTGTAGCAAAGCAGGATGAGCCAGTTCTTTCACCTCAATATCTTCAAACGAAGTGTCCTTTTGTGGGCAAGTAGATTGGGTTGGTGTTGTTGGTAGAATGATTAAACGCCCCATCATGTGCAATACTTCTGAAATATTATGTGTTTGGTATAGCTCCATAGCCAAATCAATGATGTTTCCACCTTTACCCAGTCCGAAGTCGTACCACACATTTTTATTCAAGTCAACCTTGAATGATGCGGTTTGTTCAGTATGCAGTGGCGACAAGTACCACCATTTATATCCTTTCTTATTTACAGGTTCGTAACCTTTGCTGCTAAGGAAACCGGAAATCGAAATTGCTTTTATCTCTTGTATAGTCATAGTGTGAGTGATTTGTTGAAATGATGAATTGTTGAGAGTTATTGCTGGTGAAAAGAAAAGTAGCTTTCTCTTTTGCCCAGTCTCACTTCTTGCTGAGTGTTTGTTGAATTGCATCTATTTGATAATCAAAGATTAGCTCGTTATTCTCAACAATTCAACGACTCAACAAAGGACTATAACCCTAAAGAATCTATAAACTCTTTGGTCACCGTGTAGAATCGTCCCACTCTGCTAACAGATGAAACACGCCCGGGCTTGGTGTAGTCACATTGGTAGGCAAGATAGGTCAGTGCGTTGTGTGCAGGGGTAAGTCTCCAGACATCTTTAACAACCTTGCGTATCTGCCATTGCTCCACCTTCACACCATTCATGGTTAGTAACGGTATCAAGTCCTGAGGGATGAACGATAGTTTGTCAACGTGCTGCGTTTCCATAATGTCACGTATCAGCTCCACCATATCCAGTTCCGTATGGTTACGGTTACATTGGATAATGCGGTCAAGTGCCTCGGTTCTGATGAGAGCAGGATGGAACCACATACGTCCTTCCTTGTTGGTGGAGAGTGTGCGGTGTTGAAGATAATAGAGAAATGCAGGTATCTGTTCTTTCAATTTTTGCAGGAAATTGGTATCATCGCTTTCGAGTGGTCGGATTTTACGCACCCAATAGCGGTTTTCTCCCGGGTCAATGATAACAGGATAGAGTTCGTTATTGGAACATAATACGAACTTGGCAAAGAAGTTTACCTCCTGTCGGTCTTTACCCTTGGCCTCCACCTTGTAGGTCTGGGCAGTGCTTAGGTTCTTCAATCGCTCGGAATCTTCCCTACGGCTCAACAGCACCTCGTCTACAACGATAAGTAGTTTGCCAGCCCAGTCGGCATTGAACTGGCTCCTGAAATCCTCATTCGTATTAAAAGTGGCATTGTCCTGAAAGATACTTTTCAGAAAGTTCAGGAATGTAGTCTTGCCTGTGTTTCGCTCCTCGGATACCAATAACAGGATGGGGAGTTTCTGAGTCGGCTGCGTATAAAGCAACTGCATATAGTCCAGTCCCAGTTTGTATTGTTCCTCAAAGATGTGGTGCATCAGTTTCTCTATGTCTGGAAAAATCCCCTCTGCAGGAATATGCTCAATCGGTTCATACAGATTATAGAAACCGGCAATATCCTTTTGATAGTCTGTGTGACTTGGCACTGTACAAAAGCCATTATATTTATCAATAGAAGGGATGTTGTGCTTACCATAGTCTTGTCGGATAGTGCTAAAGCTCCATTGTATTCTACGAGTGGTCATCGTTCCATCAGCCAAAGGCTGCTGCACTACCTTATATATAGTAGTACCTACTCGAATATATTGTTCTTCCATAATGTTTGCCTTTATATTATACATTTGAATTAGCACTATTCGCTGTCTGGACTTTAGATTTCAGAAGTGAGGAGATTTCCTTCTTTGAGTAAAGATTGCGTCCGCCCAATTTGTGAACGATAATAGTTCCCCCCTTCTGCATACGCCACAAGGTGGTATAGGTTATATGGAGTCGTTCACAGACTTGGTCGCGCGTAAAGTATTCGTCACTCTCTTCTTGTGTCAAATCGGTTTGTGGCTTTTTCCCAACCAGTTCTTCCACCATCTCGGCAACAACCTGTTTAAGGTCGTCTCTTTGTAACATTATAAAATTCCCTTGCATAACATATTGTTTTGATGATTATGCTGCGAAATTACGATGGAATAAAATGAAAGCACCTCGGTGAAAATCATGACGATTTCTGCCGAGGTGCTTTTAACGGAACAACGTTTGTTTTTAACAAATCAAATCTTCATAATGGAATCAATATACATCAGGGGAAAGTAAAGTCCGCAGTCTTATGCTTATCAACTTTGTCTGTTCCTTTCCTGTTTGAACAGCCTTTTCTGACAAACTCAAATTATAGTCGTAGCCGTGCTCGTTGACAATGGCATTATAAAGGGATTCTGCCCAATCAAAGCCTGACTTAAATCCTATGGATGGGAACTTTTCTAAGATGGCTGTATGGAAAGTTCGATAGTTGTAAGAGTCATTAAGCAAACTGCTACAGGTCAACGCAGCAAAAATATAGGCAAGAACGGAATCTGTACCATTTGTTTCCATCCATTCGGTAAGTATTACCTGTATCTCGTTGGTAAGAAGTTCTGCATGAGGCTGTATAAGCATTTCTTCAAACAGGACACAGACTTGCTTACGTCCACGTCTGCCCTTACTCTCTTGTAATGCAGAATTAGCTACATCTTTGACTACACGATTGTTTGCTGCTTTCCATGTGCCTTTAGTGTAAGTCGCTTTATCTATACTGGTAAGCATCAAAGAGCGCATAATTTGTTCGCCAAAGTTTTTCTGCCAAAAAGAAGGCTTCTCTCCCATCATTGTTTTGGATAATAAATCAGCGGCCTTCACGAAGCCATTATCAAATATCATCCAATAGAACACACTGAACAAGAAAGGATTATTGTGCTGCAATTTATCTTTTGTTTCCTCTTTGTTAAATGTGGAGGCAAACAGTTCTGTCAGTTTTTCGTGTGCCTGCTGACTAACATTAGAAAATTGAGTTTTGTTGTAGCTCTCGGTTCCCGGGCATAGGCTTAACAATAATTCGGTGATACCTTTTATTCCATCAAGTGATAGCAGTTCTATCAAGTAGGAGAAGCCTTTGAGGGCGAAGCTCATGTCACCCTCATATGCTTTGGCGAAAAGATTCGTGAACTCTTGATATTCTTTCGGATGTTCGTAATGCCAGCGACGTAAACGCAATAGATTCAGTTCTCGGTCTGATGCCTCTTGATTTTCCTGCTCTTTATCCTGTAAGTGGAGTTTAACCCCATCTTTGATGTATTGCGCATCCGTAGATTGCTCAAATTTAGTCATGGCACTCTCTATTTCCTCAAGTCCATTATCCAATTCCAAATAGCAATACATACAACAAGCAGCCACGTTACCTTCTTCTACGGCTTTAGAGAAGATGTTCATTATGTTCTCAATAGGCATATTCTTTGCTGCCATTACCTCCATAAGTATATTCTGGAGTGAATCTGGCTCATCACATTCTGCCGCATTGTCGTCATTCTGTGATAGGATATTCAAAGTGGAATGAATCTTACTTTTGAACTCTGCATAGATTTCTTGGTTCGTTTCAAACCATTCCTTCATCTTATTATTGCCCATAGGTATCGTATTATCTAATGGGTTAATCTTTAAGGCAAGCCAATGGAATTATTTTCACTCCATCCTGACGAGTGTATGCCATGCTTCCACCTGTCATCACAATCAGCAAATCCGGCTCTCGAAGAGGTACTTGCTTCTCCGTTTTGTTATGCTCTTGTATAAGTCTTTTGAGTTCAAGCAAGTGCTTAGCTCCATCATCTATCTCGCTACTACCAAGTTTGCATTCAATCAGGGCGTAACGTCCATCTTCCAAATGCAGTACAAGGTCAGCTTCTAACCCATAGCGGTCACGATAATATGAAATACGACTATTGAAATCAGCGGTGTAAATTTTCAAATCTCTTATGCACATCTGCTCAAAGATAAAACCAAATGTTTTTAATTGAGTTTCCATTTCTTCGACACTTATATTCATGGCAGCTACTGCAATAGAAGGGTCAACGAAACAGCGTTTAGGAGCACTACGTAACGATGTCTTACTGCGGATGGCAGGACACCATGCGTCAATGTCTTGGATTACAAACAATCTTTCCAACGTACTAATATAATCATCATAGGTATTCATGGTTAATGTAATATCTTCTGATGCCGTAACATCTGCAAGTATGCTGGTTTTCTTTGCCAAGGTACTGATATTTCTTGCGTATGACCTTAAAATTTGTCTGGCTATTTTAGGATTACGCTGTCTGTTATCCACTGCAGATATATCATATTCACAAACACTGTTTACATAGTCTTTTGCTATAAGCATAGCTGCCTTTGGCTTCATTTGTAATGTAGCTGGCCAACCGCCACGACAAGCGACATAAAGCAACTCGGGTATATCCAGTTTGCTTGTCGCTCCATCAATATCATAATTAGGATTATAGAACAATTCATGTATTGATACTTCTCCAGAAGATTCCAAAGACTCCCATAGGCTCATTGGGTACATTTTCATTCTTGTAATGCGCCCTGTTCCTGTGTGTCTTATTTGAGACTTGTCCACAGTATTACTTCCTGTTAAGATATATTGTCCTGGAATGCCACCAGTTTCATCAACTGCCGTTCTAACAGCATCCCACAGCATAGGAGCATCTTGCCATTCATCTATCAATCGAGGTTGTTCTCCTTTCAATAGCAATGATGGTCTGGTCTTGACTGTTGCAAGATATTCATTAACCTTATCAGGGTTTTGTAATTTAATTACGCTTTTGGCTTGTTGCTCCGCTGTAGTTGTTTTCCCCGTCCATTTTGGACCCTCTATTAACACAGCCCCAAAAGCCTCCAGTCTTTCCTGTAGCATTTTGTCTGCTACTCTTGGCAGATATTTCATATGAATACATTGTTAATCAATGGTGCAAAGATACTCTTTTTTTCTTAAACAAAGCACTCATTTGGTATTTTTGAGCCTTTTTATTTGGTGTTTTTGTGGTAATTCATTTGGTGTTATTGGGGTGTTTCATTTGGTATTTTTGCGGTAAATGATTATATCAGTTAGACAAACCAGCCATCAACTCCATCCGTTCCTCCTCGCTCAAGCCTTTCAGCATCTCAAGCAGGGCTTTCTTATCTACAATTGGAGCAACCTCTTTGGGCTTCTCATTGAGCAGATAATGATTATACTCCAGCATCTTCGCAAGAGGGTAAGCTCCGATATAATTGGAGGTAATGTCACCGCCACCACTATGCCCCATGCTGTCGCTTATATATTTATAAGGTACGACTCCCGAATTATTGAGGTTGGTAGCGAAGCTATGTCTTGCCCAAGTTGGCGATGGTGTCTGTTCCATATCCAACAGTTTGGCAACTTTAGCCATGTGTTCACGTATATATCTGTTATAGCGTTGAATAACCCAGATCTCTTGTTCGGGCGTAATTAGCTCACTCATTATAGGGAATACTCTCCGTCCAAGTTTTGGGACATTGCCATACCTGTTAAGTATCTCTTGAATTTCAGGAGTAACAGGAAATATCACTTCGCTGGCACTCTCGTTTCGTTCACGTGTCTTGTGCCTAAGAAAACGCAACTGTTTGCCGCGAGTAGCATAGTACAACTCGTCATAGGTCAGTCGAAGCGTATCGGCAAGATTTTGCCCATCACCCAGATACATAAAGAGGAATAATCCCAAGTCACGGAATATTGCGTACTTTTCCCTGCCAAGGAACAGTTCATTCCCGTCTTTGTCTTTTGCCTCGTCTGCCTTCCAAAAGTCATAGAGCTTCCGCATGGTTGCCACATCAAGAAACTCGTGTTTACGGCTTTGCGCTTTGTTGTAGCCCGTGTCCTTGAACATTTCTTTGGTATCACCTTTCATCAGTCCGTTAGCAATACACATATTGATAATGGTTCTCAGGCTACGGAGTGCGATAGCAATGGTGGTGGTGCTCAGCCCATTCTTTTTCATGATTTTCACCCACTTCAAGATAAAGTCACGGTTTATATCGGCAAACGATATATCCGTTCCCAAATCTTTCACAAAGCGGTTGCGCACATCCTTACTACAACGAGCAGAACCAGCCTTGCCTTCATTGGCCTTAAATTGAATGTATGAATCCCAAACTGTGATGATGGTGCTGTCATCGTCTTTCTTACCTTGAAATCGGTCTTGTAGCTTACGAAGAGAGAAATTGTTTTCTGAAATCAGTTGATTAGCCATCAGTTCCACTCTGTCCATCAGATTCTTCATGTCGTTACGTTCCGCTAATTGGATACGCCGACCGCTTTTCTCGTAATCGCAAAGAGTTAACCATTCTTCCATAGTGTATGATTTACCTAAGCGCAGGAAAGCCTTTTGCCCGGCATGACACACACGCACAGCTACAGGGAGCGGTTGCGAATAGTCGCCCGCTTTTCGTATGTCAAGAGTCAACGAGCCATACACATTACCATTAGCAGCAGTGAACTTTGCAAGGCATTTTTCTCCTCTTGCATTGGATTTTCCGTCCTTCTTGACCATTTCGGTGACCTTATTCGTTTTTTCAATCTCCATAATGCACTTATTAATAGGTGATATACCGCTCATTTTGGTGACCTTCAGGTGACCTTTTTGTGCGAAAACTACTGCAAATGTACGCATTTTCTTGCAAACAGCAAAATGTATTATATAATGATAATCAGCGTAATCACACTCTATGCAATCCTATAAAATAACCCACAAAAAGACTCATAATCTGGAGGTCCCTGGTTCAAGCCCAGGCTGGTCCACATTGAAAATTAGGCAGTTACGAATTTCGTAACTGCTTTTTTTATGCTCTTGCGTAAACAATGCGTAAACAAACTGTTTGAGTTGATTATGTTTATACATAGAATTTCTATGAAGTTCCATGTAGTCCTATAACATTACTCATTAATATATGTAGCTAATGTAGCTTCTTTGGCGGTTAAATAAACTCAAATATATTCTATTTTCACCTTGATTTATAGAATAATATTGTATTTTTGTATTGCGTAATGCATTTGTAGCAAGCCATGACCATTATGGTACTCTTTTTTAGAAAAGGAAAGTGAGTTTGCTTAACTATCGTGGGTAGGTTATCCCATTCCGATGAATCAATGCGTAGAGGGAGTACCAGTCGGAGGGTACTCTATATAACAAACGAAACGCGAGAGTTACTTCAGGGGTTGAGACCGATTAGCATAAGCCCGGTTACCATTCAGCGACAGAGGTTAACGAGATTGCACCGCTGCATATAACAACAATGTTTTTATCCGTCTAAGGGTAAGGGCTCTGTGGTTATATGCAGTGTTTTGTGTATGTATGCCTCACATTGCAAAGCGTCTGTATTCAGAGGTTATGTTGAACATAAACAATGAATGCAATGGAAAAACTGACAAAATCCATGTCCCTTTTCAAAGAACGTAACTGTTCTGTTTCTATCGTGTTGGACTCACGTACTCGCAGAAAAAATGCGTATGAGTTTCCATTATCTCTTCGTTTCACGGTAGACCGCAAATTCTTTTATTTCACAGTTGGAAGTTCTTTTACTGAAAGAAAGTTTTCAGATATTTGTAATGCAACTAAATGTAAGAGCGAGAACTACAGACTTCAAAAAGAGTGGAAAGATACCCTTATTCCTAAATACAAAGAAATTCTGATGAATCTGAATAAAGGTGGCATTCTGACATTTGAAATGGTACGTCAATGTATCATGGGAGAAGAAGTCGCAACACCCAATGAAGAAACAAATAAACCACAATCTTTTATTGGCATATGGGAAGAAATCATTAGCGGATTACGAACAGACGATGATGGTGCACGCTTTACTACAGCAGAGAGTTATGAGTGCGCACTCAAATCATTAAGAAAGATACTCGGACCAAATATGATTAAAGGATTTTGCATTAGTGCAGCAGAAATTCAGAAGTGGAAGGACGGAATGCATAATGGAGTAAAAGATGAGAATGGGAAGATAATAGGAAAAATCAGTGATACTACCGCAGGGATATATTTACGCTGTTGTCGTGCCGTATGGAATAAGTGTGTACATGAAGGCTATCTCAAAGATGTTCCTTATCCTTTCTCTAACAAGAAGGAGAAAGGGCTTGTAAGTATTCCTAAGAGCGCAAAGCGCAAACAAAGTTTTCTGAATGTTAATCAAATGACAGAACTATATAACCTCTTTGTATCCAAGAAATATCCCGAATATTGGTCAGAAGAATATACCAAACGCGCTCACTACTCATTGGGATTGTTTCTTGCCCAGTATTTGTGTAATGGGTTCAATATGGCAGATGCAGGGCGATTGACTTACGATAATTATTATTATCAGACACATGGTAAAGCTTTCCGCTTCAACCGTAAGAAAACTTCCCGAAGAAGTACTGACGGTTCCGAAGTAATCGTTCCTATCATACCTCCTTTACAATATATTTTAAATGAAGTGGCTGCACCTCCGACCCGAGGCGGTTTGGTCTTTCCCCACATATTAAAAGGAACTGAAACAGAAGAACTGCGTCGCAAATATACAATGCAGGAAAACTCTAATGTGAAAGACCGTATCATCAAAATATGTCACGAAGCACTGAAGTGGGATAAATCCATCTGTCCGTCTGGTACATGGTGCCGTCATTCGTTTGCCACGAACTTACATAATGCCGGAGTAGATATGGATTATATTTCTGAAAGCATGGGACACGCATCTTCTGATCATGCAATCACTCAAATATACATTGAGCACTATCCACTTGAAATTCAGATGGAAAATAACTCAAAGCTGTTGAATTTGACAAAAACTTCTGAAAGAGATTTGTTATTGGCAAAACTGACGAGTATGTCCACTGAGGATTTAGCCAAATTGTTTACACGACCATAACACGATTTTGAGGATGATTCATTTCATAGAGAGAATAAGAGACTATTTTACTAGAAAGGATTGTGCTGATATGGCTATTCGTAATTGGAAATCCGCCAACGAAGAATTGTATGCCAATTTCTGTAAACGCATGGATGCTGTTGAAAAGGGTAACTTATCTGTTTTGACAGATATGTATCAGATGATGCGGGAATGTACACCGCCAGAAGCTTTGTTGTTATATAACTGGCTTTCTGAACTTATAAATGGAAACGGCAAAAATGTACAGAATATAGCCAATCAACAATGGGCCGGCAAGTATACAGATATTATAGCCCAATGTATTACCAACAAACGGTTATGGATAGGCATAAACATAAAAACGGCTACGGTAGAGCTACTCACATCCCCAAAGTCAGAATTACTGATGGTTCATTCCAAAACACCTCTTGAAATTTGGAATCGTTTGCCACAGGAAACGAAAGCCTATTTGACTGGGCAGTTGGATGTACTAATGAGAAACAACAAAGGATGCTATCTGTTAAGCAATCTTGAAAGAAAAATGGTGTATCAGTTCTTGACGTACATTTCCCAAATCATCGTCCTATCACACGCCGTGTTTGTTGGAGAGTTTGTGGCTAACCTGTACGATTATGTGATCGAGAAAAAGGAGGCTTTAAGTTATTGTATGTACTATTTCGTAATATTTGACCACGGCCTTTCACGTATGGCTAAGTTGCTTGACCGTCTGTTGAGTAGTGAAGAAGTTGATAATGGCGATATGCTTCTGATAAAATCGTGTATTGCTTTGCTTGTTAATAAAAGCATAGAGATAGGAACTGAAAGTAAAGCCGAATGGGAAGCAACGGCTGAAGTATGTAATCCGGATATTTGGAAAGAAGTTATGTTTGCCTTGCGAAAAGTGAAAGGTAAACGTGGAAACAGAAAAATAATACAATCATTGGATGACATCCTTATTGGGGATAAGGAACGTATCAAACAAGGCATTTACTCTTTTCTTGAAGAGAACACCGAAGATATAAGCCTTGCCTATTTATTGAAAGCTCTGGTAAAAGCTGGAAGAATGAAGGCTTCTATAAGATACATGACATTTCATCGTGCCATCGAACAATTCTACCAGCGACATTACGGACATGACATTCCACAGAAAAGATATGGTGAAATCAAAGACATTACATTGACTTCACCTCAAAGAGGAAACAGTTATATCAAAGCAAAACGGATAATAGACCGATGGACAGATTATTTTATAAAAAACGGGTAGTTGGGAAATCCAGCTATCCGTTTTTACTTTCTGTAAATATCTGTTGTAAATCGGTCGGTTATATTAAGGTATAAATAAGCCGACCAATACGCTGAGTTTCATACAATACCTTTGCTTGTGAAATCGGTTTCACAGAGTTAAACCGAGGCTTAAAGTATTCAATAACTAAACAAATAAAGGTATGGAAGAAAAATTCAATCTAAACCAGTTGCTCCAAAAGCCCATTGCTATGATGACCGGCGAGGAACTTTGTTTTCTAATTACAAAAAGTGTAGAGTCCACAGAAAAAGCTACATCCCCAATAGCTCCAAAAGGCAACTACTATGGAATAGAGGGTATTGCCCGTGTGTTTGGATGTAGTGTACCTACGGCTAATCGCATTAAGAAGAGCGGTATAATTGACAAGGCTATCACACAAATAGGACGAAAAATTGTAGTGGATGCAGACCTTGCATTATCGCTGGCAAAGGAATCGGGTGGTATCCACATTAAAGAGTAAACAGTATGAAAGAGAATTGGAAACAGCAGCTGGCAACAGACAGCTACGGGAATCTTTTCCGCTCCATAAGTAATTATAGGCTCATCTTTACATCGGATGAAAACTTGAGCATGATAAAGTACGATACCTTTTCTCAGGATGATATATGTTTCTGTTCTTTATTCCATAATGTCAATGGCAATAAAATTGATGAAGAGTCAGTTGGAAAGATACAAGACTACCTGGAAAGGACATACAAATTATATCTGACGCAGAACAAAGTATTTGAAATATTAAAAACAACCTCTTTGGAACGTAGTTTTAATCCTGTACAGGATTTTATCACCCAAGAAATATGGGATGGGCAACCTCGTATAGCCACAACTATTATTGATTATTTAGGAGCGGAAGATACTCCACTTGTAAGGGAACAAACAAAGTTATGGTTCGTAGCGGCTGTTGCCCGGGTTTTTACCCCCGGTTGTAAGTTTGACAACGTATTGACTCTGCCTGGTCCCCAGGGCATCGGAAAAAGCACCTTTTTCAAAACCATCAGTGGAAAGTGGTTCAACGATTCGTTCTCTTTTGCCAGTGGTGACAAGGAGA
This sequence comes from Bacteroides sp. AF20-13LB, assembly GCF_003603065.1. Lineage (NCBI taxonomy): Bacteria > Pseudomonadati > Bacteroidota > Bacteroidia > Bacteroidales > Bacteroidaceae > Bacteroides > Bacteroides sp. AF20-13LB. The sequence goes on from NZ_QTMH01000001.1 coordinate 553,237, forward strand.
AGGTAGAAACCATAACCAATGGTTGGATTATAGAAATAAGTGAGTTGAACGGTTTAAAACGGGCAAATGATGCAGAGGCAGCCAAAGCTTTTCTGAGCCGCTGTAGTGACTTCATGCGTCCTGCATACGGACATAAGGTAGTGGAATTTATGCGGCACAATGTCTTCGCAGCTACTACTAATGAAACAAATTTCCTGCAAGGTGACAATGGAAACCGTCGCTGGTGGATAATCCCGGTCAAAGGTAACGGTCATGTATCAGAATGGTTGGATATTTTACAACGTACTGTTCCTCAACTTTGGGCAGAAGCGTACGTCTATTATCGGCAAGGAATGAAACTTTACTTAACACCAGATTTAGAAATCAAAGCAAATGAGGTACAGGGGCAACATTCCAACATTCTTGTTGACCCCATCATGGAAGATTTGGAAATGTATTTGGAGCGTGAGATCCCCATCCAATATGCAAGTTGGACTATTCCTAACCGATTGGCTTATCAAAAAGGAGCATACCCAGATTCCAACTTCAAAATGACCACACTCAATATGGTTTGTGCCCGGCAGATTATAGAGGAACTACCCAATGATATAGTCAGGCGCAATCCGTCTAAGTACACATCACAATATATTAATCGCCTGATGTCTATGATTCCTAATTGGAAACGGAGTGATCAGGAAAAGGTCAAGGGGCTGCACCCTGCATATTGCGACAAGACAGGACGGACAAAGCATCCTTGGGTGAGAGTAGATACGCCAGGCGAAGAAGCCAGTACAACATTATTATTGTGAACAGAATTTACCATTCAAATTAAGGGAAAAGACAAACATCATGTCCCTTTGTCCCTCTTTCCCAAGAAAAATAATAAAAACAAAAAGTAGATAAAAAGAAAGTTATAAGATATGCATGGGACATGGGACAAAATGAATTGACTGTATGAAAAAGGAAGAGCTAATCAAGCTAATACAAAAGTATGAACCACTACTGGCAAATGCGGTCAGCCATATGGTGGAGTATATTCAAGACAATTATTCTGCAGCATATCCAAGCAAGGTACAAACCGAAGCTGTGAACGATTATCTGCGGAGTGTTTATGCTGACGGAGATGGCAGTATGTCAGAAAGAAATTGTGAACACCGCCGTATCGCTTCACAGAAAATCACGATTGCTGCTATTCCTGTTTTGGATAACTACCAACTTGATAAGCTGCAAAATGTACTTGACCATATAGCCTACGACAAGGAATATTATATGCCAGAGAGAGGATATGGAATGCACCGTTAACTTTTTCTTTTGGCTGCACTATTTATAAAAGATCTTCAAATAAACAGACGATGAAATCAAATTTGAACTATTGTATAGTACTTTCGTCAGAGCAGCTTACGTATCTGTCAGAAAGTAAATACGGCATTGACCGTATGAAGATTCTGCACCGCCTTATTGAAAAGGCAGTATTGAAAGAAACCAAGTATGCCATAAAAGGCTTCTCTACGACCTTGCAAGTGGGACAAGCCGTCCTTTCGGAGGTAGAATTGTCCAGCAAATTGGGCTATGATAAAAAAACTGTATCCCGTGTACTTGACAAGATGAACCAGTTAGGAATTGTCACATCTACACAAAGCAACCGAACAAGTATCCATACGCTGAAATGTATATCGGCATGGATGCAGGACGGCAACCGAATTGACAATCCTTTCTATGTCCGTTTAAAAGACAGACCTGACGATATGGAAGGAATGCCTGTAAACTCAGTTAAATGATACGGTTAGTATTTTGTCTGTGTTCCATAGTAAATTTGGATAGCCATATAGAAGAAGATTTTCTCAACTATAAGAATCAAGAATGGCATAAAACAAATATAGATACAAAACTTTGTAATGGTATACTTTTGTATTGACACAAGTAATACCTACAGTTTTGATAAGATAGTTTTTTTACCCTATTGTTTGTTATATATTATGTTTCTGTTTTACCACAAACTATAGCAGAGGAAAAATTCAGTGAAAAATATTTAGAGTAAATGTCAAGTATAGCAATATCTAAAACGTAATGTGTCCAAAGCGATTATGTGTGGTATTGCAAGAAGTTCCTATGTCGCACAAATTCGCTAAGCTCATTCGTACTACATAGGCATTTTTCGGCGGTCGCAAGCTCCCACCGGGTTGTACCTTTTAAATTAAAGACCACTTATAAATGTATAATAAAACATGAAAAAGAAAATCGATAATAATACCAATGAAGAGAATAGCAAGAATGCCAAGAAAATTATAAGACGTAACCTGCGACTTGAAGCTCGTGTAACAGAGAAGGAATATTTCCAAGCCACAGAACTAGCCAAAACCTGCGGCTTGTCCATAAGTGACTACATACGCCGTACAGCTTTGGGGCAGCATCCACGACAACGACTGTCTGAGCGTGAAATAGAAGCCCTATGTAGTTTGGCAGATGCAAGGGGTGACCTTATCCGTATTGCAGCAGCCGTTAAGTCCATACAAGCAGATAAACGAGCCATGTATTTTAGTGATACCAGGTTCGTGGAACAATGGATGATCGCAGCAACGCAACTAATTAATCGCTGGAACCAAATAGAAAATTACCTTACCGAATAATTTACTTACCCATTATGATAGCAAAGGCCTCTACCATATCACATGGAGCGAATGCCATAAGATATTCCGTCAACAAAGAGAAAGCGGATATAGTAAAAGCCAATCTCCTTCCAGATAATATTTCTCCGGAAGCAATGTATGGGCGAATGATGCTTGTTCAAAAAAAATATGCTGAGAAAATCAATAAGGGCAGACCGCTTGGCAGGAACGTGATAAGAATTGAAATTTCCCCATCCGAGGAAGAAAGCCGGGGATGGACAATGGACGATTGGTTACGTTTGTCAAATGAGTTCATCCGCGTATTTGATTCCATAGATCTCTCTGGTAAGACCAAGAGGGCTTCTTCACAGCATACCAACCTCAAGAACTCTCAATACATCGTAGCTCTACACCGGGATTCCCAAAGTGGCATTCTCCACCTACACATTGATGCTAACCGTGTGGATATGGACGGAAAAATCAATGATAGCCATAAGATTGGCGAGAGGGCTATCATGGCTGCGAACATCATCAACGAGAAACGGGGCTGGATACAGTCTGAAGAAATAGGCATACACCATAGGCAGGAAATTTCAAACATCTGTATAGAGATACTTCGCTCTATGGAAAAATTCAGCTGGCAGCAGTATGAAACAGAACTGAAAAAACGAGGCTATAAAGTGCATTTGCAAGAAAAAGATGGAGGCGGAGTTTATGGCTATTCCATTAAGCGTGGTAACTCCACCTATAAGTCGTCCGTGTTGGGTATCGGGAGAAACCTGACCCCTTCAAAAATAGAGACTACTTGGGCAAAACTTCATTCTCAGAAAAGGAAATTTGAATCGAAAGAATCTACTTCCCGACAAGCACGGACAACTGACAGGACTCCTGTTATACAACCTTCGACTATTTCACAGCCGGTTATGAAACATTATGATATAATGACAGATGAATATCACAAATTCCATGTAGAGATACCCGAAGCCGCAGACAATATCATCCGTCAAGATTGTTCTTTGGAGGATGCCCATCCATTTGCAAAGATTGAAGAGATACAGCACACGGCTCTTTTGCTTTTTGCCGGATATTTGAATGCTGCTACAAGTATAGCGGCATCAAGTGGTGGAGGCGGCTCTGATACAGGAGGTTGGGGAAGAGATAAGGACGAGGATGAACTTGAATGGGCACGCCGCTGTGCAAGAATGGCAAATAGTATGTGCAAACGTAAGAAAGGACTTCACAGATAAGTTAACAATTAAAAAAACATGAATCATGGGAATTAGAAAATCAAAAATCACACCATCAATAAACGTTGATGATATGTTGAAAAAAGTTGAAATCAGCCATGAAACAGAAACTGAGAAACTGGATGTCGATAAGAGGCTCAAAGAAATATGTGAAATAAAAGAGACTTTGTTGAAAATTCAACAAGACCTTCAGGATGCTATTAAAGCCGAAGGTAATGCTTCTGTGGTGTTGAAGAAGGCTCCAACAACTCCTAAACCAATCTGTCAAAACATGGGAAACCATATTGGAGAATCATCGTTCCGAACAGACGAAAATGTTAACGGAACATGAATCCAATATACGCAAAATTCTCAAACGAAATGAAGGTATTTGGTTTTCAGATTTCTGGATGAAAGTTTTGGTGATATTTTTGTTCGTTTATACGATAGTATTGGGACTAGTTGTATATTGCGTTACATAAATTACCATGGCTTTGCTAGATAATAAGGAGGATTTTCACCCCTATTGCTATTTGCTAGCAAAATGCACTTTTAGAGAATGAACGGATATAAAATTGTGGACACTCTCCAAAATTTTGTGTAAATGGAAACAGGATTCAGCTGTAAGTTTGTTCTTATATAGAATCTGTTTTCTAAAATAAGCATAAATTGATTCTACCACATAATAATTGTGGCAAAATTCTATCAAACTTGTTCCGGATCAGCTACAAATAGTGCTGAAAACGGTTGATATCCGTTCACCCAAAACGGTGATATCCGTTCACTTTTCATCC